>CADECO010000066.1:12342-13624 GCA_902825905.1 uncultured beta proteobacterium
CGCGGCCTGTCGTGCTACGTCGAGATCACCGGCGCGTTCGATCCGGTCGAGCACGTGCAGGTCACGGTGAGCGGCGACGGACGGGTGCAGCTGATCGCCGGTACGCAGTCGATGGGCCAGGGTCTCGATACCAGTTTCAGCCAGCTGCTTGCGGACAAGCTCGGCGTCCCGTTCGAGTGTGTCGACGTCATTCAGGGCGACACCGATGTCGTGAAGGCGGGCAGCGGTTCGATCGGCTCGCGCTCCTCGTTCGTCGGCGGGCAAGCCGTGCTCACCGGCGGCGACGAGCTCATCAAGAAGGGCCGCGAACTGGCCGCCGATGCGCTGGAGGCGGCAGGCGGCGACATCGCATTCGTCGACGGACGCTTCACCGTCGCCGGCACCGACCGCAGCATCGGGCTGTTCGAGCTGGCGCGCAAGCAGACCGCTCAACGCATTCACGTCATGGCCACCTCCACCGCCGGCGGCATGAGCTATCCCAATGGCGCGAACATCTGCGAGGTGGAAATCGATCGCGACACCGGCGAGCTTGCCGTGACGCGGTTCACCGCCGTCAACGACGTGGGTACCGTGATCAATCCGATGATCGTCGCCGGTCAGGTGCATGGCGGCGTGGCACAAGGCATCGGGCAGGCGCTGCACGAGCGCATCGTGTATGACCCCGCGAGCGGCCAGCTCCTCACCGGTTCGTATCTCGACTACACCATGCCGCGCGCCGACGATGTCCCCTCGATCACCACGGCGGCCGACGAATCCACGCCCAGCCCCACCAACATCATCGGCGCCAAGGGAGCGGGCGAAGCCGGTGCAGTGAGCGCCCCGCCCGCGGTGATCGCCGCGATCGTCGATGCGCTCGCGCAGTTCGGCGTCACCCACCTCGACATGCCGGTACGCAGCGAGACGCTATGGCAGGTGATGCAGCGCCGCTAGTCGCGCGAGGCGGCGCCGCAGCGTCGTCGGCGCTAACCGGCGACACCAGCCTGTTTTCTGGCTCCGGTGTGCTGATCGCGCTCGCCTACATCGCGGGCTACGTGGCGCTCGATTGGGTGAGCTACCTCTATCCACTGGCACCGTTTGCGATCACGCCGTGGAATCCGCCACCGGGCTTGAGCATCGCCTTGCTCACGATTGCCGGATTGCGGATGTGGCCGGCGGTGTTCATCGCCGTGCTGGCCGCGGAACTGCTCGTTCGACCAAGCGGCACGCTGCCGGTCGCAGGCGTGACCACCGCGCTGTCGTTCGCATTGGGCTATTGCGCGGCGTCGGCCTTCTTGCACTACGT
>CADECO010000066.1:13724-15801 GCA_902825905.1 uncultured beta proteobacterium
CGTTTCCGGCCGAGGCCTCGTTCAACCGGACCGTGGCGAACGCTCGCACGTTGCGAATCGGCGTCGTTCGCGACATCTCCGATCGGGCGGCCATGGAGGAGCAGCTGCGCGAACGAGAACGCGAGCTCGACCGCACCATGCGAGTGGCATCGGCGAGCGAGCTTGCCTCGGCGCTTGCGCACGAGCTCAATCAGCCGCTCGCGGCGATTGCCAACTATGTGCGCGCCTGCAAACTGATGATCGAGGCGAGGAACGTTGCCGATCCGCAGCTGCAAGCCGCAATGAGTCGGGCGATCGAGGAAGTCGCACGCGCCGGCGACGTGCTGCGCCGCCTGCGCGAGTTCTTCCGTACCGGAGGGTCGCGCCTGGAATGGACCGATTTGCACGCGCTGATCGCCGCCGTCGTTCATCACTGGTCCGATCGTGCGCGGAGCGGCTCAATCGAGATCTCGTTGCACACGGATTCGTCGCTCTCGCCGGTGTTCGCCGATCGGGTCCAGATCGAGATCGTGCTGCACAACCTGGTCGGTAACGCGCTCGATTCGCTCTCGATGCCCAGCTCCCACGAGCGCCAGGTTGAAGTCGATGCAGTGATGGAGGGCACCTCGCAGGTGCAGGTGACGGTCCGCGACTCCGGAGCGGGGCTGTCCGACGCGGTCCTTGCGACGCTGTTCCAGCCGTTCGCGACCACCAAACCGGCGGGGATGGGCCTTGGCTTGGCACTCAGCCGCTCGATCGTCGAGAACCACGGTGGCCGGCTCTGGGCAGAACGACTCGCGCGTGGTGTGGCATTCCATTTCACGCTGCCGGTGGGGACGCCACCGGAGCGCGCGCCCGAGAGCGGCGGGCCATGAGCACCGTCTACATCGTCGACGATGACCGCGGCGTGCGCGATTCGCTGGTATTGCTGCTGTCGCTCAAGGGCTACGCCACGCGAGCCTTCGACAGTGGCAGGGCATTCCTCGCTGCAGCGTTACCGGAGTGGGCGGGCTGCGCACTGGTCGATCTGCGCATGCCGGGCATGAGCGGGCTCGAGCTGCAACGCGAGCTCGCCGCGCGCGGCATCGGGCTGCCGTTGATCTTCATTACGGCGCACGGTGATGTGACTGCCACACGCCAGGCGCTCAAGAGCGGCGCGGTCGATTTCATCGAGAAGCCGATCGACGACGTCGAACTGCTCGCCGCCATCGAAGCGGCATGCAAGCGCGACGAGCGCGCACGCCATTCGCGTGCGCATTCGACCCGGTTCGGGGAACTGCTCGCGCGCCTCACGCCCAGAGAACGCGAGATCCTCGATCGCGTTGTCGCCGGCGAGCACAACCGCGAGATCGCGCAGGCGCTTGGCATCAGCGCCCGAACCGTCGAAGTGCACAAGGCGCACCTGATGGACAAGCTGCAGATCGAACGGATTCCCGATCTGGTACGCGCGATGCTCGAACTGCGCCGCGAAGGTCCGGCTGGGTAGCGTCGCTACGGGCAACCCTTAGGGGTGGCCCCAATTGCAAGGCGTGCGCGCTCGTTCACGCTCGGCATCCTCGATTTCCCGAGGACGCGACCGTGCTGGCAGAGCTGGCGAACTGGCTGCAATCGCTGGATCCGGCGTTCGTTTTTCTGCTGGTTCTTCCCTTCGTGGTGGCGCTCGTCGGCCTGCTCACCGAGCTGGCTGAACGCGGCCGTCGCAAGCATCGCGACGTCGACCGCCCGCCCCGTCGGGGACAGTAGTCATCCACCGAACTGTCGCGCACCCTGGACCCTCACCCATGGCCCACGAGCTCTTCGCCTGGCTGCGCAATCTCGATGCGCTCTATCTCGCGTTGATGCTGCTGCCGTTCGTCGTCGCCGCGGTGGGGCTGGCGCGCGAGTCGCTGGTTGTGACGACCTTCGGCGTGCTGATCGGCTTCTGGCTGCTGCTGTCGGGGCACTTCAAGCCGTTCCTCATTGCAGCCGGCGCGGGCTGCGTCGCGGCGGTCATCGTGTTCGCGCGTCGCATGGAACTGGTCGACCGCGAAGGCGTGCCGATCGATCTATGGCGGGCGGTGTTCAGCTACTGGCCGTGGCTCATCAAGGAGATCGTGAA
>CADECO010000066.1:15901-17354 GCA_902825905.1 uncultured beta proteobacterium
CTGAAGTTCTTCCGTCAGGGCGACCTGGGCGATCCCGGGCGATCCCAGTCATGAGCGCCGCGCTCGATCTGGCGAGTTGGGTGTGCCTCGTGACGGGTGGCGCATTCTGCATCGTCGGCGGGATCGGCCTGATTCGCATGCCCGATTTCTTCACGCGGATGCACGCGGCGAGCGTCACCGAGACGCTTGGTGCCGGGCTGATCCTCTTCGGACTGGCACTGCAGGCCGGCTGGACGCTGATCACCGCGAAGCTGCTGGTAATCGGTTTGCTGATCCTGTTTGCCAGCCCCAGCGCCACCCATGCGCTGGTCAAGGCGGCGCTGGCGCGTGGGCTGAAACCGTTGCTCGCGGAAGGAGGGACGTCATCGAAGCGCTGATCATCAACGCCCTGCTCACGCTGATGGCGATACTGGTGCTGGTGATGGTCGGCCAGCGCAATCTGTTCGCCGTCGTGGTTCTCGCCGGCATCTACAGCTTCCTGATGGCGACGGTACTGGTCGCCCTCGATGCGGTCGACGTCGCGATGACCGAAGCCTCGGTGGGCGCAGGCATCTCCACGGTGCTGCTGCTTGGTGCGCTTTATCTCACCAAAGGCGAGGAAGCCAAGCCATTACATCGCCCAGTCCTGCCGCTGATCGTGTCGGTTGCCGTCGGCGGTGCTCTGGTCTACGGCACGCTCGGACTGCCGGCCTTCGGCGATCCGCAGGCGCCGATCCACACGCACGTCGCGCCGCACTACCTCGCCGAATCGGTCAAGCAGACCGGCGTGCCCAATGTCGTCACCTCGGTGCTTGCCAGCTACCGCGGCTTCGACACGCTGGGCGAGACCACGGTCGTGTTCACCGCGGGCGCAGGCGTGATTGCCTTGCTGCGACGGCGCCGGCGCAACGGGGAGAACGATCGGTGAAAGGCGATCTCATCCTGCGCGTCATCGCGAAGCTGTTGATGCCTTTCATTCTGGTGTTCGCACTGTACGTGCAGTTCCATGGGGAGCTCGGCCCCGGCGGCGGCTTCCAAGCCGGCGTCATCATCGCTGCGGCGATCGTCTTCTACGCGATCGTGTTCGGCCTGCCCGCGGCGCGCCGACTGCTGCCCGATGCGCTGGTCGAATCGATGGTCGCGGCCGGCGTGCTGATCTACGCGGGCGTGGGCCTCGCCGGGCTGGTGCTGGGCGGCAACTACCTCGACTACTTCGTGCTCGACCACGATCCGGTGCACGGCCAGGAGCGCGGCATCTTCTGGGTCGAGGCCGGTGTCGCGATCACGGTGTGCGGCGTGATGCTGAAGGTGTTCTACATGTTCGCCGCGCGCGCGCGCGACCTGGACAGCTGATGAGCGTCGCCAGCCACTACAGCTACTGGATCACCGTGTTCCTGATGGTCGCGGGTCTGTACATCGTGATCGCGCGCGGCAACATGGTGAAGAAGCTGATCGGCCTGTCGGTGTTCCAGAC
>CADECO010000066.1:17454-19450 GCA_902825905.1 uncultured beta proteobacterium
GTCGGCGTGATCTCCTACGCCATCGGCAGCTGGCCCGCACCACTCGGCATCGAGTACCGGGTCGATGCGCTCAACGCATTCGTGCTGGTGCTGGTCTCGCTGACCGGCGCGATCGTGATGCCTTACGCGCGCGTGAGCATCGCCGCCGAGCTGCCGCGCGAACAGGAATATCTGTTCTTCGCGATGTATTGCCTGTGCCTGACCGGGCTGCTCGGCATCGCCATCACCGGCGACGTGTTCAACCTGTTCGTGTTCCTGGAAATCTCGTCACTGTCGAGCTACGTGCTGATCGCGCTGGGTCGGCGGCGCAAGGCGCTGGTGGCGGCGTACCAGTACCTGATCATGGGCACGATCGGTGCGACGTTCTACGTGATCGGTGTGGGATTGCTGTATCTGCTCACCGGCACGCTGAATCTGGCCGACCTCGCGCAGCGACTGCCCGCGGTGCAGGACACGCGCGCGATCATCGCCGCCCTTGCCTTCATCACCGTCGGCGTCGGGCTAAAGCTGGCGTTGTTTCCGCTGCATCAGTGGCTGCCCAACGCTTACGCCTATGCCCCATCGGTGGTCACGGCGTTTCTGGCAGCAACGGCGACCAAGGTTTCGGTGTACGTGCTGGTGCGATTCTACTTCGCCGTGTTCGACGAATCGCTCGCGTTCCAGCGCCTGCTGTTCGACGAGGCGTTGCTGATCCTGTCGACGCTGGCGATCGTGATGATGTCACTGGTGGCGGTGTTCCAGCCCGATCTGAAGCGCATGTTCGCCTACTCGAGCGTGGCGCAGATCGGTTTCATGACGCTAGGCATCGCGCTGGCGAACTCCGCCGGCCTGACCGGCGCGATCGCCCACTTGTTCAATCACGGCCTGACCAAGGGTGCGCTCTTTCTGCTGCTGGGCGGCATCGCGCTACGCTGCGGCGGCACCAGCTTCGCGCACATCGCCGGCCTGAGCAAACGCATGCCGCTCACCTCGTTCGGCATCGTCATCGCCGGGCTGAGTCTGATCGGCATTCCGGCCACGGCCGGCTTCACGACCAAATGGTATCTGGTGCTCGCCGCGCTCGACCGCGGTCAATGGTGGCTGGTGGCGATCATCGTCGCCGGTTCGATGATCTCGGTCGCCTACGTTTGGCGGTTCGTCGAGGCGGCCTACCTGGCAGCGCCCGGTCAGGCCGCGCCGCGCGCGGGCGAAATGCCGCTATCGATGCTGGTCCCGACGTGGCTGATGGTGTTGGCGACGATCTACTTTGGGCTGGAGACGTCGTTCAACGTCGGCTACGCGCGGGAAGCTGCCGACATGCTCCTGGGGGCACGTCGATGAGCAGCGACCAACTGGTCACCCTGGCGATCCTCGTGCCCGCGTGCGGCGCCGGGCTGATCGCACTCGCGCATCGCGCACCCAATCTGCGTGAGGCCATCGGCATCGCAACCGCGGTGCTGCTGCTCGTGCTGGTCACTGCGCTGCTCCCACAGGTGCTCGCCGGCGGTGAACCCTCGACCCAATGGATCGAGATGCTCCCCAGCATCGCGATCGCCTTCCGGGTCGAGCCCCTGGGCATGCTGTTCGCGCTGGTCGCATCGAGCCTGTGGCTGGTGAGCATGCTCTATGCGATCGGCTACATGCGCGGCAACGCCGAATCGCACCAGACCCGCTTCTTCGCCTGCTTCGCGCTCTCGATCGGCTGCACGATCGGCGTGGCGTTCGCCGCGAATCTGCTCACGCTGTTCCTGTTCTACGAAGCGCTGACGCTGGCCACGTATCCGCTGGTGACCCATCACGGCGACGAGGAATCCAGACGCGCCGGACGCACCTATCTGGTGATCCTGCTGGTCACCTCCACCGTGCTGCTGTTTCCGGCCATTGCTGCGACGTGGCTGCTTGCGGGTACGCTGGACTTCATGCCGGGGGGCATCCTCGCCGGAAACGTGTCGGACACCGGCGCCACCGTATTGCTCGCGCTGTTCATGTTCGGCATCGGCAAGGCCGCGCTCATGCC
>CADECO010000067.1:0-1140 GCA_902825905.1 uncultured beta proteobacterium
GGCATAGATAGGGGGCTTGGGGGAGGTATCCACCAAAATTGTTAGCGACTCTTACTGCTGCGAGGCGACGCGAACCAGATCGCCGTCGTTGAGGAACCCGACGCCGCTCGCGACGATCTGCGTGCCCTCGGGCAGACGCGTGGTGAGCTCGGCGCGATCGCCGCTGCGCCGGCCCACGTCCACCTTGGTGAGCTTCACGCGCGAGCCGGCTTCGAGCACGAACACGTAATCGAACCCCTCGCGACGCAGCACCGCCGCTTGGGGCACGGCGCTCACCTCGGTTGCGCCGAGATCGAACGCACCGCGCGCGAACATGCCGGCGCTCGCCCCGCTGTTGGCGGGAATATCGACGTAGACGATCGCCATGCGCGTTTGCGGATCGACCGTGGGGCCGATCATGCGCACCGTACCGCTCGATTTGGCGCCGTTGGCCGCTTCGATCGCCACCCCTTGCTTCGGCTTTATGCGCCCGAGCTCAGCGGCGGTGACCTCGGCGCGCCACTCCAACCGGCCCTGTCGAATCAGACGGAACAGCTCCTGTCCCGGCTGCACCACCGCGCCCAACATCGCGCTGCGCGCCGAGATGATGCCGTCGTCGGGCGCGACGATGCGCGTCTGCGTGAGCCGGATCTCATCGTTGCGCAATCGCGCGCGCGCCACTTCGAGCCGCGCCTCAGCAGTGCGCTCTGCAGTAAGGAGCTGATTGATCTGTTGCGCACTGATCGCACCGGTCTGATCGAGCTTGCGCGCGCGCTCGGCGTCGACCTTGGCGTTTGCGAGCGTCGCTTCGGCTTCGGCGATCGCGGCACGCTGTTGGGCCAGGTCGACCTGCACCGTCGCCTCCGACAATTGCGCGAGCAACTGGCCGCGTTTGACGACATCGCCGACGTTGACCAGCAGATTGCTGATGCGCAGGCCGGCGGCCTCGGCGCCGACGCTGGCCTCCTGCCATGCCATTACGCTGCCGTTCGCGCTCAAGGTCAACGGCCATTGCGCCGCTTCCGGTCGCGTCACGGTGACGGTGAGCGCGGGTCGCGGCGCGCCTTTGCCGTCGGGCGTGGATGCTTTCGACGTGTCGGGCTTCGCTGCGTCACTCTTCGCGACATCGCTCTTCGTCGGGGTTGCCCCGTCGTTTTTCGA
>CADECO010000067.1:1240-13243 GCA_902825905.1 uncultured beta proteobacterium
CCGGCTCCCAGCCGCCGCCCAGCACCTTGTACAGATTGATCCACTGCGCGACTCGCTCGCGCCGCAACTGAATCAGCACCGAGTTGGCATTCAGCGCCTGGCGCCGCGCCTCTTCCAGTTCGATCAGATTGCCCACACCGACGTCCCACCGGGTCTGGGCCGCGGCGAAGAACGCTTCGAAGTCCTTTACCGCCGCCTCGGCATCGGTCTGCCGGCGCTCGGCCGCATCGAGCCGTACCAGCGCCTCTTCCACCTCGCGTACTGCGTTGCGCGCACGCTGCATGTAGAGCGCGCGAAGCTCGGCGTAGCGCGCCTTGGCGACGTCCACCTGCGCGATGCGCCGGCCGCCATCGAGCAGCGGCAAGGTCAACGCCGGGCCGATGCTCCACGACTCGCCCTCGGTACTCACACCGCTCAAGCGAAACAACGCGTAGCCGATCGACCCGACGAGCGAGACGCGCGGGTAACGCGCCGCCTCGGCTGTGCCGATCTCGGCCGCAGCGGCAGCGAGTTCGCGTTCGGCGGCTGCCAGATCGGGTCGCTGCGCGATCACCGCGGCGGGCACTGCGCTCACGGTGAACGCGCGTGGCCGCGGCAACGCGGCCGATTGCGCTCCTGCTTGTGCTGCCCCTCGTTCCGCCGCTGTTGCCTGGGCTTGTGCCGCCAGTTGTTCGCGCAACGGCGCTTCGCTCAGACCGGTGAGATTGACCAGCGCTTTTACGAGCAGGTCGCAGTCGGCCCGCTGTCCGACCAGGCGGCTGCGAGCATCGGTAAGGCTGGCGCGCAGCAACGCCGCGTCGGCCGGTGCGGTGAAACCGGCGGCCACGCGTCGCTCGGTGAGCGTGACGGTCTGCTGGCGCGAGTCGGTGTCGAGTTGCTGCACGCCGGCAAGGGCTTCGCAGGTGCGCAGGTTGACGTAGGTGAGAGCAACCTCGGCAGCCAGACTGGTGCGCGCATCGTGCCACTCGGTTTCGCGGGCTTCGATACGGGCGCGCGCCGACTCTCGCGAGTAACGCACCGCGCCGAACAGATCGATTTCCCACGCGGCATCACCCGTCACCGTACCGCTGGTGGTGGGCGCCGGAAACGGCGGGACACCGGCAGCGCGCCGCTGCAACGAGGCGTTCATCGTGACGGTGGGCCATTCGCCCGCGCCGATCGCGCGAGCATTGGCGCGCGCCTGCTCGATCCGCGCGATCGAGGCTTCAAGACCGGGATTGTCGCGCTGCGCCGTGTCGATCAACCGCACCAAGGTGGGATCGTCGATGCGCGTCCACCATTCGCGCAACCGTTCGAGTTCACCCCCGTGCGGCAGCGGCGCGCTCCACTGCGGCGGCACGACCGGTTGCGGCGGCTCGTAGTTTGGCCCGACTGCACAGCCCGCGAGCGCGAAGGCGCCGGCGCACCACCACCGGCGCAGAGCGATACGCGGCATGGATGCATCGTGATGAGAAACCGTCGACAGGCGCGACAGGCGGGTGCGTTTGTTGTTGGACATTCGAGGCACGGCCGGAAGGGCGGCGGGTCCGAGCTTGGACCCGCGAGATGTCGGCGAAGTTTCTGGCGTGTTTCAGCGGAAACGCGGCCGATCGCGCATGCGCCGACAGGCGGCAGCTTAATGGGCTTGCGCCTGCTCGGCTACCACGACCCGGCCCCGACCGCCGCACCGGCCGGCAACTGATCTAAACTGCTCCGAGCAGACCGGACGCATCACCATGGCGCGTGATGCTCCAGCCAGGAGGAGACTGCCATGCCAATCGCCCCGCATCAGAGCGGCAGCGTTCGTTCAGGGGACGTCAACCTGTTCTATCGCCGCTTCGGCCAGCGCGGCAAGACGCCGCTGTTGATTGCGCACGGCTTGTCGTACTTTTCCTACGACTGGATCGATGCCGCCGCGGCGCTGAGCATCGATCGCGAAGTGGTTGCGCTCGACACACGCGGCTTCGGCGATTCCGATTGGAGTCCGACCAAGGACTACGCCGTGCCGACGCTCGCCGGCGATATCGTCCACGCGCTCGACGCGCTCGGCTGGCAGCAGGTGGTGCTGATCGGCCATTCGATGAGCGGTCGCGCCACCTCGTACGTGGCGGCCGAACATGGCGCGCGCGTCACAGGACTCGCCCTCATCGATTACACACCCGAGAACGCGCCGGCCGGTTCCAAACGGGTCACCGAAGCGGTGGCGAGCCAGCCCGACACGTTCGACAGCGTCGAGGCGGCGATGCGCTACTTCGGCGTCGATCCGGCTTCAGCCGAAGGCGCAGGCAAACGCGCGCGCTTCGAGGCCTACCTGAAGCCGGTTGCCGGTGGACTGCAGCTCAAGCGCGATCTGCATTTCCGCGACCAGTTCAAGCGGGTCCGCGATCTGGGCGAACGGCCCAAGCTGGGCGTAGACATGTGGCAGATCATCGGCCGCGTGCAATGCCCGATTCTCTCGATGCGCGGCGCACGGTCCGACATGTACGCGCCCGAAACCGCCGAGAAGATGAAGGCGGCAAACCCGCGAGTGCGGATGGTCGAGGTCGATGCGGGCCACAACATCGCGGGCGAGAACCTGCCGGGGTTCCTCGCGGCATTGCGGCCATTCGTCGCGGCGTTGGAGCAATAGAACGATGACTACCGCGAGCCCCACCGCCAACAGAACCATGAGTGCGCTCCCCGCCCTGCAGCCGGTGCCGACCCGCGGCATCGACCATCTGGCGTTCGTCACCGACGATCTGCCCGCGACGATGGATTTCTACACCCGTGTGCTCGGCATGCAACTGGTGCACGTGCGCCGCGTGCCGTTCGAGCGCGATCGCGGTCAGCCGCCCTACGAGAATCTGCGGCACTACTTCTTCAACATGGGCAACGACACGCTGCTCGCGTTCTTCGAGTATCCGAAGGGCATGGCGAAGCAGAATCGCGATCTGCCCGGCGGCATGCAGCATGTAGCGTTTCACGTACCTAACGATCGCTTCGACGCGATGGTCGAGCACGTGAAGAGTTGCGGGGTCAACGTCATCGGACCGGTGCCCCTGGGCGGACGGTTCTGGTCGGCCTACTTCTACGATCCCAACGGCATCCGCCTGGAGATAGCCACCAGCAAAGCGCCCGCCGAACTCGGCGTGGTGCCATCGGTGCTGCAAACCGAAGAGGAAATTCGCGCCGAGCTCGCGACGTTGTTCGACGATCCGAAGGTTGTCGATGCGTGGCTGGCGAAGATGCCGGTCAAGCGCACCGGGTCTGCGCCCGCATGAAGGCATCACGTTCCACATTCCACGTTCGACTGGAGAAGCGACGATGAAAACCACTGCCCTTAGATGGATGGCTGCGGCCGGCGCGATGCTGGTGTTAGGCGCGGCACAGGCCCAGCAGAAGTTCGAGATGAAGGTGGCGCACTTCGTGACGCCGCAGCACCCGTTCTCGAAATGGGTCGAGAACTGGGCCACCGAGCTGGCGAAGAATTCCGGCGGACGCATCGAGTTCAAGTACTTCCCCGGCGCGCAGATGGGTCCGCCGCCGGTGTACTACGACCTGGCGCGCAACGGCCAGGCGGAGGTCACCTGGTTCCTCTCGGGCGGTACGCCCGGGCGGTTTCCGATCACCGAGCTCATCAATCTGCCGTATCTGGTCGGCAGCAGCGAGATCGGCACCAAGATGATGAACGAGCCCGAACTGCGCACGAAGTACTTCGATCCGGAGCACAAGGGCGTGAAGGTGCTGGTCTACATGACGCATCAGCCCGGGCAGATTCTCACGACGAAGAAGGCGATCCGCACCGTCGAGGACATGAAGGGCATGCGCATCCGCTTCTCGTCGCCGACGATCCGCGATTTCGTATCCGCGCTGGGCGCCACGCCGGTGGGCATTCAACCGACCGAGATCGCCGAGGCACTCAGCAAGGGCACCGTCGACGGCGCCTTCATGGACTACGGCGGCGCCGGCATCGCATTCAAGCTCGGCGGCATCCTCAAGTACACCACCGAGATGTACTCGTACGTGGCCTCGTTCGGGCTGGTGATGAATCCGGACTTCTACAACAAGCTGCCGGCCGACCTGAAGAAGCTGGTCGACGACAGTGTGAAGGGCGTGGAGAAAGCGGTCGGCGAGGCGTGGGATTCGATCGACGGCCCGGGCAAGAAAATGATCGTCGACGGCGGCGCCGAAGCGATCAAACTCTCACCGGCCGAAGACGCGAAGTTCCGCAAGATCGGCGCTGACATGGCCGAAGCCAAGATCAAGGAACTGGAAGGCAAGGGCATGCCCGCGCGTGCGGCATTCACCCTGATGAAGTCGCTGGCCGAGAAGCATGCGGTGACATCGCGCAATTTCTGGAAGCAGTAGCAGCGACCAACGACGTGAGGAGCGGGGCGGCAGCGCTGCCCCGGTCGGTGTCGATCAAAGAGGGAGGGTGACGCGCACCACTGCGCGTCGTCAGCAATGCGCGCTCGCATCTCGCGATTCTGCGGCTGGCTCGCCGCGATCTGTCTGGCCGGCATGATGCTGGTGACCGTGACCGACGTGGTCATGCGCCACCTGTTGGGCAAGCCGATCCGCGGCGTGGTCGACATAGTCGAACTGTTGCTCACCGGGGCGTTCTTCCTCGCGCTGCCGGCCGCGTTCTTCCGCGAGGAGCACATCGTGGTCGACGTGCTCGATCACAAGATGCCGCGCGCGGTGATATGGCTGAAACGGCTCTCGGCGCTGTTGGCGGTGGTGGTACTCACGGTCATGGCCTGGCAGGGCTACAAGGTCGCAGGCGACATGGCCATGTTCGGCGATGTCACTTCCGATCTGTCCTGGCCGAAGGTGTGGTACTGGATTCCGGTGTTGGCGGGCATCATCGGCGGGGCGATCGCCGCTGCAGTGATGATGTTCGCGCGGGATGAGCGGCAATGAGCGTCGGCATGATCGGCCTGCTGGGCGTCATCGCGCTGCTGGCGGCGATCCTCATCCGCATTCCGATCGGCGTCGCGCTCGCGGGCGTTGGCGTGCTGGGTTACGCCGCCGCCGATGGCTGGCCCAAGGCACTCAAGATGTTCGGCACCGTGCCGTTCGAACTCGCAAGCGCCTATTCGCTCTCGGTGGTGCCGCTGTTCATCCTGATGGGGGCCATCGCGTCGCGCGCCAACATGTCGCGCGAGCTGTTCGACGCGGCCAACGCGATCTTCTCCGGCCTGCGCGGCGCGCTGGCGAGCGCGACGATCGGCGCATGCGCCGCGTTCGGTGCGATCTGCGGCTCGTCGATTGCCACGGCCGCCACGTTCTCCAAGGTGGCGATCCCGGAGATGCGCCGCCACGGTTACGAACCGGGCTTCGCGGCCGGCGCCGTTGCGTCGGCGGGTACGCTCGGCATTCTCATTCCGCCATCGGTGATGCTCGCCATCTACGCCGTCGTGGCTGAGCAATCGCTGCCGAAACTGTTCGCCGCAGCGTTGATTCCGGGGCTGGTTCTCGCCCTGCTCTTCGTGATCACCGTCACCATCGTCACGCGCCTCAACCCGAAGATCGCACCGATGGTGCCGCCGATGCCTACCGCGCAGCGACTGGCCGCGGCCAAGGGTTTGTGGAAGCTGGTGCTGCTGTTCTTCTTCGCCGTCGTCGGCATCTATCTGGGCTGGTTCTCGCCCACCGAGGCCGCCGGTGTCGCCGCGTTCGTCGCCATGGTCATCGGCTTCGCGACGCGGCAACTCACGATTCGCGGTTTGATCGACGCACTGATGGAAACCGCCTACGCGACCGCGATGCTGTTCTTCATCGTCGTGGGCGCGTTCATTTTCTCCCGCTTCGTGGTGCTCACCCAATTGCCCAACCACCTGTCGAACTGGGTGACGACGATGGGATTTTCGCCCTTGCTGGTGCTGCTGGCGATCATCGCGCTGTTCATCCTGCTCGGCACATTCCTGGAGGAAGTGAGCACCATCCTGATCACCGTGCCGGTGCTGCTGCCACTGGTGGTCAAGATGGGCTATGACCCGGTCTGGTTCGGCATCATGGTGACGGTGCTGTGCACGATCGGTCTGATCAGTCCGCCCACGGGCCTGACGGTATTCGTGATCCAGGCGCAGAACACCGATATTCCGGTGACGCGTATCTACCGCGGCACGCTGCCGTTCCTGGTTGCTGACTTCGTGCTGGTCGCGCTGCTGATCGCGATTCCGTCGATGGCTCTGTGGCTGCCGACAGTGTTCAAGATGTAGCGTGCCTGTCCTGCGCGCGGCGGCTTGACACTGCAGCGAGCGCTGCGGTCTGATCGGGCGACCTCCTCGCCTTCAATCCCCATGTCGCGCATCGCCTCGATCGACACCATCCTGGTTCAGTTGCCCACCCGCCGCGAGCACAAGTGGACCGGGCTCACCGAACCGATCGGCCGCTACGTGCTGGTGAAGATGACCGACGATGCCGGTCGCGTGGGCTGGGGCGAGGCGCCTGCGCTCAAGGATTGGGGCGGCGAGTTCGGCCGCTACTTCGGCGAGTCGCCCAGCATCACGCGTCTGGTGATGCAAAGCTACCTCGCACCCGGCGTGATCGGTCTGGAACTGGCGAATTTCGTCGAGCTGCACGCGCGCATGGATCAGGTGGTCAAGGGCTATCCGTACGCCAAGTCCGCGATCGATTTCGCCTACTACGATCTGAGCGCCAAGGCGCTCGGCGTGCCGGCGTACTCGCTGTTGGGCGGGCGCGCGCGCAATCGCGTTCCGGTGACGCATTCGATCGGCCTGCTCGGCATCGAAGAAGCCCTTCGCGAATGTGCGCAGGTGGCGCGCGAAGGCATCCGCACCATCAAGATCAAGGTCGGGCAGAACCCGAAACGCGACGTCGAGATCGTGCGCGAGATCCGCCACACGGTGGGGCCCGATGTCGACCTGTGCGTCGATGCCAACGAGGGTTACGCCACACCGGGTGAGGCAATCCGCACCATTCGCGCGATGGAACAGTTCAACCTCAAGTATGCCGAGCAGCCGGTGATGGGGATCGAGCGCATCGCCGAAGTCTCGCGCGCGATCGACACGCCGGTGATGGCCGACGAGAGCGCCTGGAACAGCCACGACGTGGTGCAGATCATCGAGCGGCGCGCCGCCGAGATCGTGTCGATCTACACCACCAAGCCCGGCGGCCTGTATCGCGCGATGGAAGTGGCCGCGGTGTGCCGCGCCGCCGGGATCGTGTGCAACGTGAACGGCTCGGTCGAGCTGGGCGTGGGCAACCGCGCCAACATCACGCTCGCGGCCGCGGCACCGTCGGTGACGCTGTCGAACGTCGTGCCGGTGTCGACGCCGGCTGAATTCCAGTCGGGGCAGATCGCCGGGATCTACTACAAGGACGATCTGCTGCGCGCGCCGATGAAATTCGTCGACGGCACGATCGAGGTGCCCGATACGCCGGGGTTAGGCATCGACGTGGACGAGGCGAAGATCGCGCGGTATCGGATTGCCGACTAGTACCTGTTGCCTGCATTTGATTCGGGGTGTGCTGAATGAGAGCTGAAATCGTCCAACGCGTCGCCGGTGCTGCCAGGCAGCATGACCTCGACGCGATGATCACCTGCGGGCCGGAGAACTTCGCCTATCTCACCGGATTCGTGGTGCCTTCGCAGCCGCTGATGCGCCATCGCCACGCCATGACCATCACCACCGCGAACGGCGACACCGCCATCCTCGGCGTGGACATGGAAGCCACCACCATCGGGCGCCGCGAGCCGAACACGAAAACGAAGATATGGGCCGAGTTCGCCGACAACTGCATCGCGTCGCTCGCCGCGCTGCTCACCGAGATGGGGCTCGCGCGCGCCAGGATCGGCATCGAGCTGAGCTACCTGCCTGCCGTCGATTTCGACAAGCTCAAGACCGCGCTGCCCACCGCCACGTTCGTCGGCAATCAGCAGATCTTCGACCGGCTGCGTCAGATCAAGACGCCCGACGAGATCGCGCTGCTGCGCCGCCTCTCGCGCATCGCCGATCAGTCGATCACCGACGCCCTGCGCGCGGTGAAGGCTGGTGATTCCGAGATGGACCTCGCCGGTCATCTCACACGCAATGTCTATGCGCTCGGTGCCGAGCAATTCAAGTTGATGATCGTCGCCACCGGCGATCGCAGCGAGCTGCCCAACGTCGGTCCGAGCGAGCGACGGCTGCAGGCGGGCGACGTGTGCCGCATCGAGATCTTCTCGGTGATCTCCGGCTACCAAGCCGGCGTGTGTCGCACTGCGGTCGTGCAGAAAGCACCACCGCATGCCGAGCGCATCTGGAAGCATCTGGTCGAGTGCAAGGTTCAGTTACTGGACCAAGCCAAGCCCGGCGCGAGCTGCCGCGCGATCTACGACGCGTTCATCAGCAAGCTCGCCGAGCTGAATCTGCCGCCGATCTCGTTCGTCGGTCACGGCATCGGGTTGTTCCTGCACGAGGATCCATATCTTGGCAAGACGCCCGAGATCGGCCGCGCGGGCGACGCGCAACTCGAGGCCGGCATGGTGCTGGGGGTGGAGCCGCTGTGCTATCGCACCGGCTACGGTTTCGGCATGCAGCTGAAGGACATGCTGCTCATCACGCCCACCGGCTGCGAGATGCTGTCCGACTATTGCTCGAACGACGAGTTGATCGTCGTCAAGTGAACCGAGCCATGCGCGTCGCCGTCATCGGAGCAGGCGCAGGCGGTGCAGCGGCGGTGGCCGAGTTGACACAGGCGGGCCATCAGCTTGCGTTGTGGAATCGCTCGAAGGAGACGCTCGCACCGTTCATCACGCGCGGTGGCGTCGAATACGAAGGGGTGCTCGGCTCGGGCTTCGCACAGCCGCACCGCATGACCGGCGATATCGCCACCGCGGTATCCGATGCCGAGGTCGCGCTGGTGTGTCTGCCCACCATCTCGCACGTTGCGGTGGCACAGGCGCTTGCCGCGGCGGGCGCGCATGCGATTCCGGTCGTACTCAACCCCGGTCACACCGGCGGCGCATTGGAGTTTCGCGAAGCGTATCGACGCGCCTCGGGTGGACCAACGCCACCGATCGCCGAGTTCCACACGCTCACCTATATCGCGCGTAAATACGCACCAGCGCGCGTCACGGTCACCGGAAAAGCGAAGTTCCTGCGGCTTGGTGTGCTGCCCGGCGGTGATGCGGCGGCGCGCGCGGCGCAAGCGTTGTTTCCAGTGGCACAACGCGTGCCCGACGTACTGAACTCGAGCCTCGCCAATCTGAACATGACGTTGCACGCACCGTGCGCGGTACTCGGCGCGGCATGGATCGAGGCCACGCGCGGCGACTTCACCTTCTACGTGCAAGGGATGACGCCCGGCGTCACGCGCGTGATGCAGGCCCTCGACAGCGAGCGCCTCGCGGTGGCGCGCGCCTTCGGCCACGAGTTGTTGCCGCTCGGCGCCGAGATGCAGCAGTACGGCACGGTTGAACCTGGGGTGCGAGACACCACCGATCTGGCCGGCGCGATCGCCAGTGGCGAAGCCAACAAACGCATCAAGGCACCCGATTCGCTGCAGCATCGCTATTACCTCGAAGATTTCGGTCATGGCCTGGTGCCGTTCATCGCGCTCGCCCAGGCTGCGGGTGTGTCGGTGCCGACGGCGAATGCGCTGCTCGATCTCGGTGCCGCGCTCACCGGCGTGAACTTTCGCGCGCGCGGCCGTACTGCGGATTCGATGGGAATCGCCGGGCTCGATCGCGACGCGTTGCTGAACCTGGTGAGCGCGTAGTGCGCAAGTCCAAATCGACGCGTGCACGCGCGACGCAACGTTTTCTGGAATGCATGCGCGTGCGACGACGCACCATGGCGTTTCGTTCAGATGCAGGGGAATCGTGATGGGTAAGGTTCGCATCGGCGTGAGCTTCGACGGCTTCATCCCGTTCGCCGATTCGCTCGCCATCGCCAAGGAGGCCGAGGCCGCCGGCGCTGCGAGCTTGTGGATGGCCGAGCACCTGGGCTATCGCGATTCACTCGGTTCGTGCATGGCGTTCGCGTTGGCCACGAAAACGGCAACGGTCGTGCCGACCGCGATCAGCCCATATCTGCGCAACCCGCTGCCGCTCGCGATGGCGATGGCCACGCTGGCCGAAGCTGCGCCCGGTCGCGTCGCGATCGCGGTGGGCGTGGGCAATCCGCTATTTCTGGCCGAAGCGGGCGTGCAGATGGAAAAGCCGCTGCGCGCCAATCGCGAATACGTCGAAGCGCTGCGCACGCTGTGGTCGGGCGAGCCGGCGCGACAACCCGAAGCGTTGCTGCATCGCCTGGCGGGCGCGCGCATGATGTACCGACCGCCGCAGCCGATTCCGATCTATCTGGCGCCGATGAAGGAGCAGAACCTCAAACTCGCCGGGCGCATCGCCGACGGCGTGGTGCTCTCGGCCGGCCTGTCGCCCGAGTACGCACGCGTGTCTCTTGATTTCATGCGAGCGGGAGCACGCGAAGCGAACCGTGATCCGGCCGCGTTGCGTGCGGCGTCCTACATCTTCTTCATGGCCGCGCACAACACCCGCGATGCGATGGAGAAGTCGCGCCGCAAGCTGGCGTTCGTACTGCGCAACCGGTTTCTGGATGACAGCATCCGTCATTCGGGTCTACCGATCGATCAGGAAGCGATCGTCGCGGCGATCAGCAAACGCGATCTCGATGGCGCAGCGCGGCTGGTGCCCGACGAGGCGGTCGAAGCGTTCACCGTATTCGGCACGCGCCGCCAATGCGCCGAGCGTCTGGAGCGTTACATCGCCGCGGGCATCGACGAGCCGGTACTGCTGCTGGTGGGCGAAGCGGCCGACCGCGGCGAGTCGCTCGCGGTGATCAGTGAATTCGCAACTTGAAACGGAGGATCGTCATGTATCTGCGTCATGCACTTCGCGCCGCCTTGGGCGGCGTCCTGCTCGCCGGTTGGATAAGCGGCGCACTCGCGCAAGCGTTTCCCTCGCAGCCGGTCACCTTGATCGTGCCCTGGCCGCCGGGCGGCGGCAGCGACATCGCGATGCGACTGGTGGCCGACAGCGCGAGCAAGAAGTTCGGTGTGCCGGTGGTGGTGGTGAACAAGCCCGGCGCGGGCGGTTCGATCGGCCTGAAGGAAGTGGCCTCGGCCAAACCCGACGGCTACACGATCGGCATGATGGCCACCGGTGCGATCTTCGCGCAGTACAACAATCCCAACGCCAGCGCGCTCAGCGACTTCGAGCCGATCGCGTTCATGGGTGACGACCCGTCGCTGCTGAGCGCGAACGCCAAGACCGGCTTCAAGAACGTTGCCGATTTCGTCAACGCCGCCAAGGCCAGTCCGGGCAAGATCAAGAACGGCAATGATCAGCCCGGTGGCTCGTCGCACATCACGGCGTCATTGATGGAAAAGACACTCGGCGTGAAGATCATCAAGGTTCCCTACGCGGGCTTCGCCCCGACCGTGCAGGCGCTGCTCGCCGGCGAGCTCGACACCGTGACCGTGCCGGCTCCCGACATCGTCCAGCATCACAAGTCAGGCGCCGTGCGCATTCTCGGCGTGGCGGGCAACGAGCGGCATTTCCTGGCGCCGGACGTACCGACATTCAAGGAGCAAGGCATCGACTTCGTGTCCGGCGTATGGCGCGTGATCGTCGGGCCCAAAGGCATCCCCAGTGACCGCGCGGCAACGCTCGAGGCGAAACTGCTCGATGCGATGCGCGACAAGGAATTCCAGGACAAGGCGAAGAATGCCGGCTTCATCGTGAGCCCGATGGGGCGCGCGGACACCGCAAAGCGCATGGCCGCGGAAGATGCTGCGATGTATCCGGTGTTCCTCGAAGCCGGTTTGGTGAAGACGCGACAAAAGTAAAAACAGCATCGCCTGCGCCACGAACCGGGGCTGATCCAAGTCTGATCGGCTCCCAGGCAAACGATCCGCATCAATGTCTCGCCTCAGTTCCGAGAAAGTTCTCGCCGGCCTGCTGTTTCTCGCGATCGGCGTCGCGGGTCTGTGGATCGGCCGCTCGCTCAACATCGGCACAGCTGCCGAGATGGGCGAAGGTTTCGTACCGCTGGCGATGTGCTGGGCACTGGT
>CADECO010000067.1:13343-15093 GCA_902825905.1 uncultured beta proteobacterium
GGGTGCGTCCTCGGCACGCTGATCGGCGTGCTGCCGGGCCTGGGCCCGACGGCGACGGTGGCCATGCTCATGCCGATCACGTTCTGGCTGCCGCCCACCGGGGCGCTGATCATGCTCGCGGGTGTGTTCTACGGCTCGCAGTACGGCGGCTCGACCACGGCGATTCTCGTCAATCTGCCAGGCGAATCGTCATCGGTGGTGACGTGCCTGGACGGCTACGCGATGGCGCAGCAAGGCCGCGCCGGTGCAGCGCTGGCGATCGCCGCACTGGCGTCGCTGTTTGCCGGCACGGTCACCGCCTTCGCGATCGCGTTCGCCGGCCCGGCGATCGCCGGCATCGCACTGCTGTTCCAGTCGCCCGACTACGTGTCGGTGATGGTGCTCGGATTGGTGGCTGCGATCGTGCTGGCACACGGTTCGTTGCTCAACGCGCTGGCGATGATCGTGCTGGGCGTGTTTCTCGGGCTGATCGGCACCGACGTCACCACCAGCGAACAGCGCTTCACACTGGGCATCAGCGACCTCTACGACGGCATCGGCTTCGTGCCAGTGGCGATGGGCATGTTCGGGCTGGCGGAGATCATGCTCAATTTGGAAGCCCGCGCAGGTGGCAATGTCATGACCAAACTGCGCGATCGGCTGTGGCCCAGCCGCGACGACTTTCGCCGTGCCACCCCTGCAGCGATACGCGGGACGATGCTGGGCATGTTTCTGGGCATTCTGCCGGGCGGTGGTTCGACGATTCCATCGTTCGCCGCTTACAGTCTGGAGAAGAAGCTCTCGCGCCACCCCGAGCGATTCGGCAGGGGCGCAGTCGAGGGCGTGGCGTCTCCCGAGGCGGCCAACAACGCCGGTGCGCAGGCCGGGTTTATCCCGATGTTAGCCTTGGGCATTCCGCCGAATGCCATCATGGCGCTCATGATCGGCGCGATGATGATCCACGGCATCCAGCCCGGTCCGCAGGTGATCGACAAGCAGCCCGAATTGTTCTGGGGGCTGGTGGCCAGCATGTGGATCGGCAACCTGATGCTGGTGGTGCTCAACCTCCCGCTGATCGGAATCTGGGTGAAGCTGCTGGAGATTCCGTACCGCTATCTCTACCCGGCGATCATCATCTTCTGCTGCATCGGCGTGTACAGCCTGAAGAACAGCTGGATGGAAGTGGTGTTCATGGCCGTGTTCGGTATCGTCGGCTACGTACTGCGCAAACTGAAGTGTGAGCCGGCGCCGTTGCTGCTCGGTTTCATTCTCGGGCCGATGCTGGAGGAGAACTTCCGCCGCTCGATGGTGGTCTCGGGCGGCGATCTGTCGGTGTTCGTCACGCGACCGATCAGCGCGGGCTTCCTGTTGGCCTCAGCGGTGTTGCTGATCGCGGTGCTGGTGCCGGCGGTGCGGCGCGAGCGCGATCGGGCGGCAGCGGAGTAAGGCGAGGGGCGGAGCTCGGCGAACGCTCACTCGCTCACCTCAAACGTCGGACGCCAAGGTGAGAAGGTCGGCACCCGGGAAAGCGTACACACGCGTCTCATGAAAGCG
This sequence comes from uncultured beta proteobacterium, assembly GCA_902825905.1. Classification (GTDB taxonomy): domain Bacteria; phylum Pseudomonadota; class Gammaproteobacteria; order Burkholderiales; family SG8-39; genus CADEDU01. Next base: position 14,877 of record CADECO010000067.1, read on the forward strand.
GTTGTCTACACAAGATACGGTCCACCGGAAGTTCTCCACTTCCGTGAGCTGCCGACACCGACACCCAAAGCAAGCGAGCTGCTTGTCAGGTTGAAGGCAACCACGGTCACCTCGGCAGACTGGCGCCTGCGGTCGCTAAGCATGCCGAGTGGATTCGGCCCCTTCGCCCGTCTTGCTTTCGGGATTACCGGCCCCAGACAACCTGTCCTTGGCTCCG
>CADECO010000067.1:15103-19363 GCA_902825905.1 uncultured beta proteobacterium
GTGCGCGGCGGCGTATCTCGTATGACCCTTAGATTGCACCCATGCATTACCGTCCACCGTTGAGCGTCATCGCTTCGATGACGCTCGAACGAGGACGCTCCGGCTCGCTGCACGCTTCTTTGGGTCAAACTAGTGATGCTTGTGCTCGTCGTGCTTGGCCGCTGCTCCCGATAGCTGGCGCACCTCGGCGGTCACTTCCAGCGTCTCGCGCTTCTTGTCTTTGTCTTCGAACGTGAGGGTGAGGGGCACTTTGGCGCCCGGCTTCATCGGCTCTTTGATGTCGATGAACATGATGTGATAGCCGCCGGGCTTGAGCTCCACGGTCTTGCCCGCCGGCAGATCGAGTTTCTGCAACGCGCGCATCTTCATCACGTTGCCCTCCATCGCCATCTCGTGCACCTCGACGGCGGCGGCCGCCGCCGAGCTCGCCGACACGAGCGACGTATCGCGTTCGCTCTTGAGTTGCATGTAGCCGCCGGCCACCTTCTGGCCGCCTACCGTAGCGCGAATCCACGGCTCGGTGACGGTGACCTGCGCCTGGGCGACGCCGGCGCTGGCGAGCAACGCCACGAGCGTGAGTGCGATCGATCGGGTCGGCCTCAACTCACATACTCCTTGGCAATGCGCACGTCACACGAGGCGATGCGTTCGAACTCGATGTGCAGCACGTCGCCGGGTTTGACCGGCCCCACGCCTTCGGGCGTGCCGGTGAAGATGATGTCGCCCGGATAGAGCGTGTAGCACTCGGTCGCGTACTCGATGAGCTTCGGAATGTTGAACACCAGCATGCTGGTGTTCGATTTCTGCCGCGGCTCGCCGTTCACGGTGAGCGAAAAATTGAGGTTGTGCGGGTCGGGGATCTCGTCCTTGGTGACCAGCCACGGACCACAGGGCGCATAGGTGTCGAACGACTTGCGCCAGCTGCGGTCTTCCTGGCCGCGCACCGTCATGTCCAGCCCGATCGAATAGGCCGCGACGTAGTCCATGGCGTTGGCGACGGTCGCTTTGCTGCATTTCTTGCCGATGATCACCGCCAGTTCCAGCTCGTGATCGTTGCGTCGGTCGCCCTTGCGCAGTTTGATCTCCTCGCCGAAGCCGATCATCGCGCTGTTGGCCTTCAAGAACAGGCCCCAGTCACCGATGAACATGCTGGTCTTGCCGGCCGCGCCGGCGCCCAGTTGCTTGTCGGTAAGCGCCTCGTCGGCGTGCAGCTTGTAGTTCACCGGCGCGTTGATGATCTTGCTGTAGTTGGCCACCGGCGGCAGCAGCTTCACCGATGCGAGCGCATGCTTGGACGCACCAGCCTTCACCGCGTTGATGCGCGCCGTCACCTTGTCGAGATTCTCGATCATGATGTCGTACGCAGGCAGCGGGTAACGGCACGCGGGCAGCACGTCGAGCGCGGCGGTGACATCGAGCACATCGTTGCCCTCGACCAGGCCCAGACGGTTGTCGTTGGAGTTGGCGGCAGTAAAGCGGCAGATCTTCATGAAGATTCCTCGAATCGGAATGAGCGCATCGGAAAACGGATCACTGTACGCAGCACGCGCCCGGTTCGTCAACGCGATACGGCGGTTACATCATCGCTGCCTGGCCATGCGGCTCGACCGGCCACCCGAAGGAGGAACACCATGACCGTGCGCATTGTTCGTTTGGGCACGCCGCGCACGCGCAACGAAGGCTTGCGCATCGGTACGGTGCGCCGGCCGCCGCGCGGAGTGCCCAAGTCACGGTTCGCCAAGGACGACTGGTATGACGTCTGGCTCCCGAACCTGGCGCCCGCCGCCGACACGGTGTCGATCGCGCTCGATGCGCAGACGCCCGCGCAGTGGGCCACATTCGTCAAGCGCTATCGCAGCGAGATGAAACAGCCCGAGCATGCACGCGTGCTTGATGTGTTCGCCGCCCTGTCGCACTCGGCGAACTTCTCGGTCGGCTGCTACTGCGAAGACGAGGCCCGCTGCCATCGATCGATCCTGCGGGCGCTGTTGAGCGAGCGCGGCGCGAAGATCGCCGACTGATCAGCGATCGGCCTCGATGTCTTCTCCCCTGCTATGGGAGAAGGTCGAGATGCGTCGGGCTCGGTCCGACTACCTTCGGCGCCCGGCTTTCTTCTTCGCTGCGCTCTTCTTCGCCGCCTTCTTCACGCCTTTCTTCGCGCCGGCTTTCTTCACTGCGCGCGGCGCGTCCAGGTGTGCGATGGAGGCGATCTCCACCAGGAACTCGGGCTTCACCAGCGGCGACTGGATGCAATAGCGCGCCGGCTGGCCTTTCGGGAAGTACTCGCGATAGACCTCGTTCATCGCCGCGTAGTACTTCATGTCCGACAGGAAGATGTGATTGAAGGTGATGTCGCGCAGCGACCCGCCCGCGGCTGCAAGCACCGATTTGATCGACTCGAGGATGTGGCGCGTCTGCGCCTTCGGATCGCCCGCCCCGACCAGCTTGCCCTCGCTGTCGAGTGCGAGCGTGCCCGAGACGTACACCGCATTGCCCGCCTTGGTGCCAGGCGAATAGGGTGCGAGCGGTGGCGCCGAACCTTTCGGGATGATGACCTGATAGCCCATGTTGCCTCCTTGTTGGGAAAGAGCATGCGGTGAGATCTTCGTTGAAATCGCGGGACAAACGCGGCCCGGTCGATGCCGCGATCGTGCGCGACGCACGTGCACGCACACGACGTGCGGATTATAGGAACGCCCCCTCACAACGCCATGGGTGGCCGCGGTACGCGGCCTGCCGCTATGCTTGCCGCCTGCCCAATCGAGGAGACCAGCATGAGTTCACGTGACCCCGCCGCCCGCGTCGTGCACGACGCGCCCGTCGCCAGTCCAGCCAAGCCCGATGCCTGGGGCAGCGACGCGATGGCCGCGATGCTGCGCGCGCTCGACGTGCCGTACGTGGCGCTCAATCCCGGTGCGAGCTATCGCGGCCTGCACGACAGCCTGGTCAATCACCTGGGCAACGAGAAGCCGCAGATGATCCTGTGCCTGGACGAGGACAACGCGGTGTCGATCGCGCACGGCTACGCCAAGGCCACCGGACGGATGATGGGCGCAGCGCTGCATTCGAACGTGGGGCTCCTGCACGGCAGCATGTCGATCTTCAACGCGTGGTGCGATCGCGTGCCGATGCTGGTTCTCGGCGCCACCGGCCCATGGGATGCCGCCAAGCGCCGCCCGTGGATCGACTGGATCCATACCGTGTCCGATCAGGGCGCGCTCATTCGCGACTTCACCAAGTGGGACAACCAGCCGGCCTCGATTCCGGCGATGTACGAGGCCACTGCGCGTGCCGTTCAGATCGCCAACACCGCGCCGTGCGGGCCGGTGTACGTCAACCTCGACGCGGCGTTGCAAGAAGCGAAACTCGACGCGGCACCTGCACTGCCGCAGGTCGCGCGGTTCGCGGCACCGCCGCCCGTCAAGCCGGATGCGCAATCGATCGCGCATGCCGCGCAATGGCTGTCGGGCGCGAAGAATCCGATCATCCTGCTGGGTCGCGTCGATCGCACGCAGCAGTCGTGGAACGATCGCGTGGCGCTCGCCGAGAAACTGCATGCACGCGTGTTCACCGACATCAAGTGTGCCGCCGCGTTTCCGACCGATCATCCGTTGCACTTCGGCTGGCCCGGCATTCAGCAGTTGCCGCCGGGGCTGGACGCCATAAAGCAGGCCGACGTGGTGCTCGCGCTCGATTGCGTCGACCTGGGCGGTACGCTCAAACAGGCGTGGGGTGATGCGCCGGTCACCGCGAAAGTGATTCGCGTCTCGCTCGATCAGCACAGTCATCGCGGCTTCGGCATGGAATACCACGTGCTGCCGCCGGCCGATTGCTATCTGCTGTGCGACCCCGAGGCCGCCGTGCCGATGCTGCTGCAGGCGGTGACCAAACGCAGCGGGCCCGCACCGCAGCCGGTACCCGGTCCGCAGGCACGCGTGACCGATCACGTAACCATCGCCTCGGTGGCGCACGCGTTCAACGAGGCCACGCGCGGTCTGCCGGTGACGCTCACGCACCTGCCGCTTGGCTGGCATGGCGCGTATCGACACTTCAAGGAGCCGCTCGATTTTCTGGGATCGAACGGCGGTGCGGGCGTTGGCGCCGGTCCGGGCATCACCGTCGGTGCCGGCCTGGCATTGCTCGGCAGCGGCCGCATCGTGGTCGGCGTGCTGGGCGACGGCGATTTTCTGATGAGCAACACCGCGGTGTGGACCGCCGCGCACTACAAGATTCCGTGCCTGATGATCATCGCCAACAACC
>CADECO010000068.1:0-3564 GCA_902825905.1 uncultured beta proteobacterium
TGATTGCCATGACCAGCGGCCGTTCCGAATCGAAGCCTGGCGATCGCATCGCGGTAATGCCCGACGCTGCGCACGCGCATTTGTTCGACGCGGCGAGCGGCAAGCGCCTCTGACGGGGCGGTCTCAGCCCTTCACCGCCGGATGCCCGACGGTGAAATCATTGCGCCCGGTGCGATCCTGCCCGCGCAGCAACCACAGCGGCCTTGTTTTCCACTGCACCGGCACGCCGGTCTTGCCCTCCCCCGGGGTGAGATCGCGTTCGAGCACCGAAGTGCCCGGCATGTAGCGCAATGCCACGCCGGTGCGCCGCCTGCTCGAATGATTTACCGTCGCGCCGTGGATGATGTAGACGTCGTGCATCGACATCTGCCCGGCTTCGAGCTCGATGTCGACCGCCTCGCGCGCGTCGAAGGCATCGTCGACCGTGCGCTGCGTGAGCACCAGATCGTCGCGGTCTTCGCGCAGGTGCGCATGCGTGACGCGCGCGTGATGCGAGCCGGGAATGACCCGCAGGCAGCCGTTCTCGATCACCGAATCGTCGAGCGCCACCCATACGGTGCAGGTCGCCAGCGGCCGGATCGGCCAGTAGTGCCCGTCCTGGTGCCACGGCGTTTCCAGGCCGTCGCCGGCCGGCTTGCAGAAGATATGGCAGCCCCACAGGATGATGTCGGGCCCCAGCACCTGCTCGACCATGTCGAGGATCTGCGGATCGCGAGCCAGATCGAGGAAATCGCTGCTGCCGCGCACCCCTTCGTTGTTCATGCCTTCGATGTGCGCCGACACGAGCTTCTCGGGCCGCACCCCGGGGTTCTCGCGGATCAGTCGATCGAGCGTGGCGCGCAGGTTTTCCAGCTGCGTAGGCAGCAGCCGATACGGCGGCACGAGATAGCCACGCGTGTGATAACGATCGACGTCGGCGGCGCTGAGTCTGGCCATGCGCGTGCCCCTTCCGGCGGCTGCCTGTAACAGTACGCATGGTAGCGCTCGCCGAAGCGCGCTGCTCGCGGTGTAGAGTTGCAATCGCCCCGGCAACCGATCGCACCTGGCGATGATCGTCCCGCCCAAGCTTCTTCACTGCCTGTTTCGGATTCGGCACCACCCTCGCCCGTCGCGCCCGATTCGGGTACGCGCAACCGTCGCGTTAGGTGCAGCATTCATTGCCGGCTGCGCGAACATTCCGCCCGACTACACGGCCGCCGACGCACCACGCTACGACCCGACCGTGGTCGCGCGCTGCGCCAAGCCATGCGTCGCGCTGGTGCTGGGCTCGGGCGGACCGCGCGGCTTCGCGCACATCGGCGTGCTCAAGGTTCTGGAGCAGGAAGGCATCCGGCCCGGATTGATCGTCGGCGCCAGCGTGGGCTCGATGATCGGCGCGCTGTACGCCTCCGACTGGCCGGTATCGAAGATCGAGGAGGTTGCCTGCGAGGTGGACGCCACGCGCTTCATCCGCTTCGTCGGCAACGGGTTCGAGGGCGACGCGCTCGAGCTGGAGCGCTTCGTCAACGAGAACGTCAGGCACCGGCCGATCGAGAAGCTGGCCAAGCCGCTGGCGATCGTCACCGCACGCGAAAAGGATCTGTCGCCGCAGGTGTTCACGGTGGGCAACACCGGTGTGGCGGTACGCGCGTCGGCGGCGATTCCCGGTGCGTTTCCGGTCGCGACCATCCAGGGCGTGCGCTACGTCGACGGCGACGAGTACATCCCGGTGCCGATCAAGATCGCGCGCCAGCTCGGCGCCGACGTGGTGATCTCGGTGGACATCTCGGCGCACCTGTCGTCGACGCCACCGGAGGCCCCGGATGAATGGAAGAAGCGCGATTTCGATCGCGCCGTCCGGGTGCAGGCGGAACTGCCGGAAGCCGACGTCAACCTGCATCCCGACCTGGGCTACTACGCCAGCGTTTCGGCCGAATACCGGCGCCGCTCGATCGCGATCGCCGCAGCGCAGACGCGCAAGCAATTGCCCGAGATTCGCGCCGCGATCGCGCGGGTGAGCGGGACGAAACCGGGCGGCAATCAGCGATAATCGCGGCCCCGTGTCGAGCGCCGCACCAACAGGCGCCGCGTGGGTCCAGGGAGGAGTGTCCGACTCATGGCCAAGGCGAAGAAACGCTCCCGCGCGAAGCCCATCTGGGAGCGCGGCTACAAGTCTCACGGCTACTGGCTGGGCAAGACGCGGGTCGGGCACGTCGAAATCGAACCGGGCAAGCACCTGGAGATGAAGTACCGCTGGCGCGTGGGCAATCACGGCGGCACGGTCACGACGCTGCGCGAAGCCAAGCGGTTAGTCGAACAGGCGGTGCTGATGGGCGGCCGGCAGCTCTCACTGTTCCCCGAGGCGGACGAGTAGCCACCCGACGAGTAACCACGATTTGTAGCCGCGAGTAGCTTCGACTTGCCGGGCCCTGCGCCGATCGGCGCCGGCGTTCACCACGATCAATTTCGTGTGGTGCCGTTGCGGGTAACATCGCGACGAGCCTCCCACGCCTTCCAAGCCACCCCGCCCGTGCCCACTGTCGCCTTCGTCAAATCGAATCTCTACAAAGACTCCGTCGCGCTGATGCGCATCGCCGAGGACGTGCAGGCCGACACGGGCGCGCAGCGCGTCACGTTGTTGATGGGCACACCGGCGAACAAGGAGATCCTCGCCGAGGCCAAGTTATTGCGCGCCGAGGTGGAGCACGCCGGCCCGGCCGATCTGATCGTGATCATCGAGGCCGACTCTGCACAGATCTGCGAGGCCACGCGGCAGGCAATCGACACCAAGCTCACAACTGTGGCGAGCATGGCCGGCGGATCGACCGAGCAAGCCATCGCGTTGCGATCGATTGCGATGGGCCTCGACCGAGCCCCCGACGCTCGCATCGCGCAGATCTCGGTGCCAGGCACCTACGCGGGGGCCGAAGCCCTCAAGGCATTGAAGGCCGGCCTGCACGTATTCCTGTTCAGCGACAACGTGCCGATCGCACAGGAAGTGGCGCTCAAGCAGCTCGCCGTCCGCAAGAATCTGATCGTGATGGGCCCGGACTGCGGCACCGCGATCATCGCCGGCGTGCCGCTGGGTTTTGCCAATGTCGTGCGCCGCGGCTCGATCGGATTGGTGGCAGCCTCGGGCACCGGGTTGCAGGAAGTGACCTCGCAGATTCATCTGTTGGGTGGCGGCATCTCGCACGCCATCGGCACCGGCGGTCGCGACGTGTCGGCCGAAGTCGGCGGGTTGAGCATGCTCGCTGGCATCCGCGCGCTGGCTGTCGATGCCGACACAAAGGTGATTGTGATCGTGTCGAAGCCGCCGGCACCGAAAGTCGCTGATGCGGTACTCGACGCGCTTCGTGCGGCAGGCAAACCGGCTGTCGTGTTGTTCATCGGCGCGGCTCTGACGGGCCGCGGTGCGATCGTTGCCGTCGACAACTTGTTCGAAGCAGCGCGCAAGGCTGTGGAGCTGGCCGGGGGTGGCACAGCGCCTGCGAGCGCGAATCCGAGCGCGCCGGCGTTGAAGCTGGCACCCACGCAGCGATTCGTGCGTGCCCTGTACTCGGGCGGCACGTACTGCTCGGAGGC
>CADECO010000068.1:3664-19360 GCA_902825905.1 uncultured beta proteobacterium
ACATGACCACGTCACGCGGCGGCAGGCGCGGCGGCCGAGCAGGCGCTGGCCGATCCGAACGGCGAACCACCATCGACCCCGATAGCGCTGCCCGATCCCAATCACGGATCGTCATCGACCCTGCCACGAGCGCTGCCCGATCCCAACCGCGGATCGTCATCGCGTTTGGCGGTAACGCGGCCTATCCGCCGCACATTCGCGGCACCGCGCAGGAGCAGATCGACATCATGTCGGGCCTGTGCGAGCACTTGGTGGAAATCATCCGCGCCGGGTATGGCCTGGTGCTGACGCACGGCAACGGGCCGGTGGTCGGGAACATCCTGTTCCGCATGGCCAAGACCGCGCTCGAACTGCCGCCGATGCCGATGGACGTGTGCGTGTCGCACTCGCAGGGCGGCATGGGCTACATGTTCCAGCAAAGCTTCGTGAATACGCTGCATCGACACGGACTGGACCGGCCGGTGTCGGCCATCGTCACGCAGGTCGAAGTGGCCACCGACGACCCGGCGTTCGAGCACCCCACCAAACCGGTCGGCAAGTTCTTCAGCCAGGACGAAGCCGAGCGCATGCAGCGCGAAACCGGTTGGACCTTCGCCGAGGATTCCGGCCGCGGCTGGCGACGCGTAGTGCCCTCGCCCGAGCCGCGCAGCATCATCGATCTTGCCGCGATCGAGGCGCTACTCGATGCGGGTGTGATTCCGATTGCAGCCGGTGGCGGCGGCGTGCCGGTCGTGCGCGATGCAGACGGCCTGCTGCAAGGCGTGCCGGCGGTGATCGACAAGGATCTCACCAGCGCGCTGTTGGCTGCGCAGTTGCAAGCCGAAACGTTGCTGCTGATCACCGGCGTGGAGCGTGTCGCGCTCGATTTCGGCAAGCCGACGCAGCGCTCGCTCGATCACATGAGCATCGCCGAGGCGAAGCAACACTACGACGCGGGACAGTTTCCGCCAGGCAGCATGGGGCCGAAGATCCTGGCCGCGATCAAGTACCTGCAGCATGGCGGCAAAACCGTGATCATCACTTCGCTCGAGCGCGCCTTCGACGCGGTGCAAGGGCGCGCAGGCACGCGTATCACTCCATGAGTGCCATGTCAGCACTGGTCGGCAGCTCGCGCACCAGCGCGGCACCGCTACGCGCGATCGCGATCGGCGCGCGGGCCGCGCATGCACTCGCATCCAGCGATGGACGGCTGACTCCGTTGGCGCAGTTTCCGCAGGCGCCGTACATGTACGCCGGCAGTGAGATCGTCTGGATCGGCGTGCGCGCACGCTCGCTCCACCCTCGCATGATCGTGCTCGACGACGCAGCACCTTTGCAGCAGGCGCTGCGCATCGATGCGTCGCATCTCGACGCCTGGACGCCGATGCTGCCGCGCATCGACGCGGTGGCACGAGGGCGGCTCATCCGAAGCGCGATCGACCTGCATGCACGCATTCGCGATGTCGCCGTACCGCGTGGCTTCGGCACTTTGCTGGTCGGCACGACCCCAACATTTCCGCTGGATCTGGCGACGCCTCGCGTGGAACGCTTCATCACTGCACTCGTCGAGGATGATCGTGCGCAGATCGAAGCGCACGGATGCGCGTTGCTTGGCGTGGGGACGGGCCTGACGCCATCGGGCGACGACCTGGTCGGTGCCGCGCTGTTCGCGCGCAAGCTGATCGCGCAGACCGATACGGCGCACGCAGCTCAGGATGCGCTCGCGCAGCGCATGGTTGCGCAAGCCAAGCGGCGTACGCACATCATCAGCGCCGCCCTATTTGCCGACCTGGCTGCTGGCGCGAGTTACGGTCTGCTGCACGACGTGGTTGATGCGCTGCTGCGCGGGACCATCGATTCGGCGGTGGAACGCGCCCGTTCGCTCGTGGCGATCGGCCACTCTTCGGGTTGGGACATGCTTACCGGCTTGATCGCCGCACTGACCGCGCAGGCACCGGATCGCATTCGCATTGGAATCGACACACATGACTGAGAGTCTGCTGAGCAACGGATTGTCGGCGTTGAACGTCGGCGTGGAGAGCTTCACGAAGAGCGTTGTCGATGCGGGCGGCACGGTCGCGCAAGTCGACTGGGTGCCCCCTGGCAACGGCGATCCGCAGCTCGCGTGGCTGGCGGCGCAGCTTGCCGGTGACTCGGCCGACTCCGAGTGCCTGGGCAGCCGTATCGATGCTGCCAATCAGATCGCGGTCGAACGCGTGCTCTCGTCGCAGCCGGTGCTCGTCGACGTGGCGATTCAGGCGCGTGAGATCTGGCCCGACATGGGGCGCACGCTGTTGCACGCCGGCGCGCCGGTGGCATGGCCGGACATGTGCGGGCCGATGCACGGCGCGATGATCGGCGCGGTGCTCTACGAGGGCTGGGCCGACAACCCCGAGGCGGCGCGTCGGATGCTCGAGCGCGGCGAGATCCCCTTCGCCTCGTGCCACGACTTCGGCGCAGTGGGCCCGATGACCGGGATCATCTCCGCGTCGATGCCGGTGCTGGTGGTGCGCAACACCACGCATGGCAATCGCGCGTACACCAACATCAACGAAGGCATCGGCAAGGTGCTGCGCTTCGGCGCCAACAGCCCCGAGGTGATCCAACGGTTGCGCTGGTTCCGCGATGTGCTGGCACCGGCGATGAAGGCGGCGATCCATGCCGCCGAGGGCATCAACCTCAAATCGATCCAGTCGCAGGCGTTGCTGATGGGCGATGAAGTGCATTCGCGCAACACCGCTGCCAGCGCGCTGTTCCACATGGCGCTGTCGACCGCGCTGGCAAAGACCGACTTCGATCGCGCGCGCACCTACGAAGTGCTGAAGTTCATCGCCGATACGTCGCAGTTCTTCCTCAACCTGTCGATGGTCTCCGCCAAAGCCACCATGGACGCCGCGCACGGCATCGACTGCTCGACACTGGTCACCGCGACCGCACGCAACGGCGTGACCACCGCGATCCGTGTGAGCGGACTGGGCAAGCAGTGGTTCCAGGCGCCGTCGGATACGCCGGTCGGTCTGTACTTTCCCGGCTTCAAGAAGGAAGACGCCAACCCCGACCTGGGCGACAGCGCGATCTGCGAGACGGCGGGCTTCGGCGGTTTCTCGTTCGCGGCGTCACCCGCACTCACGTTGCTCGCCGGCGGCACCGTGGCGCAATCGATGCAGTATTCACGCGAGATGTATCACGTGACCGTCGGGCGCAACCCCGCGATGTCGCTGCCCGCGCTCGATTTCGCTCCGGCACCGGTGGGCATCGACGTACGCAAGGTGGTGGACTCGGGCATCCGGCCGGTGCTCACCACCGGCATCGCGCACAAGGAAGCCGGCCTGGGCCAGGTCGGCGCCGGCGTGGTGCGTGTGCCGATGGCCTGCTATGTGCAGGCGCTGGAGGCGTTTGCGGCGAAGCATGGGGCCGCTGGCTAGCCCGCATGGTGGTGGTGCGCGTACCACGCCTGAAACATCAGCACGTGCCATAGCGAATAGTGCCAATTGCGCCGCCCCGACACGTGTTCTTCCCAGCGACGCCGGATCGGTTCAGGGTGGAATATTCCTTCGTTGTGAAGGCGCGAGGCTGAGAGCAAATCCTCCGCCCAACTTCGCAGGGGGCCGCGCAACCACGATTCGATCGGCACGCCGAATCCCATCTTTGGACGCTCGATGAGCTCGCGCGGTACGTAGCGATCAAGCACGCGTCGCAAAATCCGCTTACCTTCGCCTGCGCGCACTTTCAGGTCGAACGGAATCCGCCAAGCCAACTCTACGACGCGATGATCCAGAAACGGGACACGCGTTTCGAGGCTCACCGACATCGCCGCGCGATCGACCTTGACCAGGATGTCATCGGGAAGATAGCTCACCAGATCCAGATGCATCATGGTCGCCGCGAATCCGCCAAGCTCGGGTGACTCGGCGGAGAGCACGGAACGCGGCTCGTGCGAACCGATGACCAAATGCTCGGGTTCGTGCCATTGGGACACCAGAAATCGGTAGAGCTCGCGTCGATCGCGGGCGCCGAGCAGGGAAGCGAGCTTGTGGAGCTTGTCGCCCGGGTTGGCGTAGTGAAGCCGCTTGGGCAAAAGCCGCAGTGCCGGCCGCATCAAACTGTTCAGCGTCGATGGTGAAATACCTCGAATCGCCCGCGCCAGCGAGAGCCGCAGACCCAGCGGAATACATTGCAGCCGCTGCCACAAGCTCTGGCCGAGAAAGTAGCGGTTGTAGCCCCCGAAGAGCTCGTCTCCCCCGTCGCCGGACAAGCTCACCGTTACATGCCGACGAGCCAGTTGCGAAACAAGAAATGTCGGGATCTGCGAGGAATCCGCGAACGGCTCATCGTAGATCGTCGGCAGTTGCGGAATGACGGCACGGGCCTGCTCCGGCGTTACGTAGAGTTCGGTATGTTCGGTTGCCAGATACGTCGCGACCGATTTGGCGTGATGCGCCTCGTTGTAGTCACCTTCGTGAAAACCGATCGAGAATGTCTTTACCGGCCGCGAGCCGAGCCGCTGCATCAGCGCGACAACCGTGGTCGAATCGATCCCGCCGGAAAGAAAAGCTCCCAGCGGGACATCAGCGACCTGCTGCAGCCGGATCGCGTCAGTAAGGCGCTCCTCGAGCAACGTCGCGATTTCGTGTTCATCCGCGACGAGCGGCGCCGCGGTACCGCCGCTGACTACGTCCGCTGCGGACCAGTACACCCGCTCCTCGATGTCTCCGTCTGCGCACCGAAGGACAACGCCTGGTCTGATCTTGGAAATGCCACGATAGATCGAGTAGGGCGCGGGAATGTAGCCGAATCGCAGTAACAGGCTGAGCGCGTTCCGGTCAATCTCCCCTGCCCAACCGGGTGCGGCTCGCAGCGCCTTCAACTCCGAGCCGAACACGAGTCGATCCTGGATCGTGCCGTAGTAGAGCGGCTTCTCGCCAAGTCGATCGCGCGCGAGCCAGAGGGTGTGCGTCGCACGATCCCAAAGTGCAATCGCGAACATTCCGACCATTCGAGTCAATGTCGCCTCGACGCCCCAGGCGACGAACGCGGCAAGTATCGACTCGGTATCCGAATGCCCGCGCCACGCCGGCGCAAGCCCTGCACGCTTCAACTCTTCACGCAGCTCGAGGTGATTGTAGATCTCGCCGTTGAACACGACCGTCAGACGACCACATACCGAGCTCATCGGTTGGTGACCAGCTGACGACAGATCGAGGATCGACAAGCGCCGATGTCCCAGTGCGATGCCAGCGGCCTGCTCTTCCCAAGTGCCGCGGTCGTCTGGACCACGATGCCTCAATGCGTCTGCCATCGCACCAGCGATGCTCGCCAACCGCTCGCCAGGTCGGCCAAGTAGGCCTGCGATAGCGCACATGTCGTGTCAGCCTTCCGGTCGAATGCCCCTGGCGTCCGAATACAAACGCCAGTACTCATCTGCGATTCTATCGAGGGCGTATCGGGCGACGACGCGCTCACGGTCACTCGCGCCGAGATGACACCGCTGGACGGGATCCATCTCCAGAACCCGGCGTATGGCGTGGGCCAGCGCGTCCGGTTTCGAAGGATCGACGACACGGTGTTGATCGCCGATGATCGTGCCCGCCTCGCCAACGTCGGTCGCGATACAGGGTACGCCGCACGCCATCGCTTCACCGAGGACATTGGGGAACGCTTCACCCCAGGCTGATGAAAGCACGCAGAGGTCGAACGCCGGATAGAGGTTCTCGAGCTGAGAAACCTCACCCAGGAATCGAACGTTTCGACCGAGTTCGAATTGTCTAACCAGACCTGCCAGCCGCGAATTCGACTCATCGACCCCCGTCCCGACCAAGACGAATAGCGCGTTCGGGGACGATCGGACGACCTGCCGCGCGGCGAGCAGCAGGGTTTCGTGGTCTTTCATCGGGTGATCGCGAGAAACGTGGCCTACGACCAGCGTGTCGGGCGAAACACCCAGCCATGCTCGACGCCTCGCTCGAACCGAAGCGTCCGGTCGAAAACGATCCAACTCGAATCCGTTCGGGATCATTATTGCGTGTTCATTCCGGAATCCGATTGCCGCGTGCTGATCCAGGCTCGACATGGAATTGAAGACAATGTGTCCCGGTCTCTCGGAGAGTCGCGCGTTCGCACGAATGACGAGTCGCGTCAGCGGCCGCTCGTTCGCCATCCCGTGAAATGTCTGCCGTATCCCCCACATCAGCAGCGCATCGGATGGCGCCCAACGCATTCCAAGCGTTGCGGCAAGGTTCCCGTGGTACATCCAACCCTGAATCACGTCGGGCGCGAAATGCGTGATCAGCCGGCGCAGGCGTGGGACAAAGGCGGGAAGGTGCCACGGCCGATTCATATGCAATTGTTCGACCACAGCGCCCAGCTCGCGCAACGGTTGCGCCTGGGTTCCCACGTCACGCAACGATACGACGAGAAAAGTACAGCGCTTCGGGCGCAACGCAGCAACCAGCTTGACCAACATGCGCTCGGCACCACCTGTGCCCAGGCCGGTCGTAACAAATGCCACGCGCAAGGACTGATTCACCGCCACGAGTCGCCGATCGGCAATTGAAGGTTGGGACGGGCGTGCTACGGAATGCGCACCAGCAAGAATTCATTGCAGCCGTGGCGCCGGCCGACGTTGCGCACACAGGTTGCCCTGAATCCTCGCTCGCCGGCGTACTTCACCATACGATCGGGGGATGTGACTTCGAAGGGATAGCCACCAACCCAATCAACTACATCGAAGAGGAATCTCATACCGCGCCGATCGCCGATGTGTCGCCGCAACGGATTGTTGAGCCTGAGTACATCCGCCAGAAAAAGGCCGACCCCAAAGTAAGCATAGAAGGTGCCGAGCAGAAGAGCCCGAACCGGCCTCGTAGCGTGCACATAGACCCGCTTCACGTGCGTCCAGTAGCGTGAAATCCAGCCTTGATCGTTGTACAGCGCGAGGAACGCACATCCTCCAGGCTTCACTGCCTCAAGCGCCCGGTCTATGGCTGCCCACATCGACCCCGTATGGTGCAGCACGCCCCACGAATAGACGACGTCGAACTTTCCAAGCGCGCCCATGAATCCATGATCGAGCACGGATCCCTGTTGGACGGTCCAGTTAACCGGGGAATTTTGCGCGGCGTGAAGCTGCTTCGTCGCGGCGACGCTATCGGCGTCGTAGTCGAACGACACGACGCGACCATAGCCAAGCCGGTGCGCCGCTGCTGACATGAGGCCGCTGCCACAGCCGATATCGAGGAAACTCGCATTGCCCGGGTCACCGTTGGCAATCGATGCAGTTAGTGACTGCATGGCACGCCGATAATCGGCTTCGCCAACCGAACGCAGGTAGCGTTGCCAGTTTCGCCCGAATGCGAATCTCGCTTCCTCTCGATTGCTGTTGTCCGTGTCGAACAATCCCATTGTGCTACGCGCTCCGCAACACGAAGATCCGGCAAGAGCTGCCCAGGATCCGGGCCAACGCGCGACGGGCATCGAGCGGCAACCAGGGCGCGAGCAGATTGCCCGAATAGAACAAGCCTGTCGGATGCGTCTCGCTGACTGCGAATCCGCCGAGTTCGAATCTCCGAGTCCAGTCGCCTCGGCGAAAAGCAAGAATCTCCTCGAAGCTTGAACGAAACGCCCCGTGCGGCGCCGGAACCAGAGCACGATAAACGAGCTGCCGCAACGATCGCCGCTTTAGAACGTCGCGCGCGGAAGGTTCGGCAATCCCGAGCTGGCGATTGGGTCCGAACAGGAGACGTCGGAACAAGGACGGGTAGTGGCCGAGCAGGGTCCAAACGCGCCAAACGGGCGTCGGCAGAATGTGCAAGGCGACGCCCCCGGGCTTCATGACACGCCGAAATTCAGCAAGCAACTCTGACAGTCGATTGACGTGCTCCAGAACGTTCGAGCTGAACACCGCATCGAAGCTGCCCGCGGCGAATGGGAGCCGCACTCCGTCGTAGAGCAGCACCCGCGCATGACGTTGGAGCCATCGACCCGGCTCGATATCGATCGGGACGACTTCGTAGCCCCAGGAGCGCAGCCACGCCGTCTGAAAGCCGTTCCCGCCGCCGACTTCGAGTACACGTGCACCGGTGGCGGCTGGCAAGTAGCTTCGGACAGCCATCAGTTCCTCTAGCCGCAACGTCGAAAGAAGATCGGTTGGTGCAGGAGGGACGCTCAAGCCGCTCACTTTCGCGCAAGCACCGCAAAGTAAGGTGTAAGCGCATCGGTCTTTGGCAGCATCCGAATGCCTCGCGACTCGAGTGCCCAGACTGGAGCCATCGCCGCCAGCAAACATCCGTACACGCCACGCTTGAACGTGCTGAGGAGCCGACCGTCAGTGGCAGAGCTGGGAACGAGCACCCCGAAATTGACAGACAGCAACCGTTCCTGGCGCTCGACCTGAAGGTGGGCTCCCTCGTGTGCCGCGGCTAATGCGTCGAGGGAAAGCGGTACGTGTTTCTCGTAGATCGACGCGTTGAATCTTCGCTGCATCCACCCCATTGCGGAGGTCATGTTCGGTACGAGCGTCAGCAGTCGACCACCCGGAGGAGCGAGCGCAGCAAGTGCCGAGAGTACAGCCGTCGTGTCGGCGAAGTGCTCGACCAAACCATAAGTGAATACGCAGTCAAATCGCCCCAACAAGTGATCCGGCGGGTGGAACAAGTCGGCGCAATGGACAGTCGCATCGACCCCTGCCTCCCGCAAGGTCTGTTCGGCCTTCACGCACCCTTGCGGTGAATAGTCGACCCCTTCGACCGCGAAGCCGAGTTCGCGTCCGAAGTACGGCAACCAGATCGAATCGGCACATCCCACTTCGATCAGCGAACGCCCCTCTCCGCGCCCGAGCAGGTCGACGAATAGCGCGTGGAACTCGCGTCGGAGGAAGTTGCGTACGCCTGGTTCACGCGGATCGACGAGCCGCTGGCGCGCACGGCGGTCCCATACGTCGTCCCAGTAGGGTTGGCCGGCGATATCGTGCGCATCGGTGTTGTCCACCGCACTTGAATTCGAACGAGTCGAGCGGGTTTCGTTCACTGACCGGGTCCCGGGCTCATTTTTCGGCGGATGGTCGAACGTGCGACTCGCGCGGCTTGGTTGCGACGAACACCACCGCCCCCATCGCGATCCGCTCGGGCATCAAGAGCTCGAAAAGCGGCAGCAACGAGCGATCGATCACTGCCAGCGGGTGCTGCAATACGTACTGGAGTTTCGCACGCAGATCGGCTCGACCCAGCCGTTCGAAAAACGCCTGCGGGCGCTCAGGAAGGTCGAGCCACTGCAGCGGACGCTTCAGTGCCAGCCGATACCAGAGGTAACGCAACCAATTGACACATCGGATAGCGTAGATCTCGTTGGAGTAGTCGACCTTCGTAAGTTCCAGTCCGACCCGCTGCATGTATCGTCGTACTGTCTGCTCCGAGAAGAAGTACAGGTGGCGCGGTAGATCTTCGCGGAACAGGTTACGCGAGGCCCAACTTTCGAAGTTGGTCACGAGAAAGACGAATCGACCACCGGGTTTCAATAGGCTCGAAGCTTTTTGAAAGTAGGCGAGGGGATCGTGGACATGCTCGATGACCGCCCAAGCAGTGATCGCGTCGAATGTTGGTTCGTTCAGAGGGACTTCGGTGAGTGCGCAGCGAAAAACCTGGAAATCCTCTATTGGCCGTGCAGCTTCGCTCACTTCGACGCCCGCAACTTGCCACCCTTGTTTGGCCATATACCGAGGGAAGTCGCCGTTCGCACACCCGACGTCGAGCAAGCGGCGTTCGGGCCCAGGCACGTCGTCGAGATAGCCTCCCTCAACGGCATAGCGCTGCGCGTGGAATGCCTGGTTGGTCTCGAAGTATTGATAGAAGGCGGGCGGATAGTAGCGCCCCATCTCGGCGCGTGTAGGTCGAGGGTTGGTAAAGCCAAGCCCGCACGATTTGCACTCGACCACGCTGAACCATTCCTGCGGATTGAATAGGATGTCAGGCATCTGGTACACCGGCCTGAGGTTGAGGGATTCGCAGAGGTTGCAGCTGACTGTTTCCATCGCAATAACGCGGGCGTGAATGAGTGTGTGCCAACCTCACCACGAGCGCGAGATCCGGCAAGATTGCTATCGATCATTGGGCACTCGAACCGCGCGGTCGGCCAACAGAAAAGCCAGCGCGGCTGCGATTGTCACCGCAATTGAATTTGCAAGCGCAATAATGGCCGGCACCCGTTCGAGTTGCAACCCGATGGCGATCGCCGCGGTGAACAGAACGAGTTGGCACGCGTAGGCCACCAGAACCCACTCCGATCGGCCCTGTGCCAGCAGTAGCCTCAACGAAAGCGCCATCAGCAGCGCCGCCGGTAGTTGCAGGAGGTAGGCCTGCTGGGCCAGCGTCACTGCCGCAGCGGCATGCTCGGAAAAAGCGCCGCGCATGAAGAACAGCCGCACAATGAATTCGGAGCTCGGAATGAGAATCGCCGCGAGTGCGGTACCCCCGACGCAAACCCAGACGGCGCAGCGCCGCAACGTTTTTCGACACTCCTCGACCTGACCGCGCACGAGCATCTCGGTGAAGTAGGGAAAGACGGCAGTCCAGATTGCGACCACCGCGAGCGCCGCAATCAATGCCGGCAGCTTGAACGCGTAGCCGAGCGTCGAGACCGCTCCGACGCCGAGTCGCGCGGCAGCGACCTGTTCTACCAGCATCAGTAGCGACAACGCGGTCGTCGCAGCGGAGAGCTTGGCGACACTCCGTAAGAATGGTCTACCGATCGAATCGAAGGGCCCAAGTGATGGGGCGAGCGTGAGCGCCTCACCTGCAAGCATCCGTTGGACGACGATCAGCTCGACCAGGAAACCCAGTGCCATGCCGAGGGCAAGCGTTTCGGTACTGGGAATCGGACGAATCAACAGCAGGACGACTATGACCACGGGCGTGATGACCGGAATAGCGCCGTTTGCCACGAAACGGTGCCGGGCCTGAAGAATGGAGTAACCAATCAGCACAGGACCGGAAGCGAAGTAGTAGAGACACAGCAACAGCAAACCGTTACGCAACGCGGAGGAACCCTGCTCGTCGAACGGTGCTGCAAGATGCGGGAGAAGCCACGGTAGCAGGGCCGCGCACAACCCGAGCAACGCAAGCTGAGCAATCAGCCCGAACGAGACCGCTTGGCGCAGGAGCGAGCGCGCTTGCTCACGCCCGCGATGCAAGTCCGTGCCGACGAACTCAGGGACAAGGGTCCATTGCACGGCATTTACGATGATTCCGCTCGGCACGCCAACCAGCATCAATGCAATCAAGTAGGCATCGAGTTGCTGGGATACGCCGAAAATCGCCGCGACCAGAATCTCTTTGGCGAACGCCGCGCCCTTTACACCCGCCGACAGTCCTCCCGAGACGGCCGCGGCGCGCGCGATCCTTGCGTCTACCGATCGCGCATCGGACAGACGTCGAAGCAGCTCGAGTAGCGCAGCTGCTACTGGTGCCACAGGTTCACTCGGGACGCGAGCCTTGGCTTCATCGACGCGCCCCTCGAACATACTGCTCCAGGAACCAGCGCGCCGTGGAATGCAGACCCTCGTCGACCCGGACCGTCGGGACGATCCCAAGTTCGAGTCGCGCGCGCGCCGAGTCGACCGCAGATTCGCCGCATAGGCGCTGGTAGTCCGCGCCTCGCCCGATCGCCAGGAAGCCCAAGCGCAGAAGAGCACCCGGCACCTTGAGCAGGCGCGCTGGCTTGCCAAGCGCCTCGGCAAGGCTTCGGATGAGCTGCGGGGTTGACAGGTCCTGCCCGTCGCTCACGAGATAGGTGCCCCCGGATGCACTCGGGTGCTCAAGGGCGATCTGGGTCGCAGCGACAAGATTGTCGAGATAAATCATGCTGCGTCGATTGCCGACTGCTCCCAGAGGCAATGGCACGCCTCGATGGATCCATTGCATGAGGCGCAGGAAGTTGGCTTTCACTCCAGGACCATAGACAAGTGGCGGTCGGAGCACGACCAGCTCAAGTGCCGAACTGCGAGCGATCGAGGCAAGGCCGCGCTCGGCGGCCAACTTCGATCGACCGTAGGGATCGACCGGCGCACATATGTCGCTTTCTCGAAATACCCGTCCTGCCGTCCCCTCGCCATGGACCCGGGCGGAGCTGAGAAAGACAAAGCGCCGAACCCCGGCAACTGCCGCGGCACGCGCGAGCGCCAGCGTCGCAGCACAATTGACCACCTGATAGCGGTCTGTCAATTCGGAATCGGCACGATCCACAACGTGCGCGACGCCGGCCAAATGCACGACCGCATTGACTGAACGCAACGCGTCCGACCAATCGATCGGCTCGGAAAGATCGCCGATGCTCAACCACGTCACGCCGCTCGTCCCAGGTTGCGCGAGCCGATCGACTCTACGCGCCGCAGCGACCACCTGGTGCCCGGAGGATACAAGAGCTTCAACGAGTCTTCGACCGATGAATCCGGTCGGCCCCGTCACCAGAATGCGCATCGAGGCCGGCTAGGAGCGGGATTCGACGCGGTCAGCCGCCGACGGAAACAACGCCGGGCTGGAGATGCGCCGATAGAGGCCAATGGTCTCGGCGGCAACGTGCTGCATCGAGAATTTTTCCAAGGCGAAGCGCCTCCCGCGCGCACCCATTGCTTTGCGCCGGACGCCATCACCAATCAGCGCTGCCAACGCGCGCGCTAGCGCGGATGCATCACGCGCCGGGACCAAAATACCCGATTCGTCGGGAATCACCGCCTCGCGGCAACCCGGTACGTCGCAGGTCACGATCGGCCGGCCACTCGCAGCGGCCTCGATCAGCGCCTTCGGCAGACCTTCGCGATACGAGGGCAAGCATACGATGTGCGCACCGCGAAACACGTCTGCCATGTCGTCGCGCCATCCCCACCACTCGACCACTCCAGTATCTGCCCATGCGCGAAGCTGTGATTCGGGTATCGAGCTCGGATTGGCGGGGTCGGACGCTCCGACGAGGACGAATCGCGCACGCACGCCCTGAGTTTTGAGCTGATGAGCAGCCGCAACGAATTCCACGACTCCCTTGTCGCGCAACATTCGCGACGGCAGAACAACCTGGACTAGCCCGGGCTGCTCCTCGGAGTGCGCGAATTGTTCGATGTCCACACCAGCCCCGTAGATGAGGGCGCAATGCTCGAGTGCGACGATCCCTTTGCTTGTGAGCATTGCCAGGTCGTCGACGTTTTGCACGATCACTCGCCCTTGCCGGAGTGCGACGCGATATGCAGCAGTCAGCAGTGGCCGCGCCAGCTGGGCACCGATATCGTCGGAAGAAAAGACGTAGCCCAGACCGGTCAGCGCGTTGACGACGTGCGGCACTCGCGCAAGTCGCGCCGCGAAGGAGCCGTAGACGATCGGCTTCAATGCGACTTGATGCACGATGTCAGGTCGGAAAGCGCGGTAGGTCTTCACTATCTCCCGCACCGCCCGGAGCTCGGCGAAAGGATTTGTTCCTCTGCGCGCGAGCTGCAACGGAATCAGCTCGATTCCGGCTGATCGAATACGCTCACCGTGCGCGCGCACCCGTGTTGCCACGCCGACTTCGAACCCTGCCGAAATTGCTGCCTTGGCCAGCTCAAGCCGATGGCTTACGAAGTACCAGTCTTCAGTGACGAGAAAGAGGAGCCGCATGGGAGGGCTGCGGAAGCCTCAGAGTAGACCATCTGGATTGTAGAAACACTAACACGATCGAACGACCGGGGCACGAACCGGCCGAGCGGTGAGCGCGAAGGCATTCAAGTCGCCAACACCGTTACCTTGTAATACTCGCGATACCACGCCACGAAGTTGCGCACGCCCTCCTCGATCGAGGTGCGCGGCTTGAAGCCGGTGAGCGCGTTGAGATCGTCGATCGAGGCGTAGGTGGCGTGCACGTCGCCGGGCTGCATCGGCTTCATGTTCTTGACGGCTTTCTTGCCGATCGCTTCCTCGATCACCTCGATGAAGCGCATCAGCTTGACTGGCTGGTTGTTGCCGATGTTGAACACGCGGAACGGGGCGTGGCTGGTGGCCGGGTCGTTGGTGAGCTGGCCGGGCTGGGCCTTCGGGGCGACGTCGAGGCTGCGTACCACACCGTCGACGATATCCTCGACGTAGGTGAAGTCGCGCTGCATATCGCCGTTGTTGAACACGTCGATCGGCCGGCCCTCGATGATCGCCTTAGTGAACAGGAACAGCGACATGTCCGGCCGGCCCCACGGCCCGTACACCGTGAAGAAGCGCAGGCCGGTGGTGGGAATGTTGAACAGGTGGCTGTAGGTGTGCGCCATCAGTTCGTTGGCGCGCTTGGTCGCGGCGTACAGGCTCACCGGATGGTTGATCGGATCGTGCTCGCTGAACGGCAGCTTCGAGTTGGCGCCGTACACGCTCGAGCTCGACGCATACACCAGATGCTCGATGCCGCTATGGCGGCAGGCTTCGAGAATATTGAGGAATCCGGTGATGTTGGCGTCGATGTAGTCCTGCGGCGCCTTGAACGAATGGCGCACGCCGGCCTGAGCCGCAAGATGAACGATGCGCTGGATGCGATGGCGCTTGAATAGCCCTTCCATCGCGGCGCGATCGGCAATGTCGAGCCGCTCGAACGAAAAATTGGGGTGCGTCGAGATCAGCGCCAGCCGGTCGTGCTTGAGCTGCGGATCGTAGTAGGCATTGAAGTTGTCGATGCCGAGCACCTTGTCGCCGCGGGCGAGCAGCCGTTTCGACAAGTGCATACCGATGAAACCGGCCGCGCCGGTCACGAGCGTGGTCATTCGAATCGAACCTGAAGTGGCGCGTTGACGGGGGGATGGTCGCGGCCCTGGCCCCGGCAGGGCGATCCGTCATCGCATGGGGGAAGCTTCGATTATCCCACCGGCCAGTACGCACCAAGCTCGGGATGTATCGCGGCATAGTGAATTCGTCCCGCGCGGGCACAATCTGAAAAACGGTACGAGCGTCGGCCGGCGCCCGCGCGACGAGCGGCAAGGCTACTTCCAGCCCGGGTCGTAGCCCCGGGACTCGGCGCCGGAGCAGGCGGGTGGGCACGCATCGAGCCCGACTACGCCAAGCGCCGGCTGCCCGAAGCCTTCACGGGCGCGCCATCCTGGGTACTTGAGCAGCAGGTTGCGCACCACGCCGCCGGGGTCGTACCTGATCGGCTTGTCGGGGTATTTCGCGTCCCACTCGGTCATCAGGCTGTTGTGGTCGCGATACCACGGCACACGCCCGGTCCAGGCACGGAAGGTCGTCTCGCGGTGAGGCACGTCTTTGATTTCGTCCCACACCTTGTCGGCGTTGGCGATGTTCTCGCGCATGTGCAGCTTCCAAAGTGAGTGCCCGACGATGTCGCCGAAGATGAACAGCCGGCCGTCGACGATCTCCCACTCGGTCGGATCGCTGCCCAACTTGATCTTGTACGGGGTGCCGTTGGAGCAGAACCCGCCGTGCTGCGGTTCGTATCGCGCCGGATCGGCCTCGAACGTACGCTTGTGCTGCGCGTTCATGAAGTAGTACGTGCGGTGCGGCAGACTCACCTTGTGCCGCGGGTCGCCGCGCACCGGCTTGCCCAGGATGAAATACGCGACCGGATCGTGGCCGAGCAGCATGACGTCGTCGCCGAGATCATTCTTGATCGTGGCGTAGATGACCCCTCCGCAACCGCCCAGGCTCGACATCACCAGCGACGCCATGAGGATCGTTGCGGCGGAGCGCATCATCGATCTCCCCTCGGATG
>CADECO010000069.1:0-2006 GCA_902825905.1 uncultured beta proteobacterium
GGCTCAACCACTGCATCGAGCGCAACGAACTCCCAAGACAAGGAACTCCGATCATGATTCGCCTGGGCGTCAACATCGATCACGTGGCAACCATTCGCAATGCGCGCGGCGGCGCACACCCCGATCCGCTGCAAGCCGCATTGCTGGTGCTGGGCGCCGGCGCCGATGGCATCACGATCCATCTGCGCGAGGATCGCCGCCACATCCGCGACGACGATCTGCGCCGCATCCGACAAGGCATCGACGCGCCGCTCAACCTGGAGATGGCGGTCACCGACGAGATGCTCGCGATCGCCATTGACGCGCGACCGCATGCGGCCTGCCTGGTGCCCGAACGACGCCAGGAGGTAACGACCGAAGGCGGGCTGGACGTGGCGGCGATCCAGACGCGACTGCCGGATTTCATCAGCGCACTCAAAGCGGCCGGTTCACGCGTATCGTTGTTCATCGACCCCGATCCGCGTCAGGTCGAGGTCGCGGCCAAGGTCGGCGCGGACTGCGTCGAGCTGCACACCGGCAGCTACGCGCTGGCGCAAGGCGATGAGCGCGCCGCGGAACTGCTAAGGCTCACGCATGCGGCGGCGCTGACCCGCACGCTCGGCCTCGAATGCCATGCCGGACACGGCCTCACGTTCGACAACGTCACGCCGATTGCGCGCCTGCCCGAAGTGAGAGAGTTGAACATCGGCCACTTCCTGGTGGGCGAGGCGATGTTCTCCGGCCTGGCTGGAGCAGTGCGGACGATGAAGGCGATCATGCTTGCCGCGCGCCAGCCGACGTCTACGTAGAAGTGCTGCATCCGCCCTGGTCGTGCGGACGTAGTCTCCCAACGACCAATCCCGGAGAACCACCATGCCTGAAGCTTTCGATGCGATCGTGATCGGCACCGGCCAGGCCGGCCCTGCCATGGCGGTGCGCTGCGGCAAGGAAGGATTGAAGACCGCGATCATCGAGCGCCACCGCTTCGGCGGCACCTGCGTGAACAACGGCTGCATCCCGACGAAAACGCTAGTGGCCAGCGCGCGCACCGCCCATGTGGCCCGACGCGCAGCCGAGTACGGGGTGATGATCGACGCGCCGGTACGTGTCGACATGGCCAAGGTGAAAGCGCGCAAGGATGCCGTGGTGCAAGGCTCGCGCGAAGGCGTGACCAAGTGGCTCGAAGGTGCGCGCAACGTCGAAGTCATCCGCGGCCATGCGCGCTTCAGTGCCGCGCACACGGTGCAGGTGGGCGATCGCGAACTCACGGCGCCGCGCATCTTCATCAACGTCGGCGGGCGCGCCATCATTCCCGATATGCCCGGCGCGCGCGACGTGCCCCTGCTCGACAACTCGCGCATGATGGATATCGACTTCATCCCGGAGCATCTGCTGGTGATCGGCGGCAGCTACATCGGACTGGAATTCGCGCAGATGTATCGGCGGTTCGGCGCGCAGGTCACGGTATGCGAGATGGGGCCGCGGCTGATCGCGCGCGAAGACGAAGACGTCTCGAACGCGATCGCCGAGATCCTCGGCCGCGAAGGCATCGATCTGCGCCTGAACGCGAAGTGCCTGGCGTTGTCGCGCGTGGGAGATCGCGTGCGCGTGAACCTCGATTGCGCCGAGGGCGCGCCGGCTGTCGAAGGCACCCATGTACTGTTGGCCACCGGCCGCGCGCCCAACACGCACGACCTCGGCCTGGATCGCGCCGGGATCGCGATCGATGCGCGCGGCTACGTCACCGTCGACGACACGCTTCGAACGAGCGTCGATGGCGTGTACGCGCTTGGTGACTGCAACGGCCGCGGGGCATTCACTCACACCGCGTGGAACGACTACGAGATCGCCGCCGCCAATCTGTTCGACGGCGGCGCGCGCAAAGTCACCGACCGGATCACGGCGTATGCGCTGTTCGTCGATCCGCCGTTGGGCCGCGTCGGCATGACCGAGGCGCAAGTCAAGGCCAGCGGCCGCCCTGCCCTCAGCGCCAAGTTGCCGATGTCACGCGTGGGCCGCGCCAAGGA
>CADECO010000069.1:2106-6792 GCA_902825905.1 uncultured beta proteobacterium
GCATCGAGCCGGCGCATGATGTCGGGCTCGCCGCGCAGCTCGAACGGCCCGTGCGCTTCGATGCGCTTGAGCCCGTAATCCTTGACGTTGCCGGCGACGATGCCGGAGAACGCGCGGCGCAGATTCACTGCCAGTTCATGTGCAGGGAGATCGCTGCGCAACGTCAGGGCCGCCATGGCCTCGTGCGTCGGATCGAACGGCGCCTGGAACGCCGCATCGATCCGCAACAGCCAGTTGTAGTTCCACGCGTCCTTGTCCTCGCGCCGCTGCGCACGCACGCGCTGCATGCCGCGCGCCATCTCGCGCGCGACGACGTCGGGTTGATCGACCACGATGCGATAGCGCGACTGCGCCGCCGGGCCGAGCGTCGCGCCGATGAAGGCATCGATCTGCTCGAAGTACGCGGCGCTCTCCGGCGGGCCGGTGAACACCACCGGCAGCTCGATGCGCGCGTTGTCCTCGTGCAGCAGCACGCCGAGCAGGTAGAGGATTTCCTCGGCGGTGCCTGCCCCGCCCGGAAACACGACGATGCCATGGCCGACCCGCACGAAGGCCTCCAGGCGCTTTTCGATGTCAGGCAGCACCACCAGCTGATTGGTGATCGGATTGGGCGCTTCGGCGGCGATGATTCCGGGCTCGGTGAGGCCGATGTAGCGCCCGCCGGCGAAGCGCTGCTTGGAGTGGCCGATCGCCGCGCCCTTCATCGGCCCCTTCATGGCACCGGGTCCGCAGCCGGTGCACACGTTCAATCCACGCAAACCGAGTTCATAGCCGACCTGCTTGGTGTAGTCGTACTCGGTGCGGCTGATCGAGTGGCCGCCCCAGCACACCACCAGATTGGGGCGCACCCGCGCCTCCAGCAACCGGGCATTGCGCAGGATGTGGAACACCGCATTGGTGATGTCAGCCGAGCGGGTGAGATCGAAGCGCGAACTGGTGATCTCGGTGCCGATGTAGACCACGTCGCGCAGCACCGCGAACAGATGTTCCTTCACGCCCTGGATCATCTCGCCGTCGACGAACGCACTCGGCGGCGCGTTCTCGATGTCGAGCTGCAATCCCCACGGACGCTGCACGATGCGCACGTCGAAGTCGGCGTACTCCTCCATCACCTTCAGCGCATCGTCGGTGAATGCGCCGCTATTGAGGACCGCCAGCGCGCAACGACGAAACAGCGGATACAGTCCGCCGCCGCCGGCATCGAGCAGCTTCTGCGCTTCCTGTTGCGAGAGGACTTCGAGACTGCCGCGCGGGGTGACGCGGGTGGAGATGCGTTCGCGGGTCAAGCTCACTCCAGATACGTCGTCAGGGTAGCGCCTTCTTCGTGCACGAAGATCGCCAGCAGCTCGGCCGGCTCGGTGACGCTAACGTTTTCCGAGAGCGTGTGCACCGCGCCGAGCGGCTCGAAGAACGTGTCGCCGGGCTTGAACGTGCCGATCGGCCCGCTGTCGATCTGCGAGCGGATCGTGCCCTTCAGGATATAGACGCTCACCGTGCCGCCATGCACGTGCGGCGGACTGTAGCTGCCGGGCGCGAACTTCACCACCGCGACGGTGATGCGCTTGCCCGGCGCGTGCGACAACGGCTCGGACGACACCACGGTGGCCACCGGCCGTGGCCGGCCATCAGCCGCAAGCAGCGGATCGTGCAACCCACCGGGCACGGCCGCGCCGCAGAGTACGAACGGCAGCACGGGTTCGGTCTTCGCCGTCCGGTCGGCGAACCACGCCTCGAAAGGCGATCGCCCCGACCCGTTCATCGTCAGCGGGCCCGACCGCCCCATCATCATCAGGATCGCGGCGCAAAGAACCACGAAGGTCAGCGCCAGTTGCGGACGCGACCATCGCACATCACGTATCCACCGCGGGATCGACTGCGGGATCGACTGCGGCATGGCGTGCACTCCTCGGAGAGGGGAAGGATGCCGATCGGGTCTACCGGACTACGGAGCTTCGTGACGACCAGAGCGAGGGTCGATTATCGATCATTCCCCACCGTCTGAGCGCCCCGCGCGGATCGCTCTTGCGGCATCGGTCAGCCATCGTGGAAACTTGAGCCCGCGGGGAAAACAACAGCAGGGGGATCGAGACATGCGAGCGAGCCATTGCGTGGCGCCCGATTCATCGCCATCAGCCGGCCCGGCCACCACCATCATGGTCCGCTGGATTGCGGCACCGTTGATCGCATCGCTGCTGTCGGCCGTTGCGATCGCCGACGAACAGGTCATCCTGGAGCGCAAGTCGCGCTTCAACTCCATCATCGTCACCGAAGACGACAGCGGCCTGCGCATGCTGCGCTTCGAGCGCGGCGGTGCGCGACAGACCGCGGTGAAGCTGGGCGACCCGGAGCACCTCGAACTCCCCTACGCCCGCCTGGTGCCGATCGGGTTGGCGCTGGCCGATCATCCGCGCACCACGCTGGTGGTCGGTCTGGGCGGGGGCACGCTGCCTTCGCTGTTTCGCAGGAAGTTTCCCGACATGACGATCGACGCGGTGGAGATCGATCCGGAAGTCGTGGCCGTCGCCAAGAGCCACTTCGGCTATCGCGACGATGCCAAGATGCGCTGCTACGTCGACGACGGGCGCCGATTCATCGCCCAATACAAGGGCCGGTACGACCTGATCGTCCTCGACGCCTTCGGCACCGACAGCATTCCCCACGCACTCACCACGCGCGAATTCCTGCAAAGCGTGGAAGACGCGCTGACCGGCTCGGGCGTCGTCGTCGGCAACGTGTGGGGGCCAGGGGTCAATCCGCTGTTCGATTCAATGATCCGCACCTACCAGGAGATCTTTCCGAGCGTGGTCGTGCTCGACGTCGAAGGCGCCGCGAACAAGCTCGTAATCGGCTACCAGGGCACGCCGCTGCCGCACGACACGCTCATCCGTCGGGCGCGCACGTTCGCCAAGCTGATCGGCTATCGCTACGATCTGGGCAAGCTGGTCGAGACCGGGCTCAGACATCGGGGCCAGTACGGCCGCGACGGACGCGTGCTCACCGACGCAAGCGCGCCGCGGTAAGCTCGAAGCTCGATGGCTGCTCGCCGCGGCGATCACGATCCGCGGTGATCACGATCGATCACCGCATACTGCGCGCCCTTGAGCACTGACTCCGGTCGTACCAACTCCTCATCACCCGCAGCCGCCTTCCTGGTGCTGGCGCCGGGGCGCGCCGCGTGGGCCACCGGCATCGCCGCGGCAATCGTCGTCGCCGCCCTGAGTTTGCTGTTCGTACGGTCGCATCCGCCGTTTGCCGCAGGGCTTGGAATTGCAGCCGCTTTGCTCGCAGCCATCACGCTGCTCACCCTTGCACCGCCGTGGCAGCCGCTGCGCCTGACGCACGCAGGTCTGTCGTTCGCGACGACGTTCAAGCGCTTCGAGTTGCGCTGGAGCGACGTCAGCGCGTTCGGCATGGCGCACGCGGGCGGATTGCAACTGGTGTGCATGACTTACGCGAGAGCCGGCAGCGCCCGCGCCCGCTTCGGGCTGTTCGACTGGTTCCTGCCCAGCCACTACGGCATGACGGCCGAAGGGCTGGCACGCACCCTTGAGCACACCCGTGCGCGCCTGAGCGTCGATCAACCTCCCGCCGCCGCCACCGAGCCGATCCGCTACGATCGCGCACACGACGCCACCCCGGACGCCACCCCGGACTCCACCCCGGACTCCACCCCGCCCCGAACGCCATGATCGAACGAGCCTGGAACGACAACGTGCACGGATCAGGCTCGCCCTGGGCGCTGGGTTTGCCCGAGAGCCCGGCTGCGATCGAGAAGATCCAGCGCGAGCGCAAACGCATCGCGATCGAACGCGCGCGCCGCTCCAAGCTGCTGGCGCCCCGTGTCTCGGGCATCGATCTCGACAAGCTCGATGATCCGGAGCACTGGCGGCGCATCCCGGTGCTCACCAAGGACGAGCTGCGCAAGCTCCCCACCGAAGCGTTCTACAGCGATTTCTGCATCGCGCCACCATCCACGTCGGTGGAGTACTGGCGCTCCGGCGGCGCCACTGGCAAGCCGCTGTTCTACCCGCGCTCCGCTGAAGACATGCACTACGCGCTCGGCGTGGCGTTTCGTCGCATCTGGCCATGCATCGGCGCTGCCGCCGGCGATGTCGCGCACGTGTCGTTTCCGATGGGCATCCACCCGGTCGGTCAGCTCACGCCACGCTCGGCGCAGATGGAGGGCATCTCGACCATCTGGGCCGGCGCCGGCACCACCACGCCGTCGCAGATCCAGCTCGAGCTGATTCGCGAGCTCAAGCCCACGATTTTCTGCGCGATGCCCAGCTACGCGCTGCATCTGGCCAACGTCGCGGAGATGCACGATATCGATCTCGCCGGCTCGAGCGTGCGCAAGATCCTGGTGAGCGCCGAGCCGCTGACGCAGGCCAAGCGTGACAAGATCGAACGCGTGTGGGGCGCGAAGGTCTACAACGGCTTCGGCATGACCGAGGGCTCGATGATCACGGTCGAGCGCGACGGCGTCGACGGCATGCCGGCCTGGACCGATCTGTTCTATCTGGAAGTGATCGACCCCTCATCGGGCAAGCCCGTCGCCGAGGGTGAACAAGGTGCGCTGGTGATGACGCCGCTCTGGTCCAACACCATCACGCCGTTTCTGCGTTGGTACACCGGCGATATCGTCACCTTGCGTTCGCAGCCGCGGACCGCCGATCCGTTCTCGGT
>CADECO010000069.1:6892-19319 GCA_902825905.1 uncultured beta proteobacterium
TTTGCCGTGCCGATCACATCGGCAGCCTGCTGCGCCCCAAACCGCTGCGCGATGCCTACAAACAGCTCGCCGCCGGCCAGCTCGCGCAGCAAGCGTTCGATCGCACGCTCGACGATTCGATCCGCGCGAGCGTCCGCATGCAGGAAGACGCGGGGCTCGGCGCTGTCACCGATGGCGAATTCCGCCGGCGCTCGTGGTTCGCCGGTTTCGTCGATGCAGTCGATGGTCTGGTGCACAAGGACACCGCCTTCAAGTTCATCGAGTCGGGCGATGCGTCGCTGTCGGTGCCCGTCCCGCACTGCGAAGCTCCGATCCGCCGCACCAACGGCATCGCCACGCACGAGTACGCTTTCGCTTCCAAGGTGGCGACCAGGCCGGTCAAGATCACGCTGCCTTCGCCCTCCGTCATTCACTTTCATCGCGGTCCCGAAGCCATCGATCGCAACGTCTATCCCGACGAAGAGCTCTACTGGCGCGACCTGATCGCGGTCTATCGCCAGGAGATCGCCGCGCTGGCCGCCATGGGCTGCCGCTACGTGCAACTCGACGAAGTGCCGATCGCGCTGCTGTGCGATCCGCGCATCCAGGGCATCGTCGCCCAATGGGGCTGGGACTGGCGCACGTTGTTCGACCGCTACCTGTGGGCCAACAACGAAGTGCTGCGCGATCGCCCTGCCGGCGTGACGATCGGCATGCATCTGTGCCGCGGCAACTATCGCGGGCACTGGATCGGCTCGGGCGGCTACGAGCCGGTGGCCGAGCGCCTGTTCGGGCAGACCGACGTCGACCAGTTCCTGCTCGAATACGACAGCGACCGCGCCGGCGATTTCCGCCCGCTGCGCCACCTCGCTGCCGATACGAGCGTCGTTCTCGGATTGGTCAGCTCGAAAACACCCACCCTGGAAAACGCCGATGCCGTCGCACGCCGCATCGACGAAGCCGCACGGATCGTGCCGATCGAGCGATTGGCCGTCAGCCCGCAATGCGGGTTCGGCACGACGGTCGGCGGCGCGCCGATGAACGAGGCCGAGCAGCGCGCCAAACTCGAACTGGTGGCAAGCGTTGCACGCACCGTCTGGGGCAGCGGATGAGCAAACGCAATCAAACGCCATGGACCCCACCGCCGGGCGAGCGCGATAGTTGGCCGCCGATGAGCGGCAACACCATCAATGGATTGGGTGAGGCACAGCCGCGCCGGCCCACGCCGATCTTCTGGCATCGCCCCGAGCGCGAGGCCTTCGGTGCCTATCAAACGAATATCGTCGCGCGCTTCAACTCGGTGCCGCTGCTGGGCGAAATCTACGCGCATGGCGATCGCGGACCACGCAAGATCGCCCCGCCCGCCTCCACCCGCGTCGAAGCAAGTGCCGCGCAATGGACCGAGCGATTGAAGGCGTTCGCACTTGCGCACGAGGCCGACCTGGTTGGCGTGACGCGTCTCGATCCGAACTGGATCTTCGAAGGCTACGACGTGCCCGCGCATCCTTACGTGATCGTGTTCGCAGTGGCGATGGATCACGCGGAGCTGTCGCAGGCGCCCGCCACCGCCGAGCATCCCAACGGCGCAACCGTGGTGGCGCACGAATACAACCGCGGCGCGCGCGTGTCGGCGTACACCACCCAATGGATTCGCGAGCAGGGGTTCGAGGCCACGCCGCACCAGGGGCCATGGGCCGGCTCGCTCAGCATCCTGCCGGCGGCGCTTGCGTGTGGATTCGGCGAGTTGGGCAAGCATGGCTCGATCATCAATCGCCGGTTCGGCTCGTCGCTGCGGCTGGCCGCGATAACGACCGACATGCCGCTCGTGCCCGACGCCCCCGATGCGTTCGGCGCGGACGACTTCTGCGCGAACTGCCAGGTGTGCACCGACGCCTGTCCACCCGATGCGATCTTCCGCGCCAAGCAGACGGTGCGCGGTGAAACCAAGTGGTATGTCGATTTCGACAAATGCATTCCGTATTTCAACGAGACGTTCGGATGCGGCATCTGCATCGCGGTGTGCCCGTGGAGCACGCCGGGCCGCGCACCGAAGCTTGCCGCCAAGTGGACCGAGCGCCGTGCCACGCGCGCTGAACGCGAAGCCCGGCAGTCGGCCGAACGCGTTGAACACCTCGTCAACGAGCACGGCACGGCGGAAAGCCGCGCTATCGATCCCCCATCCCGAGGCAAGACCAATGCTGCGTGAACGAATCGAAGGCAAGTGGATCGACTGTTTCGCTGAAGTCTTCACGCGCTGCGGTGTGGCCAAGGGCGATGCGTGCTGTGTGCTATCGGAAACGCAGTCGCGCCAGGTCAACGTCGAGCTGGCGGAGCTGGCGCTGTTGCGGCTGGGTGCGCGCCCGTTCCATCTGGTGCTGCCCAGCGCACGCAACACCGCGCCGGCGCCGGTGCGTTCGACTGGCGCGAGCGACGTGATCGGGCGGCTGCAGCCGGCGGTCGCAGCTCTGGCTGGTTCGGTGTTCGTTGCCGATCTCACGGTCGAGGGGCTGCTGCACGCGGTCGAGCTGCCCGACATCCTCAAGGGCGGCGCGCGGGTGCTGATGATCTCCAACGAACATCCCGAGGCACTCGAACGATTGATGCCCGATCCGGCGTTGGAACCCAAGGTGCGCCAGGGCATGCGCATGCTGCGCGAGGCCAAGACCATGACGGTCACCTCGCCCGCCGGCACCCATCTCAGCATCGACCTGCAGGAAGCTCGCGTCGGCGGCGTGTGGGGGTACACCGCGCGGCCGGGCACCGTTGCACACTGGCCCGGCGGCATCTGTCTGGCGTTTCCGCGCGCCAACTCGGTGAACGGCACGCTCCTGCTCGCCCCAGGCGATGTCAATCTCACCTTCAAGCGCTATCTGGACGAGCCGGTGAAACTGGTGATCGAGAACGACTACGTGCGCGACATTCAGGGTGCGGGCGTGGACGCCGAGATGATGCGCGGCTACCTCGCGGCCTGGGGCGATCAGGAGGCGTACGCGGTGTCGCACGTCGGCTGGGGCATGAACCCGGCCGCGCGCTGGGACGCGATGACGTTCTACGATCGGCGCGATTTCAACGGCACCGAATTGCGCGCCTTTGCCGGGAACTTCCTCTACTCGACCGGTGCCAACGAGGTCGCCGGCCGCTACACCCTCGGCCACTTCGATCTGCCGCTGCGCCACTGCACGGTGAAGCTCGACGACAGCACGGTCGTCGATGACGGTCGGCTGATGGCACCGCTCGCCTAGGGCAACGAGGCATGATCGTGCCCCACTTCATCGAACGCGGCACCGGCGATTGCGCTCTGGTGTTCCTGCACGGCGTCGGCGGCGGCGCACACGCCTGGACCGAGCAACTCGACGTGTTCGCCGCGCTCGGATACCGCGCCGTCGCCTGGGACATGCCGGGGTACGGTTCTTCAGCGCTGATCGAGCCCTACACCATGGCCAGCGCCGCCGATGCGCTGGCCCGAATGATCGAGCAGTTAGGCAGTCGCACGACGGTGGTGGTCGGACACAGCCTCGGTGGCATGGTCGCGCAGGAATTCGCCGGGGCACATCGCGGCCTCTATCAAGGGCTGGTGCTGTTCGCCACCAGTCCGGCGTTTGGTAAGGCCGACGGCAACTGGCAGCAGGAGTTTCTCGCTGCGCGCCTGAAACCGCTCGACGAAGGCCGCACCATGGCGGAGGTTGCCGCCAGGCTGGTCCCGTCGATGCTAGGCGAACATGCGGCAACCGGTTGCGCCGAACAGGCCCGCGCCTTGATGGCCGCGGTGCCGCCTGCCACCTACCGTGCCGCGATGCACGTGCTGGTGGGGTTCGATCGCCGTGCGTGGCTGCCCGCCATCACCGTACCGACGCTGGTGCTCGCCGGCGAACGCGACGCCAACGCGCCATCCGCGGTGATGCAACGCATGGCAGAGAAGATTCCGGGTGGGCGCTATGTCGAGCTACCCGGCGCCGGCCACCTCGCCAACATGGAACAGCCCGCCGCGTTCAACGATGCGTTGCGGCACTTCCTCGCTGAACACTTCCCCACTTCCGCCAATCCGCGACGCTGAGGTCCGAAACGATGAGTACAACCGCCAAGGGCTATGTCCCGCCGCCGATCGTCGGCGATGGCTATTCCCTCACTGACGAGCAACGCCGCCTGGTGGCACTGGCCGAATCGCTGGGCAAGGAGAAGTTCGCCGCGCGCGCCGCCAAGTACGATCGTGAAGCGAGTTTTCCATTCGAGAACTACGACGATCTGCGCGATGCCGGGCTGCTTGGGCTGTGCGTACCGAAGCAGTACGGCGGGCTGGGCGCTGATTTCCCCACCTATTGCATCGTCGCCGCAACCATCGGCCGGTATTGCGGCGCCACCGCACTCACGTTCAACATGCACGCGTGCACCACGATGTGGAGCGGCGCCCTGTCCGAACCGCTCGACATGTCGCCGGCCGATCGCAAGCAGCATGAAGCCAATCGCGCCGTGCACTTCGAGCGCGTCGTCAAGCAGGGCAAGATCTACGCGCAACCGTTTTCCGAAGGCAGCGCGGCCGCGGCCGGCAAGGCGCCGTTCGGCACGACCGCAACCAAGGTCGAGGGCGGCTGGCTGCTCAACGGCAAGAAGATCTTCGCCTCCCTGTCCGGCGCCGCGCACTACTACGGCGTGCTGTGCACCGAAGACAAGCCCGATCGCACCACGCGCGACACGATGTACATCGCCGTGCCCGCCGACGCGCCGGGATTCTCGATCCGCGGCGACTGGGATCCGCTCGGCATGCGCGGCACGGTGTCGCGCGACATCCTGTTCAACGATGTGTTCGTGAGCGATGTCGAGCAACTCATGCCGCGCGGCGTGTACCACCAGGCGGCGATGCGCTGGCCGCACATGTTCGCCACGCTCTCGCCCACCTACATGGGCATCGCACAGGCCGCTTACGATTTCACCGTTCAGTATCTGCGCGGCGAAGTGCCCGGCATGCCGCCGGTGAAGCGGCGTATGTATCCCACCAAACAGATCGCCGTGGCCGAGATGCGCATCAAGCTGGAGCAGACCCGCGCGCTGTTCCTGCATTCGGTGCAGCAGGCGAAGGTCGATCCGTCGAAGGACGTGCGCCTGCGCGTGTACGCCTCGCATTACACGATCATGGAGAACGCGAACGAGATCTGCCGGCTGGCGATTCGTACCTGCGGCGGGCAGTCGATGCTGCGATCACTGCCGCTGGAACGTCTGTATCGCGACAGCCGCTGCGGCTCGCTGATGTTGCCCTGGACCGCCGAACTGGTGCTCGACCGCATGGGCCGCGAAGCCCTGTACGAATCCGGGGAGGCGGACGATTGAGCTTCGCCCGCTTCATCGAGCGCTGGGCGAGTCTGCGTCCCGAGCACCCGGCGCTGCGGTTCCAGGGGCGAAGCCTGAGCTACGCCGCGCTATGGCAGCGCATCGATGCCGCCACGCCCGCGCTCGCCCGTGAGCTGGGTGTGCGCCGCGGTGATCGCGTCGCCTATCTCGGCTACAACGATCCCGAGCTGGTGGTGCTGCTGTTCGCACTCGCGCGACTGGGCGCCATGCTGGTCCCGCTCAACTTCCGGTTAGCGGGGCCGGAGCTCGCGGGGATCGTCGATCACGCCGATGCCGATGTGCTGATCGCCGATCCGGACTTTGCCGCGAGCGTCGCCGCGATTCGAGCAGCGCGGCCCGCGGTGCGACTGGTGTCGACCCATGCCGCGCGCGACGGCACGGCTTGGCCGGAGCGACTTGATACCCCACTCGGTCCACCACTCAGTCCCCCACTGTGGTCCGCGATCACGCGATCCGGGGCACCCGCCGTCGACGAGGGCGGCAACGATGCGCTGCCGATGATGATCGTCTATACCTCGGGCACCACCGGCAAAGCCAAAGGCGCGGTGCACACCCAGGAAGGCATGCTGTGGAACATCGTCTGCGCCACGCACGCGCAGGATCTCAACGTGCACGACCGCGTACTGATGGGTCTGCCGATGTTTCACGTCGGCGGCCTGTGCATACAAACCCTGCCGGCGCTGCATGCCGGCGCGACCGTATCAATCGAAGCGCGGTTCGATCCGGGAGCCTGGCTGCGCGACGTCGCCGCCGAACAGGCGACGGTGTCGCTGCTGGTGCCCGCGACCGTCCGCGCCATCCTGGAGCATCCGCAGTGGCCCGCCGCCGATCTGAGCTCGCTGCGGTTGCTGAATATGGGTTCATCGGTCGTGCCGAGTCAGTACATCGAGGCATTCATCGCGCGCGGTGTGACCGTGGTCCAGGTCTACGGCGCCACCGAGACCGGGCCGGTATCGATCGCGTTGCGGCCCGAGGACGCGAGCCGCAAGATCGGTTCGGCAGGCAAGCCCGCGCTGCACTGTGACGTGCGCCTCGTCGACAACCAGGGTCGTGACGTGCCGCGCGGCGAGGTCGGTGAACTCTGGCTGCGCGCGAAGAACATGATGCAGGGCTACTGGAAGGATCCCCACAACCCGGCCTTTCAGGACCACTGGTTCCATTCCGGCGATCTGGCCCGCATCGACGAAGATGGTTTCTATTGGGTAGTCGGGCGCTCGAAAGACATGATCATCTCCGGCGGCGAGAACATCTATCCGGCTGAGATCGAGAACGTGCTTGCCGCATGTCCCGACGTCCTCGAATGTGCGGTGCTGGGTCAGCCCGATCCGAAGTGGGGCGAAGTCGCAGTCGCCGTGATCGTGCGCGTGCCCAACAGCACGCTCACCCGCGAGCAGGTGCTGACGCTGTTCGAAGGTCGCATCGCTCGCTTCAAGCATCCGCGCCACATCCATTTCGTCGAGGCTTTGCCGAAAACGGCATTGGGCAAGATCCAGAAGAGCGGGTTGCTGCAAGCGCTCGGGCTGCACTGATCCAGGAACGGACCGAACTCATCCATGGCGACCACCTGGCTCATCCGCAACGCGCAACTGCTCGATCTCGGCGCCAACGATCGCGAGGCCGTGTTACGCCCGAACACCTCGGTGCTGATCGAAGGCGACCGTATTCGTGAAGTGTCCGATCGCCCGATTCAGAGCAACGCGGCGCAGGTGATCGATGCCGCGGGGCGCACGCTGCTGCCGGGTTTCATCGACTGCCACGTCCACGTCGTCGCCGCCTCGTTCAACCTCGCGCAGGTGGCGCAGTGGCCGAACGTGCTCGCGGCGTATCGCGCCATGCCGATCCTGCAGGGCATGCTGATGCGCGGCTTCACCTCGGTGCGCGATGCCGGCGGCGCCGACGCGGCAATCGCCCGCGCAGTCGACGAGGGATTGATTATCGGGCCACGTCTGTTCCCCGCCGGCAAGGCGCTTTCGCAGACCGGCGGACATGGTGATTTCCGGCCGCGCACCGACTGGCTCGAGCCATGCGCCTGTGCATTCAAGGTCGGCTCGCTCGCTCGCGTGGTCGACGGCGTCGATGCCTGCCGGGTGGCGGTGCGCGAGGAGATTCTCAAGGGCGCCACGCAGATCAAGATCATGGCCTCGGGTGGCGTGGCTTCGCCCAACGATCCGATCCACTTCCTCGGCTACTCGCGCGACGAGATCAAGGCGATCTGTGAAGAAGCCGCGAACGCCGACACCTACGTCATGGCGCACGCCTACACCGGACGTGCGATCCGGCGCGCCGTCGAGTGCGGGGTACGCACGATCGAACACGGCAATCTGGTCGACGCCGACGCCGCACGCGCGATGGCCCAGCACGGCGCGATCGCAGTGCCGACGCTGATCACCTACGAGGCGCTGGCGAAGGAAGGCAAGGCACTTGGCCTGCCGGATGAATCGGTGCGCAAGATCGAAGCCGCACACGCGCCGGCGCTGCAATCTCTGGAGATCTTTCGCGATGCGGGCGTGAAGATGGCGTTCGGCTCCGACCTGCTGGGCGAATCACACCGGCTGCAGAGCGAGGAGTTCCGGATTCGCGCGGAAATCCTGGGCAATGCCGCGGCGATTCGCGCTGCCACGCTGACCGCGGCCGAAGTGCTCAAACGCGAAGGGGAACTCGGCGTGATCGCTACGGGCGCGCTAGCCGATCTGCTGCTCGTGGACGGAGATCCGCTGCGCGACATCTCCGTGCTGCTCCGTCAGGGCGAGCGGCTCGACCTCATCATGAAGGCGGGTCAGCCGGTCAAGCACCGTACCAGGTAGGCGCGCTGCCCACCCAACGCCCGCTGTACGAAGCTAGGGAATCAAAAAGGCTTACGCTGACAGCGCTAGTGGCAGGCGCAGTTGGCGCCGCAGCCGAAGGCGCCGCCCTTGCGCGCCTTGCCCAGATAGTTGCCACCGCCCGCCGACTCGCGGCGATCGCCGGCGGAGACGCCCACACCGAACGAGGACAGCATGCGCGTCACGGCTTCGGACGCACACTGCGGACAGACGGGGGTCGTCGATCCGCGCACGAACGCCTCGAAACCGTGGGCGCAGCGCGTGCACTGAAAATCGAACATCGGCATACGCGTAAATCCTGCTGAAGAACCAGACCGCAATCTTAGTCCAAACAGCACCCGTGCCGTCACATCCACCGCCGCATCGGTCACACCCCGTCGTCACGCCTCGCGGTTCGTCGGGTGCTGGCGCGAGGTATCCTGCACGACCTTGAACGCCCCGCTCGCGCCCGCCTCGGCGGCCTCATCGCGGCGGCGCCGGCACTGCGCCATCGATGGCGGCGCGCCCAAGCATCCCAGGAGCTTCACAACATGCGCATCGAAGTCATATGCACCGGCGACGAAGTGCTCACCGGCAAGATCGTCAACACCAACTTCAGCTACGTCACGCAGAAGCTGGAGGACGTGGGCCTGTCGGTGAGCTGGGAGACCACCGTCGGCGACGATCGCGACAGCCTGCTGCTGGCCTTCAAACTCGCCGGAGAGCGCGCCGACGCGGTGATCGTCAATGGCGGACTCGGTCCGACGGTGGATGATCTGTCGCAGGAGATCGCCGCGCGCGCCGCCGGGGTCGAGCTGGTGCTCAACGAACCGTGGCTGCAGCGCATGGAAGAATTCTTCCGGCTGCGCAGCCGGCAGATGCCGCCCAACAATCGCAAGCAGGCGATGCTGCCTGCCACCGCCGAAGTGCTCGACAACCCGATCGGCACCGCGTGCGGATTCGCCCTCGACATCGGCAAGGCGCGATTCTTCTTCACCCCTGGCGTGCCGCGCGAGCTGCGGCGCATGCTCGAGGAGCAGATCATTCCGCGCCTGTTGGCCAAGAGCGGCCTGCAGGTCTCGATCTTCCTCAAGCGTTTCCACTCATACGGGTTGGGCGAGTCGCACGTCGATACCCTGCTGCAGGGGCTGGAGGATATGGCGCCCGATGGCAGCGTGAAGCTCGGCTTTCGCGCGCACTATCCGCAACTGGAAACGAAGCTGCTGGTGCGCGGCAAGAACATGGATGACGTGCGCGCCAAGCTCGCACCGATCGAGCAGGAAGTTCGCAAGCGCCTGGGTAACTTCATCCTCGCCGAGGACGATCAGACGCTGGAGAAAGTGATCCTCGAGACGTTGGCCGGACAGCAGGGGTCGCTCACCCTGGTGGAGACGTTCACCAGCGGACAGATGGCCGCGCGCATCGCGCCGTTGCCAGGTGCCGAGAAGGTGATCCGTCGCGGCCTGTCTGCACTCGACCGGCAGCAGATCTGCGCGGCGGTCGGTGTCGATCGGCACGCGATCGGCAGTCAGTACACGAAGGAATCGGCGGAACTCATCGCGCAGGCCGCGCGTGTGCAAAGCGGTGCCACCCACGCGCTGGCGGTACTGATCGACATCGATGATGGGACCGATCGCATCGACTTCGGCGGTACGATCTGCCTGGCCATCGCCACCGAACGCGAGACCGTGTCACGTCGCAGCCGGCTGGTGGGCGGACGCGACTGGGTGCGGCTCGGCGCGGCTGAATTGGGTCTGGACTGTCTGCGCCGTTATCTGCTCGGGCTGCCGGTGGCAGAACGCATCGACTTCGAGAAGATCGATGCGGCGGTGACTCCAACGTCGGCAAAGCCTGCTGCGTAAGCATCAAGCCAAGGTCGGCTGAAGAATGGGCTGGTCGGACAGCGGCATCAGCACCGCCGCCAACGCCTCCATCGCCGCGATCGAGTCGAACAACGTCGCGCGTTGCAGGTTGAACAGGAAGTGGCGCACGCCGAGTTCAGCCATGGCGCGCACGTCGTCAGCCACCGCGCTCACTCCACCGGTGAACAATTGCCGCCCACCGTCATCGAGGCGCACGGCCTGCTCGAACGGCCAGATCGCCATGTAAGCGCGATCGATCGATACCGGATCGCGGCCGGCCTGATTGGCCGCCGCCTCGAGCGTGTCGCGTGCCGTGCGGTAACGCGCCACCGAGTTGAGCGGGAATTCCGGGTTGTTGCCGATCGGATACCACGCATCCCCGAGGCGCACGACGCGGCGAAACGCCGCCGGGCTCTCGCCACCGATCCACAACGGCGGATGCGGGCGCTGGACCGGCTTGGGCAGAAAAGTGATGTCGGCGAATTGCGCGTAGGCACCGTCGAACCGCGGCTCGTCCTGCGTCCATAGCGTCTTGAAGATGGCCAGGTACTCGTCGGTCACCTTGCCGCGCTCCTTGAACGGCGGCGCGCCGATGGCGGCGAACTCCTCGGCCATCCATCCGGCGCCGCAGCCGACCGTGACGCGCCCGCCGCTCAGCACATCGATGCTCGCGAGCATCTTGGCTGTCAGCACCGGCGGTCGATGCGGCACCACCATCACCGAGCTCAGCATGCGGATCCGCGAGGTCGCGCCGGCGAGAAACGCCATCAGCGAGAGCTGCTCGAACCACTTGCCCGAGTCGGCGCCGGCCATCCTGCGGTTGTCGGCATAGGGATACGGGGAATCGATCGCACGCGGAATCACGATGTGATCGGAGATCGCAACGTGGCGAAACCCGAGAGCCTCGCCGCGCTGCGCGAGTGCGAGGATCGTGGCGGTGTCCGCAAGGGGTCCGCGCGTGGGAATGCTGAAACCGAAGTCCATGTCCGTCCTCCACTTAATCGATCTGCGCCACGTCCACCCAGCGATTGCCCTCTGCAGCCGACGTGCGCATCGCCTCCAGCACCGCGATGTTACGCAACGCCTCCGCCGGCTTGACCGGAAACGCGGCGGAACCCGCGCACGCATCGGCGAATGCTTCGATTTCGCGCGGCAGGCTGTCGTCGACCGTGAAGCGATGATGCATGCGCGGCTGCGCAGGATCGGTCGGCTCGATCCAGACATCGGCGAAGTTGTCGCGCGCATCGACATTCGCCTTCGAACCGTAGATCCGCAGATTCGCGGTGATGCCGCAGGCGAGATGCGTGCCGAGCGTGCCGGTCGCGCCGCTTTGCAACTCGAACAGGCTCGCGCAGGTGTCGTCGAGCGGTATCGACAGCGCACGATGCTTGGCGATCGCGACCAGCCGCCGGATCGGCCCCAGCATCCAGGTCAACGTGTCGACCATGTGCAGTCCCATCGGCGTGAGGCCGGCACACGGAATCTCGGCGGGCTCGCGACGCCAGTGTCCGGCCGGATAGCGGCCTTCGAGATTGCTCGAGTAGTTGGCTTCGACGTGCAGGATGGTGCCCAGCTCGCCGGCGTCGACCCGTTGCTTGATCAGTCGCGCGCCGGGCATATAGCGCCGGTTGTGCCCGACGCCGAGTACCACCTTGTGGCGCTCACACGCTGCGATCGCCTCGGCGCCGCTCGCGACCGTGAGGGTGAACGGCTTCTCGCAGAACACATGCTTGCGCGCCTTTGCTGCGGCGATGATCTGGCCGGCGTGCAACGAGTGCGGCGTGGCGAGCAGCACGGCATCAACGCCCGGATCGGCAAGCACTGCCTCATAGCTGTCGAACACACGGCCACCGAGCGCGCCCACGAAGCGGGCGCATTCTTCTTTCGACAACGAGGTGCAGCCGAGCAACGCGACCTTCGCCGGCACCGCCTTCGCCGCCTTGCCCAACTCCATGCCCCACCATCCGGTCCCGACGATCACGATTCGCAGCATCACGCCCTCCTGCGGGTCACGAGCGACCCGATGATCATGCCTGCACCACTGGCCACCAGCCCCGCCAGTTGCGGCGGCACGATGCCCTTCGGCGCCAACCATTCCAGCACCAGCCAGCACGCCAACCCGAGAACAATCGAACAGCGCGCTCCGAGCGTCGTCGCCCGCCGCCAGAACATGCCTGCCACCAGCGGCACGAACGCACTCACCAGCGTCACCTTGTAGGCATTCTCGACCATCTGGAAGATCGAACTGGTCGACTGCAGCGCGAACACCAGCACCAGGGCGGTGAAGGCCACCACCACGATGCGCGTCGCGCGCAGCATCTGCCGATCGTTCATGGCCGATGCGAACGGTCGGATCACATTCTCGGTGAAAGCCACTGCCGGCGCGAGCACGGCGCCGCTCGCCGAACTCATGATCGCCGAGATCAGCGCCCCGAAGAACAG
>CADECO010000070.1:0-4720 GCA_902825905.1 uncultured beta proteobacterium
ATATAGGCGGCGAACTCCTCCGGGGAGTTCGCAACCAGATCGTAGCCCTTGGCGATGATCTCCTTGTCGCGAAACCCCGGCTCGGAGACGATCTTCACCGCGTCGCGGTGCACGCGAGCAATCACCTCGCGCGGCGTCGCACTCGGCACGAACAAGCCGAACCACGCATGGGTTTCCACCTCGGGAAAGCCCTGTTCGCTGAAGGTCGGCACCTCCGGCAACAACGGCGAGCGCTTCGGGCCACCGATCGCCAGCGCCTTGAGCTTGCCGGCGAGGATGTGCGGGCGCGCCGAAGCGATCCCGGAGAATGTGAGTTGGATTTCACCGCCCAGCACCGCGGCCACCGCCAGCGGCAGGCCCTTGTACGGGATGTGCGCGATCTCGACGGCGGCCTTGGCCTTGAACATCTCACCAGCCAGATGCGGTTGACTGCCGCTGCCGTACGAGCCGTAGTTGAGCGTCCCGGGCCTTTGCTTCGCCAGCGCGACCAACTCGCTCAGGTTGTTCGCCGGCAGCGACGGCTGCGCAACGAGCATCTGCTGCAACAGCACGAGCAGACTGATCGGGGCGAGATCGCGCTTGGCATCGTAGGGCAGCTTGGCGAACAGATGCGGGTTGATCGAGATCGAACTGTCGGTGGTGAGCAAAAGGGTGTGTCCGTCGGGCGCGGACTTCGCCACCGCGTCCACTGCAGGAATGGTGCTCGCGCCAGGCCGGTTTTCGACCACGACCGACTGTCCCCATTGCGGACCAAGACGCTCGGCGAGCTGCCGTCCCAGCACATCGATGCCGCCGCCGACCGGGTACGGAACGACGATTCGCACCGCGCGCGTCGGCCACGTCTGCGCGGCCGCAGGGGCGGCGAGCACGGTGAGCGCACCCAGCACCAGCGCGAGCGGGACCAGCGTCATCGAGGCCATGGCCAGTCGTGTCGACAAGGTGTGCGTCGCCACGTACGGAACGCGAAGGGTGAAAGGAGGCATGAGAGTGTGTGCGGGCATGGCGGAGAAGATGGGGGCGCGCATCGACGTCGCGGCGTTCGAGCCATTCTACGGCGCACGGTCTGGCGCGGCGGTAAAGCGCATCAGTGCCAGCCATTGTTCGGAGAGACTGCCGGCGATGTCCAGCGGGCGCAGTCGTGCCGCCCGCTCCGACACGTGGATCGCGTAGATCGTATCGGCTCGCGAGGGGTCGCGACACAGCACGTCGACCATGCGCATCGTCATCGGCGCGCCCGGTGCCCGGGCCGCGCTGCGCAGATCGTCCAACAGCATCGAGCGACGCACGCACATCGTCTCGGGCGTGTCGATCGGTTCGACCACGTGCCGATTCAGCTCGAATCGATTGCGGTCGATCTGATCGGTCATGCGCACGACGATCGCGTGCAGCGTGGCGTAGCCGTTCACCGGGCGCGTAGAGCGCACGACCTTCACCCAAGCGGTCAGATCGATCGCCGGCGCTTCGGCC
The DNA here is from genome assembly GCA_902825905.1 of uncultured beta proteobacterium. GTDB lineage: Bacteria > Pseudomonadota > Gammaproteobacteria > Burkholderiales > SG8-39 > CADEDU01. The sequence goes on from CADECO010000070.1 coordinate 1,468, forward strand.
GCCTGCGCTTGTGCGTCCAGCGCTGGTTCGTGCCGGCCGAACACGACATGCTCGGCGCTACGCTCCAATTGCATCCAGCCGCTGCCAGGCGGCGGGGCGAACGTGATCGCGCCGAACGTGATCGGGCCGCGCGCCGGAACGATGACTTGCTGCGCACACGCGGCGATCAGACCAAGCGCGGCTGACAGAACCGCTGTCCTGATCCAAAGCGCGCGTGCGGGTCGCATCGACGGCGCGATCGAACGCATAATCCCGGCGCATCTTCCACCGACAGCTCTCAGCGAACTCACCATCCGGCATGCGCACACTTCGGTCTCACGATCGCTATGACTACTCGCCGATCACCCGGCGAGCCGACTACGTCTGGCCTGACGGGCAGCGCCTCGCGCTCTACCTCGGCTTCAACATCGAGCATTTCGAGTTCGGCGCGGGCATGGGCGCGAAGCTTGCGCCCTCGGGTGAGCCCGACGTGCTGAACTACGCTTGGCGCGATTATGGCAACCGGGTCGGCGTCTGGCGCTGCCTTGATCTGTTCGACGAGTTCAAACTGCCGGTGGGCGTGCTGATCAACACCAGTCTGTACGACTACTGCCCCGAGGTGATCAGCGCGTTTCGCCCCGCGAACTACGCGTGGCGCAGCGAGATCATCGGACACGGCCACACCAACGCCGAGCGCCAGGGGGACATGGCGGAGGCGGAAGAGCGTGCGCTCATCTCCAGTTGCACGGCGCGTATCGAAAAGGAAGAAGGCGCGGCGCCGCGCGGCTGGCTCTCGCCGTGGATTTCCGAGAGCCGCAGTACGCCGGATCTGCTGCAGGAGACGGGTTACCAGTACAACCTCAACTGGTGCCACGATGATCAACCCACGCGCATGCACACGCGAGGGGGCTCGCTGCTCGCGATTCCCTATCCGCAGGAGATCAACGATATCCCGCAGATCGTCGGGCGCCAGGTCGGAGCCGAGGAGTTCGCCGACATGATCATCGACTGCTACGACGAGATGCTCGAACAGCGCCAGCCGCTGGTGATGGGCATCGCGCTGCATCCGTATCTGGTGGGCCAGCCGCACCGGCTGCGGCAGTTGCGTCGCGCGTTGCAGCACATCCGCCGGGTCGGTCGTGGCTGGTGGACCTTGCCCGGCGAGATCGCGAACTACGTGAGCGAGAACAAGCTGGCCTGATTGTTTGCGACTTCGCACGCGAGCGGACCATCGCGAGCTATTCGCCGACCGGATCCACCTTTTCGCCGGCCGCGCGTCGATCGAGAATGCTGCGCACCAGGCCGATGTGCTCGCGCAGGATGTAGACCTGATCGGTGAACCCGAGCGGAATCGAACGGCTGAACGCCTGATCCTCCAGGGCTTCGAGCTGCGCATCGTATTCGGCCCGCTTGGCGGGGTCGTACCGGTTGCGGATCTCGTACTCCAACAGCTTCAGTTCGCCGTACTGGCGCGCGATCTTGGAGCGCACCCGCCAGGCGTACAGCGTCGGCGCGATGCGAATCGCCGGCACCATCACCGCAATCAGCGGCACGATCATCACCAGCAAACGGTCGGCCAGCGTGGCCGCCCAGAACGGCAGATAGCGCTGCAGCAGTGGCGGTCCCGACTTGAAATAGCGCTGCGCCTCCTTCGCCACCGGCAGATCGGTCATGCGTGCGTTGGGGAAATCGCCGCTGCGATGCAGGGCACCGATCCCACCATGCACTTGCTGGAACGTTTGCATCAGCAGATTCGCAAGTGCCGGATGGAAATCGTCGCGCACCATGATCTGTGCGGTGGTGGCGATGAGCTTGGTGTCCTGCGCCGGGATGTCGCGCACCAGGTCGATCGAACCTTGTGGGAGCGTCACCGAAGACATGAACGGGAACAGCCGCGTATAGGCGTGCGCGCGCGAGAAGGACATCAGGCGCAATTCGGGCGCGTAGAGCAGAGCGCGAACGATTCCGGTTTCGGGCGCCGCGACGATGAACAGCGCGTCGATCTCGCCGCGCAGCAGCGCTTCGGCGCCCGCCTCGCTGGGCAGATCGAACAGGCGCGTCGGCGGGCCCTCGGCTTCGTTGGCGCGCAGGATTCCCAGCGCGAGCTGGCGCATACCGCTGCCTTCGGGGCCGATCGACACGCGCATTCCTGACAGTTCACGCACCCGGTCGAGGGGTTTCTTCGAGCGATAGAACACCCACACCGGCTCGTAGTAGACCGCGCCCAGCGATAGCAGACCTTCGGCTTCATCGGCCCGCAGGATGCCCGATTGGATGAACGCGATATCGATGCCGCTGTCGGGGTCGCGCAAGCGCTTGAGGTTGTCGATCGAGCCGGCCGAGGGTTTCAGAGTGGCGCTGATGCCGTGCCGGGCGAGCGACTCGCGGTAGCGCTCCCCGAAGGATTGGTAGGCGCCGAGTTCCGAACCGGTACTGATGACGATCTCTCGCGGCGGCGCCGGCTCGACGAAGAGGTAGGCCACCCAGAACGCCACGGCAATCAGCGCGAAGACGGGGAGTCCCACCCCCAATGCATCGCGCACCGAGACGATCGAAAGTTTGATTTGATTGAGGTGTTTGAGGTGCTTGAGGGGGCGCATCGGCTGGCGCGCTCGGTCGCTTGCTGTGTCGGGTCAAGTTACGTTTGCAACTTGAACCGCGCACACCGCGCAGTGAACATCGTTGCAGGGTCGGAAGTACGGACATTCTAGGGAATCCCAGCGATGACGGGCCGCCGCGCTCGCTGGTGGTGCTGTCCGCTAGGCGGTCCATTCCCCCTTATGTCGGGTGCGCTGCTCCGGGCGTCGTACAATTCTTCGCGCCTGCGCATATCAACCGCACTAACAGTTCCGGGAGGAGCAGCGGCATGCGAAGTACTGGTTGGATCGTGCTCGCCTTGCTGGCCTCGGGGACGGCCATGGCTCAGATCGACGGCGCGAACATGGTGAGCGACGTCGAGCGCGGCTACGCGATCGCCAAGCCCTGCGACGCGCGGATCGTCGAATCTCCCGAGCGCTATGAAAGCTGCATGGCGGCCCAGGCCAACAAACTCCCCGGTCGAGCGCGAGTGCAGCGCCAGGCATTCTTCTTCTACGGCTGGTTGAAGGCCGATGCGGCGCTTGCCGGGTCGGATCAGGCCGAGGCGCTGCGCCGGCACTTCGCCGAGCGACTCGCCAGCGAGCGAGGCAAGAGTGAGCTACCACTCAAGCTGATGTGCCGAGTGGCGCGTGCTGATTGTGCGGGTGTCGAGAGCCGGCTTGCGCTGAAGAGGTAG
>CADECO010000070.1:4820-13211 GCA_902825905.1 uncultured beta proteobacterium
GTGCGCGCATCCTTGCCGTGATGCATGCGTCGCGCCGACCTACCCATCAGAGCGATTGCCTCACTGGCGCCCTTCGCTTAGGATTGCGTTACAAAACCCGCGCGACGCCCGCCATCTCGAGCATGTGCATGCGGAGCACATGAGCGACGCCGCCGCTGCCACGACCTCGATGCGCGTGGATCCGCCAGCGCGAATCCGCCGGAGCACGAATTGAGAACGAGATTGCTAGTGAGCTGCACATCGGGAGACCGGCTCTGACGAAGGGAAAGGCACAACCTGCTCAGGATCCTCGTCTGGCGAAATGGCGCGATGAGGGGACGATCGTTACGGTGTTCCTGACCAACGGCACGCGACTTGAGGGCAAGATCACCGCCTTCGATCCGCAGACCATCATGGTCGATTCCGGCGAACAGAATCTCGTCTACAAGACGATGATCCTCACCATCTCACCGCCACGCAAAGGCATGCGGCCGCGGCGCGGACCCGCTCGCCCGTCGCCGCGCGGCGAGATGCCCTCGCGTGAACCGCGTTCGGGGCCGCGCGAAGGCTCGCCGCGCGTACCGGTGGTGCGATACAAGCGGCGCTTGCCCGATCGCTGATCTGCGGCAGTGGTCTTGGTCGTTCGATATTGACCTGGACAAAATCCCTCATCGGCGCCCCGCTTTTCCCGTGCATCGCGCTGTCCGCTAACACATGAATCTGCTGCTCTGGCGACATGCCACCGCGGAGGACGTCGCCGCCAGCGACATGGATCGTGCCCTGACCAAGCGCGGCCTTGCCCAGGCGGAACGGGTTGCGCAATGGCTGCAGGCGCACTTGCCGCGCGAGGCGCGGGTGCTGGTCAGCCCGGCATTGCGAACGCGGCAAACCGTGGAAGCCTTCACCCGGCACTACGAGGTCGTTGAGGCGCTCGCGCCCGGTGCCTCACCCGAAGCCGTACTGCGCCACGCGGGCTGGCCGAAGCAAGGCGGCACCGCACTGATCGTCGGACATCAGCCGACGCTTGGTGCAGTCGCGGCGCTCGTGCTCACCGGCCATGTTCAGGCTTGGTCGGTGCGCAAAGGGGCGCTGTGGTGGCTGAGCCATCGAGATCGCGAGGAGGGCACCAGCGATCTGCTGCGCACCGTCATCGATCCAGAGTTCGCTTGAACGCGAAGGCGTTGATCGCTATCGCACGGTAGTCGCAGCAATTCGTTGGATCGGTCCGTCGGTTCGGCCTGATCAGCGCCCGCTGTGCACAAGCGTCAACTCGTATCCGAGGCGCCGCCATTCCTCGATCTCCTGGCGCAGGTCGTACTCGGTGAGCGGGTTCGCTTCCAGCCAGGCGCGCGTGACGTCGAGTCGATACGCCTTCTTCTCGTAGGCCAGCCGAACCGGCGGAACCTGGGCGTGATTGCGGCTGCGATAGAGCAGAGCGGCCAGACGCACGCACGCGACCAGGCGCCAGTCGTCTTCGTGTTGCACCTCGCCTTTGATCTTGGGCAGCTTGCCGGTGTGCGCCAGCGCGATCAACGACAGTGCGCGTTGCTCGCGCTTGGAAAATCCGGGCATGTCGGCATTCGACAGGATGTAGGCGCTGTGCTTGTGAAAGCCGTTGTGTGCGAGGGATCGACCCACCTCGTGCAGCGCGGCCGACCATTGCAGCAGGCGTTCGGCGTGCTCCAGACCCTCGATCATCGGCGGGGCGATCGGTTGTTTGAGCGAGTCCGACAGGTCGCGCCATAGCTGGACCGCAAGCGCACTGACCTGTTGCGCGTGCGGCTCGCTCACCGCATAGCGCTGCATGAACTCGCGCACCGTGGTGTCGCGCATGTCTTCGTCGTTGGCGCGGCCCAGCAGGTCGTACAGCACGCCGGTGCGCAGGGCGCCATCGGAGACGGCCATGCGCTCGATACCCAGTTCGTCGAACACCGCGCACATGATGGCCAACCCACCCGCGAGCACCGGCACGCGATCGGGCTTGAGGCCGTCCAGACGCAAATTTCCGGCACGACCCGCCTTGATCATCACTGCGCGGAGCCGGTCCAGCGCGTCGCGCGTGATGCCATGCTCGGACAGCTTGTTGGCTTCGAGCAGTTCAGCCAGCGCCCGCGCCGTGCCCGAGGAGCCGATCGCTTCCGACCAGCCGCGGCTGCGATAGGCGTCGGACACGACTTCGATCTCGCGTCGCGCCGCCAACTCGGCTTGCCGGAACGCGCTCTTGTCGTATTCCTGCGCGGGAAAGAACTTGACCGACGTGCTGACGCAACCGATGTAGATGCTTTCCAGCACCTCGGGCGAGTAGCCCGAGCCGATGATCAGCTCGGTCGAGCCGCCGCCGATATCGACCACCAGGCGCCGCGCGTTTCCCGGCGCCAGCAGGTGCGCGACACCGAAGTAGATCAGGCGCGCCTCTTCGCGTCCGGCGATCACCTCGATCGGGAACCCCAGCCGCGCTTCTGCCGATCGCAGCAGCGCCTCCCCGTTGCGTGCCACGCGAAAGGTGTTGGTGGCCACTGCACGCACCTGGCGTCGCGTGAATCCGCGCAGGCGCTCGCCGAAGCGGTCTAGGGTCTCGAGTGCGCGAGCCTGCGATTCCTTGTCGAGCGTCTTGTCCCGGGTGAGGCCGGCGGCGAGACGGACCGGTTCGCGCAGAGCATCCAGGGTGTAGATCTGATTGCCGCTCACCCGGCCGATTTCGAGCCGAAAACTGTTGGAGCCCAGATCGACGGCGGCGAGCGATTGCCGGTCGGTCATGCCTGCGAACGCGCGCCGGCGGGTCGCGGGGTGCGGGGTGAACGCGGGTGCGCGTCGGGATACGACGCGAAGCGGGCGAAGAACGGAAGCACGGCGGGAGGGCGAGAAGAAAACACGGGAAGTTTGCGCCCGGCCGCCTGAAAGATCAAAGACGCAACACTTTCGCGGGTCGGCGCCGAACGCATCGACGCACATCCTCGGAAAAGTCGCTTTCCGGAAAAAGAATTCCCCCGGACGCGCTTGCGTCGGGGGGAATCGGAATCCGCGAGCCGGGAGGATCGTGCCGGCAGGCGCGGTACTACCACAACCGTTGATGCACGCCGGGCCGATTCAGTGCTCGATTCGCTACGACTTCAACGACCAGTGTCGGCGGGCACGCTGCGCATCCAGTTCAAGCCTTGCGGTCAGTCATCGACGTGCATCACCACGCCGTCGCGACCGCAACGTGTTCGAGAATGAGAATAGCGAAGCGACCTGTCATACACCTGTCGGTGAACAGCCGCGCCAATGTACGCCAAGGCGTTGTGACGTGATCGACTTGCGCAACCGCTGCCCGCTGCGCGATCCGCTGAAGGCGTAGTGACGGTGCACTGGGACTCGATTGCCGGGGGGGCTCGGCTTATTCGCGCTCGACTTCTTTGCGCCAGCGCAAGTGAAAGTCTGAAAGTGCTCCGATGGCAGCGCGGGGAGGACGTGCGCGCAGTTGCACAAACCGGCATCGGCAACGAAAAGGCCCCTTGCCCGAGACAGCGCCCCCGGCAAGAGGCCTACGCAATAGCCGTGTTAGACGGCGATAGTGTCTTTTTATTGTCCTCAGACACCGCGTTGGATCGGTCTAGATGCGGACCGGATCGGCTCCGCTGTTATTGACGACTTGTTTTGTTGTAGCCCACTTCTCCCCGCGGCGCGCGCAGTGTAGCCAAATCGTCTCGGAGCCGGACCGGTGTGAAGTTAATGATCGTAAAATGCGCTCGTAAGGTCGGTGTGTCCCGGTCTACCGGCTTGGCAGGTGAGACGACCCTGGCGTCTTATTGCAATACGTGGGCACGGCAAGCGCGACAGCCTGCTCCGCACAAGAAATCATTTCTGAGGATCGACATGCGTCTCGCATGGCTGGTGTGCATCGTTGTACTGCTCGGTGCCTGCGCGGGCCTCGCTCCGCAAGAAGACCGGTCGGCCCCGGACTCCGGAGCACCGCAGGTTGCGCGCTTCTCACACAGCGCCCCCGGTGAGGCACCGCCCAAACCCTGGCGAAGCTGGACCATGGCGGCGTTCAAGCGACCGACCGACTACCTGCTGGTGCACGACGCCGGCCGCACCGTGCTCAAGGCCCGCGCCAACGCCTCGGCTTCGGGGATGATCCACGCGATCAATTTCGATCCGAAGGAATTTCCGCGCCTGTCGTGGCGCTGGAAGGTGAACACGCTGATTCCGCGCGCCGACAACTTCAGGCCGCTGGTCGAGGATTCGCCGGTGCGCATCGTGGTGGCGTTCGATGGCGACGTGTCGAAGCTCAATCCGATGGATCGGCTCGCGCATCACAAGTTCCGCATGATCGCCAAGACCGAGCTGCCGTACGCGATGCTGATGTACATCTGGGAGAACCGCGCCGCGCCGGGCACGGTGATCGCGAGTGCGCATACCTCGCGCATCAAGATGATCGTCGCCGACAGCGGGTCGGATCGGCTGGGCGCCTGGAGCGAGCGCAGCGTCGATCTGTCGGATGATTTTCGGCGCGCGTTCGGCGAGGAGCCGGGGCGTGTGAGCTGGATCGGCGTGATGACCGACACCGACAACACCGGTGAAACGGTGCAGGCCTACTACGGCGACATTCGGGTGAGCGCGCAGTAAAAGTGTCGCGCGCCCGCGATCACGGCAATGCCGCCACCGTGCGCTCGGCGCGAATCGAGCGGATGCCTTCGAGCATCGCGATCCAGGCGCTCACCACACCTTCCTGCTGGCGCGCCTCGGTGCTGTCGATCGATTGAATACGCGCCTGTTCGCGCAGCAGATGGGAGATCGCGCTGGCCAGCCAGCCTTCCAGGGCGGCGCGCTCGTTGCCTCGATACAGTCGTGCGGCGCTCTCCACGTCGTCGAGCAATGACTCGAACGGCAGCGAGCCCGCACCTTGTGTGTCCCAAGGCATGCGCACGGCGCGCAGTGCGCCGGTGAGGAAATACTCGCGCACGCGCCATGCCTGCGGGGTGGGCCCGAGTCGCTCGATCGCCGCGAGCCGATCGCGCGAGGGCGTGCAGTACACCGCTCGTGACGGCAGCACAGCCGCCGCGAATGGCTCGCCACTCGCCGAGTGGCCCACGCGAATCGAGTCGAGATGCTCGATGAGATGCCGGATCTCCTTGCTGCTGCCGGCACGTGCATTGCGCAGCACCGCGGCGAGCGCGCTGCCGCGATCGCTGTCGATCGCTTGATCGACAGCATTGGCAAGCACCGTGTCGGCGCGCATCAGCTCGATCAGGCGCTGGCAGGCGGCAACGTCATTCTGAAACGCCTCTAAGACGACCGCGGGATTCTCGCCCAGCGGACCAGCGACTTGATTGCTGGAAGCCGCGGCATCATCGTCCTGGTCGGCGGCACGTGCGGCGTGTTCCGGTGGAAAGTTGCCGACCTCGGGCGCTGGCGCGGTCGCGGCCGCGGCCGATGTGGTCGTGCGCGTGGCAGGTCGATCGTCCGCACATCCGGCGAGCAGGCACGGTACGACGATCAGCAGAGCAGCCAGGGCGCGTCTCATGCGGCAGACTCCAGTTGCGCGCGTTGCACGATGGCGGCCAACGGCGCATCGGCGGGTAACGTACCGAACTGGTAGCCGCTATCGCCGTCTAGCCGCGCGCCGACATACGCGTTGGCTTGCGGCGCCGGCGCGTACGAGATCATCAAGGCCGCCGACAATTCCAGCGCGAGCCGCTCCACGATCAAGCGCGCGCGCACTTCGACCTTCGCGTGTTCTTCGAGCAGCGCGCGGGTCGTCCGATGGTGGGTGCTCAGCCGTGCATCGGTGCGTGCCGCCTGCGTGATCTCGTCGCACACGGCCTTGAGAGCGCCGGGCTCCTTCTGCATCGTGCGCAGCACGTCCAGGCAGATCACGTTGCCGCTGCCCTCCCAGATGCCGTTGAGCGGGGCTTCGCGATACATCCGGGCGAGCGGCGCTTCTTCGACGTAGCCCGCGCCTCCGAGGCATTCCATCGCTTCGGCAGCGACGGCGGGCAGCCGTTTGCACGACCAGTACTTCGCGAGCGGCGTCATCAGGCGCGCGATTCCGGCTTCATGTGGATTGTCGTGCTGTCGATCGAAAGCCCGTGCCAGCCGGAACGCGCACAGCGTCGCCGCTTCGGTTTCGAGCGCGAGGTCCGCCAGCACGTTCTGCATCAAGGCGTGTTCGTGCAGCTTGCGGCCGAACGCCATTCGATGCGTGCAGTGGTGCAGCGCCTGATTGAGCAGGCCGCGCATCTGACCGGCGTTGGCGATGACGATATCAAACCGCGTCAGATGGGCCATCTCGATGATCGTGGCGATGCCGCGACCGTCTTCGCCGACGCGCCAGGCCGCGGTGTCGTCGTATTCGATCTCGCTCGAGGCGTTCGAGCGATTGCCGCATTTGTCCTTCAGGCGCTGGATCAGGATCGGATTGCGCGTGCCGTCGGGCAGCGAGCGTGGCACCAGGAAGCAGGTCGGACCGGCTTCGGTGCGTGCCAGCGTGAGGAACGCATCGGACATCGGCGCCGAGCAGAACCACTTGTGGCCGGTCAGCGCGAATTGACCGGCGCCGCTGGGGCGTGCGCGCGTGGTGACGGTGCGCAGATCGGAGCCGCCTTGCTTCTCGGTCATCGCCATGCCGACGGTCACGGCATCCTTGCGGCCCAGCGGCAGCGCACGCGGGTCGTACGCTTCGGCGAGGATCTTCGGCTCCCACTGCTTCGCCAGCGACGGCTCGGTCCGCAGCACGTGCACGGCGGCGAACGTCATCGTCACCGGACAGGAGGTGCCCTGCTCGTTCTGATTCCAGAGGTAGTTGAGCGCGGCGCGAGCCACGAATCCACCCGCCGACTTGGCCGTCCAGGCGAGCGAATGCAGGCCTGCACCGAACGCCGCTTGCATCAGTGAGTGATAAGCCGGGTGGTAATCCACCGAGTCGACGCGATGCCCGAATCGATCGTGCGTGCGCAACTCAGGCACGTAGCGGTTGGCCTGATGCGCGTAGAGCTGGAATGTCTCGCTTCCGATTTGCGCGCCGAGCGCCTGTGCGCGCTCGCCGACCCAGGCGGCGCCTTCGCGGCTTACGGCCGCGCGCAGGATCCGGTCGCCGGTCCAGGGGTTGTGGCCGGCGAGCGCAGGAACCTGGTTGGTGACCTCGTGGGTGACGAACCGAGCCATGCAAGTAACTCCAATCGACGCAACGGAGTGCATCGCGAACCACGCTCTCCAGCCAGGAGGGAGGGCTACGAACCGGCGCGCACACTACGTCCCTCCACCCCGGCGCGCACGCTGCGCCGCAAACTCGGCCCCCTCCCTTTCTAGCCACGTGAGTGGCGCGAGTAGAGGGAGGGCGGGGGGCGGGAGAGCGACCCAATGTGCGGGAGAGCGCCTCAATCCACCTTAGCGCCCGACTCCGCCACGACTTTCGCCCATTTCGCCACCTCGCGGCGAATGTGCCCGCCGAACTGCTCGATAGTGCCGCCGACCGGTTCTACCCCGGCTTTCTGGAAGCGGTCTTTGGCCTCCGATGTCGTCAGGAAACGCTGGATCTCGGCGTTCAGTTTCTCCGCGATGTCTCGTGGCGTGCCTGCCGGCGCGGTCACGCCGAACCAGGCGGTCAACTCGAAATCGGGCACTCCCGACTCGGCCACGGTGGGCACATCGGGGGCAAAGGATGAACGCGTGGACGTCGTCACCGCGAGCGCACGCAGCTTTCCGGCCTTCACGTGCGGCAAGGCGTTCGGCGCGTTATCGAAGTAGGCGGCGACCTGTCCGGCGATCAGATCGGTCAGCGCCGGGGCGCTGCCCTTGTAGGGCACGTGAATCAGATTCGTGCCGGTGATGATCTTGAACATCTCCATCGCCAGATGGGGCGACGAGCCGCTGCCGGCCGATGCGTAGCTCAGCTGCCCTGGTTTCGCCTTGGCCAGCGCGATGAACTCCTGCACCGTGCTCGCCGGCAATGATGCCGGCACCACCAGCATGTTCGGCGTCGACCCCGCCTGGATGATCGGCGCAAAATCGCGGGTCACGTCGAGCTTGGCACGTGGATGCATGCTTTGCAGCACCGAGAACGGCAGCGCGACGATGAGCAGCGTGTAGCCGTCCCCCGGCGCCTTGGCCGCGAACTCGGTGCCGACGAGCGAGCCGGCGCCGGGCTTGTTCTCGACGATCGCCGGCTGCCCCCATGCTTCCTGGAAGCGCTGCGCGAGCATGCGCCCGAGCGTGTCGTTGAACGCACCGGGCGGGAACGGCACGACGATGCGGATCGGCTTGTTGGGATAGCTCGCGGCGGTCTGCGCGAGAGAAATGTTGGGCAGGGCAATCGCCAGCATAGCCAGCAGCGAGCCGGCGCAGGCGATCAGGCGACGAACGCGCGTGCGAGGGGTGCCATCGGAGAGCGAATTTCGTTCACACATAGCTCGGCCCCTCGATCACCGGATA
>CADECO010000070.1:13311-14904 GCA_902825905.1 uncultured beta proteobacterium
TTGTAGCCGCGCTCGATGAGCGGCGTGGCCTCGTCGATCAGCGCCGCCGGCGGTTGGTAGCCGAGCGACACGCCGCCCGCATACGCGGGAATCGGCTTCATCGTGCCGCCGAGCAGCTTGTAGAGCGGCCAGCCGGTGGCTTTGCCGCGGATATCCCATAGCGCGAGATCGATCCCGCTCATCGCCATTGCCGTGCCGGCACCCATGCCATGGCTGGCCAGTTGCTTGTCGTAGATCGCCTTCCAAACACCGACCACGTCGGCCGCATCGCGACCTTTCACCAAACCGGCGAGCGTGGTGTTGATGTGATGCGCGATCGCACCGGGTGAGCGCGAATGATGTGCCTCGCCCCAGCCGACCAGTCCGCCCGCGGTGGTCACCTTCACCACTACCGTGTCGCGCTTGACTACACGGCCGACACCGAGAGTGAGGCTGGCTTCGGGCGGCACCGGAAACGAAGTGGCATAGGCCTGAATCTGCACGATCTTCAGATCAGCATCTTTCGACATGGACTGCACTCCTGGTTGCGTCGGTTGAATCGAAACGAATCGGCCAGGGAGCCTCTGCATAACCTACTTCGGGAATGCAGAGGTCCAAATCTTTCCGGGAGTTTCGAGGGGGCGAGCCCCTTTGTTCAGAGATTCTCTATCCGCGTGCGAATGCATCGAGCGCACGCTGCGCGATGTCCTCGCCCCATTCCTGCGCGAAGTGGCCGGCCTGCGCGTGCAGGGTTGGATCGGGGCAGCCACGAATCTGTGTCGCAAGACCGCGCATCACCGGCTCGCCCAGCACCGGATCGGTCATGCCGATCGCCATGAAGGTGGATCCGCGCCAGGTATCGCGCCACCAGTCGCGCGCGCGGCGCGAGATCGCCGCACCGTCGGCGTCAGGACGATCCGGCACGAGCTGCGGAAAGCGCCGCACACCGGCCTTGAACCGCGCGTCGGGGAAGGGCGCATCGTAGGCGGCGGCCTCGGCTTCGCTCACATGCGCACAGCTGCGCCGCAGCAGCCGTCCGGGCGACAGATCGGGATTGTTCGCCACCCAGTCGCGCCACGCGATGAAACCCGGGCTGAGCGGTGCATCACCCCCGGCAAGCATGGTGTTCATCACGATCAGTCGCGCGAACCGCTCGGGCAGATCTGCCGGCAGTGCCAGCCCGAGCAGGCCGCCCCAGTCCTGGCACACCAGCGTAATGCGTCGCAAGTCGAGTCGTTGCAGCAGCGCCTTGAGCGACGCGTAGTGGGTGCTGAACGTATAGAACGCTTCGTCCGTCGGTTTGTCCGAACGGCCGAAGCCGAAGAAATCCGGCGCCACCACGCGCGCGCCGCTTTGCAGGAATATCGGGATCATTCGCCGGTACAAGTACGCCCAGGTCGGCTCGCCGTGCAGGCACAGGAACACGTGCTCGGCGTCGCGCGGACCTTCGTCGACGTAGTGCATTCGCAGACCGCTGAAGCCGGGCAGATCGTCGATGTAGTGCGGCGCGTAGTCGAATCCGGGCAGGCGAGTGAAGCGATCGTCGGGGGTGCGCAGCGCCGGGACGGACGGGTTCGACATGGTGTACTCCAACGATGCAGCGATGATGCGCCA
>CADECO010000070.1:15004-17601 GCA_902825905.1 uncultured beta proteobacterium
GACAACGCGGCCGCTTATCAGGTGTCGCAGCGCATCCACCGCGCGCGGCTGCGCGATGGAGCCGCCAAGGTCGGTCGCAAGATCGGCTTCACCAATCGCAACATCTGGCCCGAATACGGCGTGTACGAGCCGATATGGGCGTACGTGTACGACACGACGGTGCAGCACCTGACCGACAACCGCGGTGCGTGCACACAGTCGCGCTTTGCGCTGCCGCGTATCGAGCCGGAGGTGGTGTTCCATTTCCATCGCGCGCCGCCGCGCACTCGCGAACCGGCCGCGATCCTCGCGTGCGTCGACTGGATCGCGCACGGCTACGAGATCGTGCAGTCGCACTTCGCCGACTGGAAATTCAAGGTCGCCGACACCATCGCCGATTCGGGGCTGCACGGTACGTTGCTGGTGGGCGCGCCGCAGCCGATCGAGCGGCTCGGGGCGCAGCTCGCCGGGCGGCTCGCTGATTTCAACATCGAACTTTCCTGCAACGGCGTGCTACGCGATCGTGGCCGCGGCGCGAACGTGCTCGACAGTCCGGTGCTGGCGCTCGCCTATCTGATCGAGGTGCTCGCCACGCAGCACGAGGCCGAGCCGGTTGCGGCGGGCGAACTGGTGACCACCGGTACCCTCACCGCGGCGCTGCCGATCCGCGCCGGCGAAACCTGGAGCACGAAATTCGACGGGCTCGATCTGCCCGGGCTGACGGTGCACTTCGACTAGCCGCTGCTCTGCGCCCGATCGCGCCAGCCTTTCACTGCCCGATGGCGCGACCCCAAATCAGCCGGCCTGCTCGCTCCGCAACCCGCGGCGGTACAGCTTGCCGGTCGGGCCGGTCGGCAGCACCGCGACGAAGTGAATCGCCTTGGGCAGCTTGAACGCTGCCAGTGCACCACGTTCGCGGCAGTGCGCGAGCAATTCGGCAGCCGCTAACGACGGATTTCGCGGGACCACGAACGCTTCGATGCGCTGGCCCCATTGCGCATCGTCCATGCCGATCACCGCCGCCTGCACGACGTCGGGGTGCTGCAGCAGCACCCGTTCGATCTCCTCGCCCGACACTTTGATGCCGCCGGTGTTGATCAGATTGTCGGTGCGCCCGGACAGCGTGAGTTCGCCGTCGGCGTCGATCCACCCCAGGTCGCCCGAGCGCCACCAGCCCGCTACGAAGCGCGCGCGGGTGAGTGCTTCATCCTTCCAGTAGCCGATCGCGAGCGATGGACCGGTCAGCACAATCTCGCCCACGCTGCCTGCAGGCAACTCGTCGTCGATCGAGCCCTCCGGGTCGACGATGCGCAGATCGGCGTGCACCACCGGCTTGCCGGAACTGCCCGCCTTGCCACGCGTGAGCAGCGTGTCGTTCATCGCCAGCACGCCACAGCCACAGCCGCCTTCGCTCGACAGGTACACGCTTGCCACCAACGGGCATAGCCGATGGATGCGCTCGACGTCGCTCGGTGCCGGTGCCTCGCCCGATATCGTTGCAACGCGCACCGACGCGAGATCGAAGCGCGTCCGATCCTCGGCCAGCACCATGCGCCACATCGTCGGCACCAGCGGGGCCATGGTGATGCGTTCGCGCGCGAGCGTCTCCAGGAAACTGCCCGGCGTGAACTGCTGGCCGAACACCACGCGCGCCTTGCCGCCGACGTAGCCAAGCACCACATTGGGCCACGCAGCGAACGAAGGCTGCATCAGGACGAGCGTCGAGTCGGCCGGGCCCGCGGCCCCATAGATCAACTGGCCCGCTTTGGCGTTCTCGAGCATGGTGCGCTGGGTGTGCATCACGCCTTTGGGCTGGCCGGTGGTGCCCGACGAGAGCTGGATGGCGCCAAGATCGTCGGGCTGGATCGACCACGCGTGGCGCGAAGGTGCATCCATTGCATCGACCACGTCGAGCCATGCCTGGTCGAGCGTGATCACGCGTGGCGGATGCGCCATGTTCGCGGTGACTTCCGCGGCGAGCGGGGCGAGATCCGCGTCGCACAGCAGCACTACAGCATCGAGCCAGGCCAGCGTCTGGGCCAGTCTCGGTGGGGTCTCGCGGATGTGCAGATTGCACGCCACTGCGCCGCGCAACACGCAGCCGAACCAGGCGAGCGCATGTCGTACCGAGCTCTTGCACAGCATCGCGACCCGCTCGCCTTGCGCCACGCCTCGTTCGGCCAGATATGCCGCGATCCGGAGCGATCGCGCTTGCGCTTCGTGCCCGCTTGCCGATTCGATCGGATCGGTGAAGAACACGTCGCGTCCCTTCCATCTGCACGAGCGCAGAAACAGGGCAGCAAGCGTTTCAGAGGCCGCGAGCGTGTCGGGGGCAGCGAGGGTGTCAGAATGGATCGTAGGCACTGCGGTGACCGGACGGGGTTACGTCTTCGGACGGATGGGCAGACGCCAGGAGTCTAGCGCGGCATAAAATCCAGGTCCGCTCCCGAGGCTGCCATGCGCATCACCGATATTCGCGAAATCGCGGTGCCGATCAACTCGACCATCCGCAATGCGGTGTTCGATTTTTCCGAGATGACGACCTCGGTGGTGGCGGTGGTCACCGATGTCGTGCGCAAGGGCAAGCCTGTCGTGGGCTACGCCTTCAATTCGACCGG
>CADECO010000070.1:17701-19177 GCA_902825905.1 uncultured beta proteobacterium
GGCACCCTGGACGATCTGCGCGATGAGCTGCGCCGGCATCTCGATAGCGGCTACACCATGCTCAAGATCAAGGTGGGCGGCCTGCCGCTCGCGCAGGATCTCGAGCGCGTCGAGGCGGCGTTGCGCATCGTCGGGGCGAGCGAACGGCTCGCGGTCGATGCCAATGCCAAATTCACACGCGCCGAGGCGCTCGAGTACGCCAGGGCGCTGGCGCCGTACAAACTGCGCTGGTTCGAAGAGGCGGTCGATCCGCTCGATTTCGAAGGGTTCGCGCAGATCGCGGCGGTGTACGAGCCGCCGCTGTCTACCGGCGAGAATCTCTACTCGACGCAGGACGTGCAGAACCTGTCCACCTTCGGCGGTTTCAGGCCCGATCGCGACATCATCCAGGTCGATCCGCCGCAGGCCTATGGTTACGCGATGTTCGCGCGCACCACGGCAATGCTCGAAGCGCGTGGCTGGCATCGTCGCGCGCTGTGGCCGCACGGCGGCAATCAGATGTCACTCGCAGTTGCGGCTGGCTTGAACCTGGGCGGCTGTGAAGCCTACCCCGGGGTGTTCGGCGTGTTCGCCGGCTATGCCGACGACGCGCGAGTCGACAACGGTTATCTCACGCCGTCCGATCGACCGGGGATCGGCTTCGAAGGTCAGGCGGCTTTGTTCGAAGTGATGTCGAAGCTATCGGGTTGATGCCATGTATCGCAAACGAACCTGGTTGTTCAGGCCGTCGGCGTTCGCTGCCATCTTTCTGGTGTCGGTAGCGGCGTCGGCGCAGCAAGCAACGACGCACGAGATCCGCTTCAGCGCGAGCATCGGCGACCGCCCGCTCGTGTGCGGCGAGCGTTACGCCGAGGTCGGCGCGTCGAAATCGAGCGTCACGCTGGCCGATCTGCGCTTCTACGTGATGGATGTGCAGTTGGTTCGCGCCGACGGTCAGGCGGTCACGCTCGCGCTCGAGCAGGACGGCATCTGGCAGCAGAAGAACCTCGCGTTGCTCGATTTCGAAGACGGCAGCGGCTCGTGCAATACCGGCACCAAGGGCGTTCGCCATGTCGTACGCGGGACCGCGCCGGCTGCCGAGTATCGCGGCTTGCGGTTCACGCTCGGCGTGCCGCCGCAGATGAACCATGCCGATCCGACGCTCGCGGCATCGCCGCTCAACCTGACCGCGATGTTCTGGAGCTGGCAGGCCGGCTACAAGTTCTTCAAGCTCGATCTCGCGCCTGCGCCGCGCGATGCGGGCAGCGTTCCAACGACATCGCCGGGCGCACCGAGCGCCACCGGTTTCGTATTTCACGTCGGCAGCACCGGCTGTGTCGGCGGCAGTCGCGCGGGTGAGCCCCCGAAGTGCGCGAACGGCAACCGGCTGGTGGTCGATCTTCCAGGATTCGCCTCACAATCGAACGTGGTGCATATCGATCTCGGGGCGTTGCTCGCCGGAACCGAGCTCGACAAGAACACGCCGAAAACCTCGCC
>CADECO010000071.1:0-6732 GCA_902825905.1 uncultured beta proteobacterium
ATCTCGTCGGATTTCATCGTCGGCTTTCCTGGCGAGACCGATGACGACTTCGCGCAAACCATGCGGCTGGTGGACGACGTGGGCTTCGATGCCTCGTTCAGTTTCGTCTACAGCCGCCGACCCGGCACGCCGGCCGCCGATCTCGCCGACGACACCCCGCAGCACCTCAAGCTTGAGCGGCTGCAGCACTTGCAGGCGCGCATCGAGCACAACGGGCGCGCGATCAACGAGGCGATGGTCGGCACCACGCAGCGCGTGCTGGTCGAAGGCCCGGCCAGGAAGGATCCGAACGAGTTGTCCGGTCGTACCGACAACAACCGCATGGTGAACTTCCCCGGGCCCGCACGGCTTGTGGGACACTTCGTCGAGCTGTCGATCGAGGCTGCCCTGCCGCATTCGCTGCGCGGCGTGGTCGCCACGAGTGCCACGTCCACCTCGAGGTTCTCCTCGAAGTTCTCCTCGTAGTCCACTGCGCAGTCGCCTTTGAAGCCCACTTCACACGCTGCCGTTTCCCATCGCAAGACCACGACGGCCGAGGCCAGGCCGAGCACGCAGGAACTGGTGCTCGCCCCGCTCGACAACCAGCGTCTGGCCAGCCTGTGCGGCGCGCTCGACGAAAACCTGCGGCAGATCGAAGCCGGCCTCGACGTGTCGATCGCGCGGCGCGGTGAGCGCTTCGTCGTGCAGGGTGATGCCCGCCAGGTGGCTCGCGCCCTGCAGTTGATCGAGCATTTCTACGTCACGTCGAAGGGCACGCTTACGATCGACGACGTCCAGCTCGGGCTGGTCGAATTCCAGAACCAGACCGAAGGCACCGTTGCACGCACCGAAGTCGCGACCGACGAGCCGGCCGTCGCACGCAAAGCTCTGCGCGTCACCGACGATCCGCAACTGCCGGCGCTGATCACGCGCCGGCCCGATCTGCACGGGCGCACGCCGCGCCAGCGCGAGTATCTGCGCAGCATCCTCGAACACGACATCACCTTCGGCATCGGCCCGGCCGGCACCGGCAAGACCTATCTCGCCGTGGCCTGCGCGGTCGATGCGCTCGAGCGCGATGCCGTCAAGCGCGTGGTGCTGGTGCGCCCGGCGGTCGAGGCGGGCGAGCGGCTGGGGTTCCTGCCCGGCGATCTGGTGCAGAAGGTCGATCCGTATCTGCGGCCGCTCTACGACGCGCTCTACGACCTGATGGGCTACGACAAGGTGGGCAAGATGTTCGAGCGCAACGCGATCGAGATCGCGCCGCTCGCCTTCATGCGCGGCCGCACCTTGAACCACGCGTTCATCATCCTGGATGAAGCGCAGAACACCACGCCCGAGCAGATGAAGATGTTCCTCACCCGCACCGGCTTCGGTTCGAAGGTGGTGATCACCGGCGATGTCACGCAGATCGATCTTGCGCGCGGGCAGAAGAGCGGCCTGGTGGAGGCGCAGCGGATTCTGGATGGCGTGCGCGGCATCGCGTTCACGCAGTTCCAGGCCGAAGACGTCGTGCGCCATCCTCTCGTGCAGCGCATCATCACCGCGTACGAAGCGTACGAGCACGCCGCCAAGTCCGACGACTCGCCCGATCGCGGGTGACGTGGCGCGGAGGGCCTGATTTTCCCGCTGCGCGCTGACCGCCTCCCGAAGCGCCGCATCCGCCCGAGCATGGCCTCCGCCCGACTCGAACTCGTAGTGCAGTACGCATGCCCGCGCCGCGGTCTGCCGCATCGACGCTCGATCGTGCGGTGGCTCGAGACGGCGTTGGCGACGGGTCCGCAACGCATCCGCGCCCGCATCACGGTGCGGTTCGTCGGGCAAACGGAAGGCCGTGCGCTGAACCGCGATTTCCGCTCGAAGGATTACGCCACCAACGTGCTGACCTTCGACTATGCAAGCAATGGTGAGTCGCCGAGCAGGGCACAGAGCGCGGCGCCGATGCTCATCGGCGACCTCGTGTTGTGCGCGCCGGTGGTGCAACGCGAGGCGCGGGCCCAGAACAAAGAACTAAGCGCTCACTACGCTCATTTGCTCGTCCACGGCGTACTCCACCTGCGTGGCCATGCCCACGAGCGTGATGACGAGGCGCAGCGAATGGAGCGACTCGAGACGCACCTGATGCGCCAACTCGGCTACCGCGACCCGTACGTGTAGCCGCCTCCGCACGGGCGGCTCAGGGGCGTTCCTGCCGAACCGACCAGGGACGGTGCTTCGTCGGGCGAGTGCCTGCTGAGATCCCCCTTCGACAACTCAGTACAATCCCGTCCCGACCCTGCTGCCTCTTTCGATCCAACCCGCCGATCCGCCGCGTCATAGCAGGTGGCTCTGCTCAGGGCGCCTCCAGGCAATCTAACCCGAACCGATGGACGACCCCGCCAGTCACAAGCCGACGCTGCTCGAGCGCTTGTCGGCCTGGATCCTGCGCGAACCCGAAGATCGCGAGCAGCTCGTGCAGCTGCTGCATTCCGCGTTCGAGCGCAACCTGCTCGATGCCGACGCGCTCGCCATGATGGAAGGCGCGCTGCAGGTGAGCGAGCTCACGGTGCGCAACATCATGGTGCCGCGGGTGCAGATGGAAGTGATCGACGTCAACGACACGCCCGACAAGTTCATCCCGTCGGTGATCGCCACGGCGCACTCGCGCTTTCCGGTGATCGATCGCGATCGCGACAAGGTCATCGGCATCCTGCTCGCCAAGGATCTGCTGCGCTACTACGCCGGCGAGGAAGAGTTCAACGTGCGCGAGATGCTGCGCCCGGCGGTGTTCATACCCGAGTCCAAACGGCTCAACGTGCTGCTGCGCGAATTCCGCTCCAGCCGCAACCACATGGCGGTGGTGGTGGACGAGTACGGCGGCGTGGCCGGCCTGGTCACGATCGAAGACGTGCTCGAGCAGATCGTCGGCGAGATCGAGGACGAGCACGACTTCGACGAGATCACCGACAACATCGTGCGCGAACCTTCGGGCACGTACCGCGTCAAGGCGCAGACGACGCTGGCCGATTTCGACGAGCTGTTCGGCTCGCAGCTGGCCAATGAAGACTACGACACCATCGGCGGACTGGTGATCGCGCACTTCGACCGCCTGCCCAAGCGTGGCGAGTCGGTGATCATCGGCAGCCTGCGATTCACCGTGCTGCGTGCCGATTCGCGCCGCGTCTACACCTTGCAGGTCGAGCGCCTGCCCAAATCGCAGTGACCGGCAGCATCGCACTGGCCGCCCTTGCCGGTGCGGTCATGGTGCTTGGGTTTGCCCCGTTTGGTTACTTCGCCGCCCCGCTTCTCTCGCTGGTGGTGCTGCTCGCGCTGTGGGCACGCTGCGCCGAGCCGCGCCGCGGTGCGTGGCTTGGCCTGAGTTTCGGGCTGGGACAGTTTCTCGCCGGGGTGAGCTGGGTCTACGTCAGCCTGCACACCTTCGGCATGATGCCCGCGCCGCTCGCCGCGATCGCCACGCTACTGTTCTGTCTGGTGCTGGCACTGTACCCGGCGGCGTTGGGCTGGCTGTGCGTGCGCCTCGGCATGCAGCGCGCTGGCGTCGTGCTGCTCGCGTTCCCCGGTGCATGGGTGCTGCTCGAATGGCTGCGCGGCTGGCTGTTTACCGGGTTCCCCTGGCTGAACCTGGGCTATACGCACATCGACACGCCCCTATCTGGCTATGCACCGATTGCCGGCGTGTACGGCCTGTCGCTTGCCGTCGCCATCGTGGCCGTCCTGGGGTGGACCGTCGTGCGCGGACCGATGCGGCACCGCATCGCTGCCATCGTGTTGATCGCGGTCCTGCTCACGGTCGGCTCGACGCTGAAGGAGCAGACGTGGACCACGCCTACTGGCTCACGGCTCGAGGTCGCGTTGCTCCAGGGAAACATCCCGCAGGAACTCAAGTTCGTACCCGGACGGTTCGAGAGCACGCTGGCGACCTACGCGCAGCTGGTGCAACAGACCAATGCGCGCCTGATCGTGCTGCCGGAAACGGCGATCCCGCGCTTTCCCGATGAAGTGCCGCCCCCGTTCTTCGACATGCTGCGCAAGCACGTTGCGGCCGTCGAAGGCGACGTGCTGTTCGGACTGCCCACCGGCGACCTGCGCCGGGCGTACTTCAACACCATGCAAAGCGTCGGCACCTCGCCCACGCAGCAGTACAGCAAATCGCACCTGGTGCCGTTCGGCGAGTTCATCCCGTGGGGCTTCGGCTGGATCGAACGGGTCCTGCGCATTCCACTATCGAACTTCGCGCCGGGCGACATCAACCAGCAGCCGCTCGCGCTGGCGGGCGAAAAGATCGCGGTCAACATCTGCTACGAGGACGCGTTCGGTGCGGAGATCATCCGCCAGCTGCCGCAAGCCACGCTGCTGGTGAACGCGAGCAACGTCGCGTGGTTCGGCGATTCGCTCGCGCCGCATCAGCATCTGGAGATGGCGCGGATGCGCTCGATCGAGACCGGTCGCTATATGCTGCGCGCCACCAACTCGGGCATGACCGCGATCATCGACGAGCGCGGGCGGGTGCAGGACCTGCTGCCGCAGTTCACCGAGGGCGTGCTGATGGGGCCGGTACGCGGCTTCTCCGGCGCAACGCCCTACGTGCGCTACGGCGACTGGATCATTGCGCTTGCCGCGGTGATGTTGTTGATCACGCTGCCGAGTGCCTTCAACGGCAGCCGGCGCGGTAACCGTAACGTCCAGTGATCCGGTAAACATGATCCTGTGAGCCCCAACCCCATGAACACGTCGAAGGAGGAAGCACCCATGAAGAGCGCAATGCAGCGACTGCGCAACGGCGCACTGATCCGGCACCGCGTGCTCGGGCTGCTCGCACTGATGGCCGCGCTGACGCAACCGACGCTCGCCTCGCCGATCGTCGATGCGGCCTACGTTGCAGCGGCCATGCGGCGCGACGTCATCGTGTGGGACGTGCGCGCGGCCGACGCCTACGCGAAGGGTCATATCCCCGGCGCGGTCAACATCGGCGACGCCGGGCAGGTGCTGCGCAATCCGAACACCGAGGATTTCATCGCCACCGAGCGCATCGCCAAACTGTGGGGCGACGCGGGGATCGATCCGGCACGCGAGATCATCGTCTATTCCACGCGCGGCAATGCCGGCGCTTATTTCGCGCAGTTCGCCCTGCGCCACTTCGGCGCAACCAAGGCGCTGGTGTTCCACGATGGCATCGACGGCTGGCGCTTGGTCGGCGAACCGCTCGACACCGCCGCCGCGAAGCGTGCACCGATCACGCTCACGCTGCGCCCCGCGCCTAACCTCACCGTTACCACGGACGAGATCGTCAACCGCCTCAAGGACGGCAACGTGCAGATCATCGATGCGCGCACGGTGGGCGAATTCTCCGGCAACGACATCCGCGCGATCCGTGGCGGACACATCCCGGGTTCGATCAACATCCCGTACGAAGACAACTGGATCGACCCCGCCACCGCGATCAAGCTGGCGCGCCGGCAGGTCGCCGACAACCGCGGCATGTCGCTCAAGCCCGACGCGGAGCTGCAGGCGCTCTACGCCAAGCTCGATCCGAACAAGGAAACGATCGTGTACTGCCAGAGCGGGGTGCGCGCGGCCGAGACCGCCGCGGTGCTGGAAAAGCTCGGCTTTCGCAACGTGCGCGTGTACGACTCGTCCTGGCTCGGTTATGCAGGGCGGCTGAACGCGCCGGTGCAAAACGAGGTGTTCTTCAACGTCGGTGCGCTGAACGGGCGCATCGCCGCGATGCAGGCCCGGATCGACGCGCTCGAGAAGGAACTGGCCGATACACGCAAGAACGCGCCGAAGTGAAGGCGCGAGCGCATCATCAGGTGCGACAGCTAGCTCGAACGCAAGGGGAAAGCCGGTAGAATCGCGCGCCTCACAACGCGCTTGTTGCACCCGCTCCCGTGCAGTCGTTTCAAGACATCATCCTCGCGCTGCAGACGTTCTGGAGTCGCCAGGGCTGCGTACTGCTGCAGCCCTACGATCAGGAAGTCGGCGCCGGCACCTTCCATACGGCGACGTTCCTGCGCGCGATCGGCCCCGAGCCGTGGAACGCCGCGTATGTCCAGCCCTCGCGCCGCCCCAAAGACGGTCGTTACGGCGACAACCCCAACCGGCTGCAGCACTACTATCAGTATCAAGTGGTGCTCAAACCGTCGCCGCCCGACATTCAGGAGCTGTACCTGCAGAGCCTGCAGGCACTGGGCATCGACCCGCGCCAGCACGACATTCGTTTCGTCGAGGACGACTGGGAATCACCGACGCTCGGCGCCTGGGGCCTGGGCTGGGAGGTGTGGCTCGACGGCATGGAGGTCACGCAGTTCACCTACTTCCAGGAAGTCGGCAGCCTGGTGTGCAAGCCGGTGCTGGGCGAGATCACCTACGGCCTGGAGCGCCTGGCAATGTATCTGCAAGGCGTGGAAGACATCTTCGATATCGTGTGGACGCCCGGGGTCACCTATCGCGATGTCTATCATCAGAACGAAGTCGAGCAGTCGAAGTACAACTTCGACCACAGCGACGCGCAGTGGCTGCTCGGCCAGTTCAACGATTTCGAACGCGAAGCCAAGCGGCTGATGGCCGCCGGCCTGGCGCTGCCGGGCTACGAGATGGTCATGAAGTGCTCGCACGCGTTCAACCTGCTCGATGCGCGCGGCGCCATTTCTGTGACCGAACGTGCGGCGTACATCGGCCGCGTGCGTGCGCTCGCGCGGCTGGTGGCGCAGGCGTACTTCGATTCGCGTGAGGCACTGGGCTTCCCGATGCTCA
>CADECO010000071.1:6832-9283 GCA_902825905.1 uncultured beta proteobacterium
ACGCCACGCAGGCTCGCGATCCATCTGGCCGACGTCGCGGCGATGCAGCCCGAGCAGCGCATCGAGCGCAAAGGTCCGGCGGTGGCATCGGGCATCAAGGACGGCAAGCCCACGCCTGCGCTCGCCGGATTCGCCAAATCGTGCGGCGTGCCGATCGAGTCGCTGGAACGCGCGAGCGACGGCAAGGCCGAGTACTTCGTGTTCCGCTCCACCAAGCCAGGGCAGCCACTCGCCGAGCATCTGGGTGCGGTAGTCGGCGCAGCGATCAAAGCGTTGCCCACGCCCAAGCTGATGCGCTGGGGCGCGACCGACTACCAGTTCACCCGTCCGGTGCGCGGGCTGATGATGTTGTGGGGCAAGCAGATCTTGGCCGGCGAGATCATGGGATGCGAGAGCGGCCGGCGCACCGAAGGGCACCGGTTCCTCGGCGAACGCACGCTCGATATCACCGACGCCGACAGTTACGAGGCCACGCTGCGCGAGCGCGGCAGGGTGATCGTCGATTTCGCCGCGCGCGTGCAAAGCATCGGCGATCAGCTGCGCGCCAAAGCCGGCCCGGTGCAGCTCGCCGACGAGAGCCTGATCGAGGAAGTGGCGGCGTTGGTGGAATTGCCCGCCGTGGTCGAAGGCTCGTTCGATCCGGCGTTTCTGGAAGTGCCGCAGGAATGCCTCATGCTCACCATGAAGGCGAACCAGAAGTACTTCCCGCTGCTCGATGGCAACGGCAAGCTGCTGCCGCGCTTCCTGGTGGTGTCGAACATGGCCATCGCCGACACCACGCACATCGTCCGCGGCAACGAGCGGGTGCTGCGCGCACGGCTGTCCGATGCGAAGTTCTTCTTCGACCAGGACCGCAGGCGCAAGCTCGAAGAACTGCTGCCCGGTCTGGCGCAGGTGGTGTTCCACAACAAACTCGGCAGTCAGGCCGATCGCGCGCGGCGCATCGAACATCTGGCCGAGGTGATCGCGGGGCTGCTCGATGCCGACACGCAGGCGGCGCGGCGCGCGGCGCATCTGGCCAAGGCCGATCTGCTCTCCGGCATGGTCGGCGAGTTCCCCGAACTGCAAGGCACCATGGGGATGTATTACGCGCGTCACGACGGCGAATCGCCGGCCGTGGCCGATGCGATCGAGGCGCACTACCGACCGCGCTTCGCCGGCGATCGGTTGCCGGACTCGCCGGTGGGTGATTGCGTGGCGCTGGCCGACAAGCTCGACACGATCATCGGCATCTACGGCATCGGGCTGGGCCCCACCGGCGACAAAGATCCGTTCGGCCTGCGCCGCGCCGCGCTCGGCGTGCTGCGCATCCTGAGTGAACACGCGCGGCCGCTCGACGTCTACGAACTGCTGCGGCTGGCGCGCGATGGCTACGGCAACACGCCGCTCGATCCGAACGTCATCGACAACGTGTTCGAGTTCATGATCGACCGGTTGCGCAGCTATCTGCGCGAGCGCGGTGCGGCCGCCGACGAGATCGAAGCGGTGGTGGCGATCGACGCGCGCCGCATCGATCGCATCGCGCCGCGCCTGGATGCGGTGCGTGCATTCCGCCGTCTGCCCGAAGCCGAAAGCCTCGCCAGCGCGAACAAACGCATCGCCAACATCCTGAAGAAATCCGGATCTTCCGAGCAGGTCTCGAGCGCTCTGCTGGTCGAAGCCGAGGAGCGATCGCTCTACGCGGGCGTCGAGCGGCTCGAGCCGGCGGTGGAATCGCAGCTTCGGCAGGCACGCTACGCCGAGGCGCTGCAGGCGCTCGCCGGCGTGCGGGCCGACGTCGACGCGTTCTTCGATCGAGTGCTGGTCAATGCCGAAGATCCACAGGTGCGCACCAATCGGCTCGGACTGCTTACGCGGCTGAACCGGTTGATGAATCGGGTCGCCGACATTTCCAAACTCGCCGGCTGAGCACGTCGCGCCACCTCACCCTTCGCACTTCAACGCTCCCATGCCCGCGCGCACGAAACTGGTCATCCTCGATCGCGACGGAGTCATCAATCACGACAGCGATCAGTTCATCAAGAGTCCGGAGGAATGGCGCCCGGTCGAAGGCAGCCTCGCGGCGATCGCGCGCTTCACGCATGCCGGGTTCAGGGTGGTCGTGGCAACCAACCAGTCGGGCATCGGGCGCGGTCTGTTCGACATGGCAACGCTGAATGCCATTCACGACAAGATGCATCGCGCGGTGGCGCACCACGGCGGACGGATCGATGCGGTGTTCTACTGCCCGCATCCGGCCGATTCGACCTGCTCGTGCCGCAAACCGCAGCCGGGCATGCTCACCGAGATCGCCTCGCGCTATCACACCAGCCTGAGCAACCTGCCCACCGTGGGCGACGCGCTGCGCGACTTGCAGGCGGCCGCTGCGGTCGGCGCGCTGCCGATCCTGGTTCGCACCGGCAAGGGCAAGCAGACCGAGGCGGCCGGACAGCTTCCTGCCGGCACGGTGGT
>CADECO010000071.1:9383-19073 GCA_902825905.1 uncultured beta proteobacterium
CGCGAACCGTGCGTGGTGCTCTCCAAACACCAGTCGGCCTGGGAGACGATCGCCTACAGCGGCATCTTTCCGCCGCACGTGTACGTGCTCAAGCGCGAACTGTTCTGGATTCCGTTCCTGGGTTGGGGTCTGGCGCTGTTCAGCCCGATCGGCATCGATCGGCGCAATCGCAAGGAAGCGATGAAGCGCGTGATCGAGCAGGGCCGCGAACGCTTCGCGCAAGGCTTTTCCATCATGATGTACCCCGAAGGCACGCGTGTGGCCGTCGGTGCCCGCAAACCTTACCGGTCGGGCGGGGCGCTCCTCGCCAAGCAACTCGGCGCCCGCATACTTCCGGTGGCGCACAACGCCGGTCTGGTGTGGCCGCGCAATTCGTTCGTGAAGTATCCGGGGAAGGTCACCGTGCGCATCGGTGCGCCGATAGAATCGCTGGATCGCACGCCCGATCAACTGATCAAGCACGTCGAAGAATGGATCGAGACTCAGGTCGCCGAGCTCGTGGCACGCCGCTGACGCAGCTGGAACTGCCACTACCCGCACCGCGCGTGCTGCGCACGGCGCAGGGCGAGAGCGTGCGCGCGATCCAACTGGGCAAACGCACCGTCACCTATCGGTTCCGTCGCGCCGCACGGCGCACCATCGGCATCACCGTCGGCCGCGAGGGCCTGCTCGCCGCCGCGCCGCGCTGGGTCACGATCGAAGACGTCGAGGCGTTCATCCGCGAGAAAGAGCAATGGGTGCTCACCAAGCTGCTCGAAGCGGCGAGTCTGGTGCGCACCCGCATGGATTGGAACCACGGCGCCAGCCTGCCTTTGTTCGGACGCGATGTGACCATCCATGCGAGCGACGCGGTCGATGGAGTGCGCCTCGATGACGGTTGTCTGCTGGTGCCGGCGTCCGAATTCGGCGCCGACGCCATGCGCGCCGCCGTGGTCGGCTGGATGAAGCGTCTGGCGCTGGTGCTGTTCAATGAACGCGCCGAAGCGCTCGCGCCGCGAGTCAGCGTGAATCGGCCCGACGTGCGCGTGTCGAACGCGTCGACCCAGTGGGGCCACTGCACCGTCGGGCGCAACGGTCAGGCGCGCATCTGCCTGCATTGGCGGCTGCTGCACTTCCCCGAGCGCCTGATCGACTACGTGGTGGTGCACGAACTCGCGCACATTCGCGAGATGAATCATTCGCCGCGGTTCTGGCGCATCGTCGCCAACGTGTTCACCGACTATCAGGCGGTACGCAAGGAAATCCACGCGCTGTCGCGACGGCTGCCCGAGCTGTAGCGTGGCGACACCCACAGGAGAATCACATGCGCATGCTCCACACCATGCTCCGGGTCGGCGACCTGGATCGTTCGATCAAGTTCTACACCGAAGTGCTCGGCATGAAAGAGCTGCGCAGGCGTGATTCGCCGGAAGGCAAATACACGCTCGCGTTCGTGGGCTACGGCGACGAGGATTCGCACACCGTGCTGGAGCTCACCTACAACTACGGCGTCGAGAAATACGAGCTGGGCACTGCCTACGGGCATATCGCCCTCGCGGTCGACAATGCCTACGCGGCCTGCGACGAGATCCGCAAGCGCGGCGGCAAGGTCGTGCGCGAGGCGGGCCCGCTCAAGTTCGGCACCACGGTGATCGCGTTCGTGGAAGATCCCGACGGCTATCGGATCGAGTTGATCGAACGCAAGTAACATCGTGAAGCAACGGCGCTCGCACGCGCGGCCGCCATAGAACAACAAGCGGCAGGCACAGAGGAGATCAACGACGATGACGCCCATTCGGATCGGCGAGTTGCAGGTCGATCGGGTCGTGGAAGACGAGCGCCCCTACGCCGCACTCGATTTCCTGCTGCCCAAGGCGAGCACGGCGATGATCGAGCCGCACGCCGACTGGCTGCGTCCGCGCTGCCTGAGCGCCGACAACAAGGTGCACATGTGCTTCCAGAGCTTCATCGTGCGCACCGGCCGGCACACGATCCTGATCGACGCGTGCACCGGCAACGATAAGGAGCGCCCGGCGCGCCCCGACTGGCACCGTCAGAACAAGCCCTTTCTGCAGACGATGGCCGCTACCGGCGTCACGCCCGAGCAGATCGATCTGGTGCTCTGCACCCACCTGCACGCCGACCACGTCGGCTGGAATACGCGGCTGGTCGACGGCAGATGGGTGCCGACCTTTCCGAACGCGAAGTACCTGTTCGCCAAACGCGAGTACGAGTACTGGGAGCGCGCACATCGTGAAGGGTTGGCGCGCGGCGAAGCGGTGAACCACGGCTCGTTCGGCGACAGCGTGCTGCCGGTGGTGGATGCCGGACGCGCGGTGTTCGTCGAGAGCGATCATGAGATCGCATCCGGCCTGCATCTCGAAGCCGCATACGGCCACACGCCGGGAACGTGCGTGCTGCACGCCAGGAGCAACGGCCAGCACGGCGTGTTCCTCGGCGATGTACTGCACACACCGGTGCAGCTGATCGATCCGACGCTGCTGTCCACGCCGTTCTGCGCCGATCCGGTCGAATCGGGGCGCACCCGCCGCGCTTTGTGCGAGCGCTACGCCGACACCGACACGATCCTGCTGCCCGCGCATTTTCCTTCGCCATCGGCGTATCGCATCGATTCACATCGCGGCGCGTTCCGGCTGCGCGACTGAGCGACGAGCACGCGGAACGCCATGCAGTTCGTGCAGCAGCTGGTCAACGGTTTGATGCTGGGGGGCATCCTCGCCTTCGTCGCGGTCGCGTTCACGCTGACGATCGGCATGCTCAACTTTCTCAACTTCACCATTCCCGCGTTGTTCATGCTCGCGGCGATGGTCACCTGGGCATTGTCCGCGAGCGGCGCTCACTTGTTCGGCGTGGGCATGCACTGGATTCCCGCGGCGGTGTGCGGGGTGATCGCAGCGGTGGCGGCCTCGCTGATCATCGAGCGCTTCACCTATCGCTACATGAAGGCGAAGTACGGCGATGCCACCGAGCACGCCTTGCCGCTGGTGAGCTCGCTCGGCTTCCTGATCGTGTTCGAGCATCTGGTGATCACGCTGTGGGGCACCGACCCGCAGCGCTTCGAGCTGCCGTTCCAGGACGCCAATCTGCGCGTCGGCGGGTTGATCATCGGCGTGCCCCATCTCACCAGCCTGATCCTGGCGATCGTGCTCGTATGGCTGCTGTCGATGCTGCTAAAGCGCTCGCGCATCGGCCGCGCGCTGCGCGCGATCGCCGAGAACCCCGACGCCGCCACCTTGATGGGCGTGGAGGTCAATCGCATCGTGCCCGTGGTCTTCGTGATCGCCGGCGTGCTCTCGGCGCTGGCGGGCATTCTGTATGCGGCGAGCTATGGAACGGTCACGCCCTACATCGGCGACGTGGTGGCGGCCGATGCGATCGCCGGCATGGTGCTGGGTGGCCTGGGCAACGTGTGGGGCGCGATCGTCGGTGGCCTACTGGTGGGGATGGTGAAGGTGCTGGCGATCAGCACGTTCGGTGCCGAGATCGAGAAGATCCCGGTGTGGGGCTTGCTGCTGGTGCTGCTGGTGCTGCGTCCGACCGGACTGTTCGGCCATACCAACATCGGCAAGGGGAAGTTCTGATGAGTGGTTGCGCCGCATGAGCGGCTACCTCGCAGGCGTGCTCGCCATCGTGTGCAACAAGAGGGCACGCCCCCTTGTAAATCCCCCAAGTTCGGGGACGCCTTTTCAACGAGGCGCCGCATGAGCGGCTACCTCGCCGGCGTCCTCGCCAATCTGGCCATCAACATCGTCGTGGCCTACTCGGTGTTTCTGCCTGCCTCCGCCGGCCTGCTCAATCTCGGCGCGGCGGGGTTCGTGCTGATCGGCGGCTACGTCGGCGGAGCGCTCACGCTCATGCTCGGCTGGCCGGTGCTGCTGGCGATTCCCGCGGCCGGCTTGATCGCCGGGTTGGTTGCGTTCCTGATTTCGTTTCCCATCCTGCGCACGCGCGGCGTCTACATGGTGCTGGCGACGTTCGCTTTCGCTGAAGTCGTCGGCGGGATCTTCCTCAACATCGATGCGCTTGGTGGCGCCTCGGGGCTTTCGGTCACCGCGTACGCCGGGCTGCCGGTGGTGGTGCCGATCACGGTGCTGGTGGTCGCGTTCGTGGCGTGGCTGCTGTCGACGCGGTTCGGGCTGGCGATGCGCGCGGTGCACGACGACGACAACGTCGCCACGCTGTTCGGCGTCAATCTGCGGCTCACGCAGGTTGCGGCGTTCACCATCGGCGGCGCGCTGGGCGGCATCGGCGGGGCGCTGCTGGTGCACCAGTTCAATTTCATCGACGTGCAGACCACCGGCGTGCTGTTCAGCATCTACGTGCTGCTCTACGTGCTCATGGGGGGCACTCAGACCACGTGGGGGCCGATCGCCGGGGCGCTGTTCTTCACGCTGGTGCCCGAGATCCTGCGGCGCGTCTCCGAGATCGATCCGTCGCTCAAGTTCCTGGAAGGCGCGCGCTACATCGTGTTCGGCGTGGCGGTGGTGTTGATCATGATGCTTCGCCCCGAAGGGCTGGTGACGCGCACGATGATGGAGCGCTTCTACGGTTGGTTCCGTCGCACCGAGGCCGGCAAGGCACGCGCATGAGCGACGCGACGATCCTCACGCTCGACAACGTCACCAAGCGCTTCGGTGGCCTGACCGTCATCGACGAGGTGAGCTTCAGCGTGCGCCGCGGCAGTCGCACCGCGTTGATCGGCCCGAACGGCGCGGGTAAGACGACCATCTTCAACCTGGTGTGCGGGATCTATCCGATCGATCAAGGCGCGATCACGATGGAAGGTGCGCCGGTCCACGCATTGCCGGCGCGCCAGCGCATCACCCGCGGCATCTCGCGCTCGTTCCAGAACATCCGGTTGATGCCGCACCTGTCGACCGTGGAGAACGTGATGCTGGGCGAGCATTGGCGTCGTACGCCGTGGTCGCTCACGCGCGGGCGACGCGCGACCGCGCGTGCCGAAGCGGCACTGGCCGATGCCGGCCTCGATACCTACCCGGGCATGGTGGTGGCGAATCTGCCCTACGGCATTCAGAAGCGCATCGAGGTGGTGCGTGCGCTGATCGCCGAGCCCAAGCTGCTGCTGCTCGACGAGCCGGCGGCGGGCCTGAACACCGCCGAGACGGCCGAACTGCGCGCGCTGCTGCAGAAGGTGCAGGCGCGCGGCATCACGCTGCTGGTGGTGGAACACGACATGCACTTCGTGCGCACGCTGTGCGATGAGGTGGTGGTGCTCAACTTCGGCCGCAAGATCTTCGAAGGCACGCCCGAAGAAGTGCATCGCGATCCCGGTGTGCTAGAGGCCTATCTTGGTTCGCAGCAGGCCGACGAGGCAGCGCACTGACCATGCTCGAGATCGAAGCGCTGGATGTCCGCTACGGCCGCACGCACGCGGTGAAGGCGATGTCGCTGACGCTGGGCGCAGGCGAGATCGTCACCGTGTTGGGCGCCAACGGTGCCGGCAAGAGTTCGCTGCTGAAGGCGATCGCCGGAACGGTGCGGCCGGCCGCGGGCAGCGTGCGATTCGACGGCCATGACATCACGCATCTCAGCGCGCCACGACGCGTCGCCCAGGGCCTCGTGCTCGTGCCCGAAGGTCGCCAGATCTTCGTGAGTCTGACGGTGCACGACAACCTGCTGATGGGCGCTTACACCCGAACGCAAGACGTGGCGCGCGAGATCGATGCGATCTACACGCGCTTCCCCAATCTTGCGCAGCGCCGCGACATGCTCGCTTCGGTGCTCTCCGGCGGCGAACAGCAGATGCTCGCGATCGGGCGCGCGTTGCTCGCCAAGCCGAAACTGATGATGCTGGATGAGCCCTCGCTCGGGCTCTCGCCGATCCTGGTGCAGCGGCTGTTCGCGCTGATCGGCGATCTGAACCGCGACGGCCTGGCGATCCTTCTGGTGGAGCAGAACACCAGCATGGCCCTGGCCAGCGCGCACCGCGGTTACGTGCTCGAACTGGGCAGGACCGTGCTCGCAGGCACCACGGCCGAACTCGCACGCGACCCGCGCCTGTCGGCCGCCTATCTCGGCGCCTGAACCGTCCTGGCACCTCGACGCTCGCCAGCCGAAGTACGCCAGCCCGTACGGGCAAGTCGATAGAATCCGCGCTTCATTCGCCCAGGAGGATGTGACCATGACCCCGCGCGTCAACGTCCGATCGCTCGCCGCGATCGCGCTAGCCGTACCGCTTGCCACCGCGACATTGCCGGCGTTCGCGCAGGATCTGGTGCTCGGCATGTCGTTCGCCAAGACCGGCCGCTATTCCAGCGTAAGTGCCCCCAACGAAGTCGCCGTCGATATCGCGGTAGCGGAAATCAACGCCGCCGGCGGCGTAAACGGCCGCAAGCTCCGCATCGAGAAATTCGATACCGGCAGCGAAGCCAAGAACGCGCAGATCGCCGCACAGCGCATGGCCGAGGACGTGAAGGCGCTCGCCGTCATCGGCCCGTTCTCGAGCCAGGAATCACAGGTCGGGTTCGCCGCGGGCGAGCGCCTGGAGATCGTGCAGATGTCCAACTCGGCGACCGCGCCGGGGTTGAACAAGGGCAAGAACTGGGCCTTCCGGATGATCGAGGATGAAGGCACGCAGTTCTCGCGCCTGCTCAAGACGCTTGCCGACAAGCAGGTCATCAAGGAGAAGACCGGCGCGGTGCTCTACCCGAGCGACGAGTTCGTCGGCAAGGCGCTGTCCGCCTGGATGCCCAAGCTGATGGAAGCCAACGGCTGGAAGCTGGTGATTCCGCCCGAAGGCTTTCCCACGGCCGCCACCGACCTGTCGCCGCACATCACCAAGCTGCGCGGCAATTCACCGGCGGTGGTCGCTTTCGCTGGACTGGTCGAGGGCGCGGCGAAAGTGATGAAGGAGGTGCGCCGCCAGGGCCATGCGAGCGTGTTGATCGGCTCGCAGATCTTCGCCGACCCCGACATCGGCAAGTTGCTCGGCGCCGACGGCGAAGGCGCGGTGTTCGTGTCGTGGTACTGGTGGGACGCCAATGACCGCACGCGCGGCTTCGAGCGCAAGTTCCTCGACGAAGCGAAGAAGCGCGGCATCACCAAGAGCGGCGCGCATCATGTGGACGCGTCGGCCTACGACATCGTGTACGTCTATGCCGACGCGATGCGCCGCGCGAAGGTGACCGGCGACCCGGCCAAGCTCAAGGCCGAGCGCGAAGCGATTCGCGCCGCGCTGCCCGCGACCAATCTGCAAGGGGTGACCGGCCAGATCTGCTTCGACAAGGAGCGTGATGCCGAGCTGCCCGCTTACGTGATCGGCCTCAAAGGCGGAACGCGCTATCTGATCGATTCGCATCCGTCGAACAAGTGCAGCTGAGCAATACCGGCGAGTCGGATCGAACGTTGAACATCAAACAGGAGAGGATCATGCAATTCGGAGCCGTCGTGAAAGGCGTCGCGATCATCTGCGGCGCGGTCGGATTCGCGCTGCCGGCGTTGGCACAAGACATCGTGCTCGGCCTGTCGTACGCCAAGACGGGGCGCTACGCCAGCCTGAGCGCACCCGGCGAGGTCGCCGTCGATATCGCGGTCGCGGAGATCAACGCGGCGGGCGGCATCAACGGCCGCAAGATCCGCGTCGAGAAGTTCGACACCGGCAGCGAAGCGAAGAACGCGCAGGTCGCGGTGCAGCGCTTTGCCG
Source organism: uncultured beta proteobacterium (assembly GCA_902825905.1). Taxonomy (GTDB): domain Bacteria; phylum Pseudomonadota; class Gammaproteobacteria; order Burkholderiales; family SG8-39; genus CADEDU01. The sequence continues at coordinate 17,047 of CADECO010000071.1, forward strand.
AAGACATGAAAGCGCTCGCCGTCATCGGTCCGTTCGCCAGCCAGGAGGCGCAGGTGGCGTTCGCCGCGGGCGAGCGGCTGGAGATCGTGCAGATGCCCAATGCGGCGTCGGCGCCCGGCCTCACCAAGGACAAGAAGTGGGCCTGGCGCATGACCGAAGACGAGGGCAAGCAGTTCGGCCGGCTGCTCAAGTCGCTCGCGGCGAAGAATCTCATCAAGGAGAAGACCGCCGCGGTGATGTACCCGAGCGACGAGTTCGTCGGCAAGGCACTGGCCGGCTGGATGCCAAAGCTGCTCGAAGCCGACGGCTGGAAACAGGTGATCGCGCCCGAGGGCTTCCCCACCAACGCCACCGACCTCTCGCCCCACGTCACCAAGCTCAAGGGCAATTCACCGGCGGTGCTCGCCTTCGCCGGGCTGCCCGAGGGGGCCGCCAAGGTGATGAAGGAAGTGCGGCGCCAGAACCACAAGAGCCTGCTGATCGGCGCGCAGGTGTTCGCCGACCCCGACATCGCCAAGATGCTCGGCAGCGACGGCGAGGGCGCGATGTTCGTGTCGTGGTACTGGTGGGATCTGAACGACAAGACCCGCGCCTTCGAGAAGAAATTCCTGGCCGAGACCAACAAGCGCGGCATCAACAAGTCGGGCGCGCATCACGTCGATGCCGCCGCCTACGACATCGTCTACGTGTTCGCCGACGCGATGAAGCGCGCCAAGGTGAGCGGTGATCCGGCCAAACTCAAGGCCGAGCGTACGGCGATTCGCGACGCGCTGGCGGCAGTGGAAATCGAAGGGGTGACCGGCCGGATCTGCTTCGACAAGGAGCGCGATGCCGAACTCGCCGCGTACATCATCCGCATCGAGAACGGCAAACGCGTGCTGGTCGATTCCCACCAGTCGGACAAGTGCAGCTGATACGGCCTGCCCAGCGCGCACTGCAGCGCTGATCAGGTAATCCCAGGCTCTCAGGCTCCCAGAAATTCGTCGGCGGTTCTACACGCCGACGATCACCTCGCCGCCGCTCGGGCTGACGGTCACGCCGGTGATCATCGCGGCCTCGTCGGAGGCGAGGAACGCCACTGCGTAGGCCACGTCGCGTGGCTCGGCCAGCCGCTTCATCGGCACGTTCGCGGCCGCGCGCCGGTCGAATTCGCTGTGGTCCTGCTTCATGCTCTTCAACGTCATCTCCGATTTCACCAAGCCCGGTGCTATCGCATTGACGGTGATGTTCCACGGCGCCAGCTCCAGCGCGAGCGCCTTGGTGAGCCCAAGCAGCGCACCCTTGGCGGTGGTGTAGTGCGCCATGTTGGGGCTGCCCTTCATCGCGAACATCGACGACACGTTGATGATGCGACCATGGCGGCGCGCCTTCATGCCGGGCACCACGGTTTGCGCGCAGAAGAACGCGGATTTGACGTGCACGCCCAGCATGCGGTCGTAGGCCTGCTCGTCGATTTCCTCGAACGTGGCCCCGTGCCCGGAGATGCCGGCGTTGTTCACCACGATGTCGATGCGCCCGAGTTGGCGCTCGAACTCGGCGAGCGCAGCGCGCATTCGTGCCACGTCAGAGGCGTCGCAGCCGAGCGACTCGGCCTTGCCGCCGGCGCGGCGAATGCCCTCGGCCACGCTCGCGGTGCGATCGGCGATCAAGTCCTGCACGATCACGTGCGCCCCGCGTTCGGCGAGGAGTTCGGCATGTGCCTTGCCCATTCCGGAGCCGGCCCCGGTGACGATGGCTACGCGGCCGGAGAGTGGCTGTGTGCCTGCGGATTGAGTCATCTGTACTCCTCGTGGTTTGCTGGATAGCGACGAGTCTCAGCTGCCGCGCCCTTCGCCACCGGGCGTGCGCACTCGGACGATCACCTGCACGAGCTGATCGCGTCCATAGGGTTTGGCGATGTAGTCGTCGAAACCGGCGGCCAGACACCGTTCCCGTTCGCCGACGACGGCGCGTGCCGTCACCGCAACGACGGGCGTTCGCGTTGCCGATGCCGCCTCCCGCTGCCGGATGATGGCAAGCGCCTCGAA
>CADECO010000072.1:0-19066 GCA_902825905.1 uncultured beta proteobacterium
CAGCTACGCCGGGATCCTCGCGGTGCCGGGCAACGTGTGTGGCGGACAGATCAAGGGGTCGCCGTTCCTGACGATGGACGGGCAGGCGGTGTTCAAATTCGCGGTCAAGGTGCTCGATGAAGTGGCGCGCGAGACGATGGCGAAAGCAAACCTCGGTATCGCCGATATCGACTGGCTCATTCCGCATCAGGCCAACGTGCGCATTCTCGAGGCAACCGGCAAGCGCCTTGGGCTGGATCCGTCGCGCGTGATCGTGACCGTCGATCGACACGCCAACACTTCGGCTGCGTCGATCCCGCTCGCGTTCGATGAAGCGGTACGCGCAGGGCGTATCCGTCCCGGGCAACGCGTGCTGTTCGAAGGGGTCGGCGGCGGCTTCACCTGGGGCGCGGTGTTAGTGCAGATGTGATGTCGCGGAGCGAGTGCGGACCGCGCTGGAACAAGGAGGCAAACAACGATGAAGCTGGCGATGGTGTTTCCGGGCCAAGGCTCACAGGCGATCGGCATGTTCGATGCCTATGGTGACTCGCCAGTCGTACAGGAAGTCGTGCAGACGGGTTGCGATGTTCTCAAGCAGGACATGGCGCGACTGGTGCGCGAGGGGCCGGCCGAGGAACTGAGCAAGACGACCAACACCCAGCCGCTCATGGTGATGGCGGGGATCGCGGCGTTCCGGCTGTGGCAATCGGTTGGCGGCCCGATGCCTGCGGTGGTGGCGGGGCATAGCCTTGGCGAGTACACCGCCCTGGTCGCCGCGGGAGCGATTTCGTACGAGCAATGCCTGCCGCTGGTTCGACTGCGTGCGCAGGCGATGCAGGAGGCGGTGCCGCTGGGCAGCGGCGCGATGGCCGCGATCCTCGGCCTGGATGACGACGCGGTGCGTGCCGCGTGCGCCGAGGCTGCGCAGGGGCAGGTGGTCGAGGCGGTCAATTTCAACGCGCCGTCGCAGGTGGTGATCGCAGGCCATGCCGCAGCGGTGCAGCGAGCAAGTGATCTGGCCAAAAGCAAAGGCGCCAAGCGCGCGGTTGCGCTGCCGGTCAGTGCGCCGTTTCATTCGTCGTTGATGGGGCCGGCTGCGCGACGACTGAAAGACTATCTCGAGCAGGTAACGATCACGCTGCCGTCGGTGCCGGTCGTTCACAACATCGATGCGCGCGAGCGTGACTCGGTGAGTGCGATCAGGCAGGCGCTGGTCGAGCAGGCGGATCACCCGGTGCTGTGGGTCGACTGCATGCGACGAATCGCCGAACTCGGCGCGAGCATGGTGGCCGAGTGCGGACCGGGGAAGGTGCTGGCGCCGATGGCCAAGCGCATCGACGAGCGGCTGAGTGGCGTGGCGCTGGTCGATCGCAAGTCGATCGAGGAAGCGGTCTCGAACGTGCGGAGCACGCAATGAATCTCGCTGGCGAGATCGCTCTGGTGACCGGTGCCTCGCGCGGGATCGGTCGGGCCATCGCCCAGGCCCTCGGTAAGGCAGGCGCCGTCGTCGTAGGTACGGCAACGACGGAGTCCGGCGCTGCGGCGATCAGTGATTACCTGGGTGGAGCGAGCGCCAAAGGAAGAGGTGCTCTTCTCGATGTAACGAACGCGGAGTCGATCGAGGCGACGTGCACGGCGATCGAGAAGGAGTTTGGAGCGATCTCGATCCTGGTCAATAACGCCGGCATCACCCAGGACAACCTCGCATTGCGCATGAAGGACGCCGAGTGGGACTCGGTGATCGATACCGATCTGAAATCGGTATACCGGCTTTCCAAGGCCGTGCTGCGTGGGATGATGAAACTGCGGCGTGGCCGCATCATCAACGTCACCTCGGTGGTCGGCAGCATGGGCAATCCGGGGCAGATTAACTATGCCGCGGCCAAGGCGGGCGTGGCGGGCATGGCCCGATCACTGGCACGCGAGATCGGAAGTCGGGGCATAACAGTGAATTGCGTGGCGCCGGGCTTCGTTGATACGGACATGACCAAGGCGTTGCCCGACGCGCAGCGCGCGCAACTCACCGAGCAGATTCCGCTGGGCCGGCTGGGACAGCCGGACGACATCGCGCATGCCGTTTTGTTTCTCGCATCGCCCGGCGCGGGCTACATCACCGGAGCCACCTTGCATGTGAATGGTGGCATGTACATGCAGTAATCGATCATCGGCTATAACGCTGATACAATCCGCCCCCGCGCGTTGCGGTACGACGCGTGCCGCCGTGCGGATAAAAGGAGAAGGAGCTCCCTGATGGACAACGTCGACCAACGCGTCAAGAAAATCGTCGCCGAGCAACTCGGTGTCAACGAAGCGGAGATCAAGAACGAGTCTTCGTTCGTGGACGATTTGGGCGCGGACTCGCTCGACACGGTAGAACTCGTGATGGCGCTGGAAGAAGAATTCGAGACCGAGATCCCCGACGAGGAAGCGGAGAAGATCACCACGGTCCAGCAGGCCATCGACTACATCAATAGCCGCGCCAAGAAGGGCTGATCGCACCTCTGGTCTCGCTGCGGCCCGGCACTAATCGGTATCCAGCCACGATGTCGCGTCGGCGCGTCGCCATCACCGGGCTCGGCATAGTCGCCCCGGTCGGCAACTCGGTTGCCGAGGCCTGGGGCAACGTTGTTGCTGCCAAGTCCGGTATCGGGCGCATCTCCCGATTCGACGCTGGCGCGTTCTCGTCCCAGATCGCGGGCGAAGTTCGCGGCTTCGATGTCGCGCCGTATCTTTCGCCGAAGGAAGCGCGTCGCTTCGATACCTTCGTGCACTACGGGCTGGCGGCGTCGGTTCAGGCGCTCAAGGACTGCGGCATCGATCTCGACAAGGAGAATCGTGAGCGCATCGGCTGCGTCATCGGATCGGGTATTGGTGGTCTGCCTGGGATCGAAGAGCAGCACGACGCGTATCTGAAAGGCGGACCGCGGAAGATCTCGCCGTTCTTCGTGCCCGGCAGCATTATCAACATGATCGCCGGACAGCTCTCGATCATGTACGGCCTCAAAGGCCCCAATCTGGCGATCGTCACGGCTTGCACGACTTCGAATCACTGCATCGGCGAGGCGGGGCGCTTGATCGAGTATGGCGATGCCGACGTCATGGTCGCAGGTGGTTCGGAGTCCACGGTGAGCCCGCTCGGTCTCGGGGGGTTCGCCGCGATGCGCGCGCTATCCACGCGCAACGACGACCCCGCCACGGCGAGCCGCCCCTGGGACGTGGACCGTGATGGCTTCGTGTTGGGCGAGGGCGCCGGCGTGCTGATTCTCGAAGAGATGGAACGGGCCAAGCGCCGTGGGGCGCGCATCTACGCCGAACTCGCCGGGTATGGCATGAGCGCTGATGCCTATCACATGACCGCGCCATGCGAAGACGGAGATGGTGCCGCGCGCTGCATGCGAAACGCACTGAGGAATGCCGGCCTGAATCCCGAGGACGTCGACTACATCAATGCCCACGGCACATCGACGCCGCTGGGCGACATCGCCGAGACCGTTGCCATCAAGGCGACGTTCGGCGAGCACGCGAAACGCCTCGCGGTGAGTTCGACCAAGTCGATGACGGGTCATCTGCTCGGCGCCGCCGGCGGTGTCGAAGCGGTGTTTTCGGTGATGGGTCTGTACGAGCAGGTCGCACCACCGACCGCGAATCTTCTCAAGCAGGATCCCGCCTGCGATCTCGATTACGTGCCGCTCGAGGCACGACGCATGCCGATCCGGGCGGCGCTATCGAACTCGTTCGGCTTCGGCGGTACGAACGGCACGCTGATCTTCAGTCGGGCTTGAACACCACCAGCCTCATCACGATCGCCCTACCGAAGCGCGCAGCTGTCGGGGCGGTGGTCGCGCAACTGCTCGCCATCGTGTCGGCCGGCTGGTTGGCACCGTTGCCCGCGACCCTCATCCTCTGTGGCGGCGTGTTGGCCATCGTTGCCAGCTTCTCCGCTTTGTTTCGGCCCGACCGACTCGTTGCGCTGCGGATGGTTTCCGGTGACGTTCTTACGGGCCGAACAGCCAGCGGCGCCGACGTGCGGCTCGATCTGCTTGACCATCGCGTTATCGGGGGCGTCGCGGTGGCCCTGAAAGTGCGCTCCGAGGCGAACCGCAATCCGCAGAACCTTCTATTGCTCGCCGGCGATCAGTCCGAGCGCGACTTGCACGCATTGCGCGTCTACCTCGTCCACCGCCCGAGCACGGCTTCGCTCGCATCGAATGGCCCTGTTTCGGCCTTCCATCCGTGAACTGCGACGCGATCGACAGTGACAGCCCGCTGGTCGGGATGAACTCGGCCCGTCGTTTCTGGTCACATGGGCAACGATCGGTGGTCGGAGGCGGCCAGCCGGCCAGGACCGGGGCAGCAGCCCACCGGCCGCGGTGCTAGCCGGCATGTCCGATCGAGAAATCGACCAGAAGCTCGTCGAGCGCGCCCAGCAAGGCGACAAGGCGGCGTTCGACCTGCTGGTGTCGAAATACCAGCGCAAGCTGACAAGGTTGCTGTCTCGACTCATTCGAGACCCGGCCGAGGTGGAAGACGTGGCGCAAGAGGCATTTATCAAGGCGTATCGCGCGTTGCCGTCATTTAGAGGTGACAGCGCCTTCTATACTTGGCTTTATCGTATCGGCATCAACACGGCCAAGAACTATCTGGTGGCCGCCGGCAGACGTGCCCCGACCACAACCGAACACGATGCCGACGAAGCCGAATCGTTCGAAGAGGCTGACCAACTGCGCGACATCAACACGCCCGAGAGCGTTCTCATGTCGAGGCAGATCGCCGGCACGGTCAACTCCGCGATGGCCGAGTTGCCCGAAGAGCTGCGAACCGCCATCACGTTGCGCGAGATCGAAGGATTGAGCTACGAAGAGATCGCTTCGATCATGAATTGCCCGATCGGCACCGTGCGCTCGCGCATCTTTCGTGCGCGCGAGGCGATTGCCGAGCGTTTGCGCCCGTTACTCGATACACGTAAGGACAAGAGGTGGTAGCCCCATGAACGAACAACTATCGGCGCTCGTCGACGCGGAAAGCCCATCGGAGTCTGAATCGTCGTCGCTGCTTGGGCGAATGCGAACCGAAGAACAATTGCGCGACTCTTGGGACGTGTATCACCTGATCGGCGATGCGTTGCGGGGCACGACCGGAGCCGGTATCGACCGAGCTCAATTCGCGGCTCGCCTGGGTGCTGAGCCCACTGTGATAGCGCCTGCCGCTAGCCGACCGACGCCGGAGCGAGTGCGTTCCCGAGGGACTCGATGGGCGATGCCTGTTGCTGCGAGCGTGGCCGCGGTTGCATTCGTCGGCTGGATGGCGAGCAGCACGCTGATGACTCAGCCGGCCAACCTTGCGAAGGTGAGCGACACCGCAGCTCCGGGCAAGGTGGGTGTTCTCGCATTGCCCGAAACCTCGTCGTCGGTTCCAGCCACGTCCTCCGCGCCGGTCGTAACGGCCGCATCGAGTGGTCCGGCGGTGGTTGCCGCGCCTGCAATCGCCTTGCCGCCTGCCGTGATTCCCGTGGCGAACGGGGTGGATGACTATCTCTGGGCCCACCAGCGGTTCGCACCTGCCGCCCACGCGTATCGAGTTCGGCCGGCGCGACACGAGGGCCGGTGATGCGCCGATTCGTGTTGGCGTTGGCAGTGTTGTCGCAGTGTTCGTTCGCGGTCGCGCAAGCGCGTGACGAGGCCTTCGAACTGCTGCAGCGCATGTACAACGCGACCCGAAAGCTGAACTACGTCGGCACGTTCGTGTACCAGAACGGGCAATCATCGGAATCGTCGCGCATCGCCCACCTGGTCGACGGCAACAGCGTGCAGGAGCGGGTCGAAGTCCTCGATGGTGCGCCGCGAGAAATCGTTCGGGTGAACAACGAGGTCAAGTGCTATCTGCCCAATTCCGGGACGGTGAAGGTCGAACGCCTGATGGCTGATCGTCCGCTGCTGCCGGTGCTGCCCACTCGTATCACGGGCGTTTCCGATCACTACACGGTGCGTAAGGGGCCGATCGAGCGGGTAGCCGGGATGGACAGCCAGGTGGTCGAACTCGAGCCCAAGGACAACCTGCGCTATGGGCACCGCCTGTGGGGCGAACTCGGCTCGAAGATGGTACTGCGGGCGCAGGCGCTCGATCAGGCGCGTGAGGTGGTCGAGAGCTTCACGTTCACCGAGATCAAGATCGGCGGACAAGTGCCGCGCGAGTTGCTGCGCACGCGATTCGCCAACAAGGCGAGGGAGTGGCGGGTCGAGGAATCCGGGGCCGTCGCCACGAACATTGCTCAGCATGGATGGATCCTGGGGCAGACCCCCCCGGGCTTTCAGAAGCTGGCGGAGGTCAAGCGCCGCTTCGGCTCGGTGAACGATGTCAGCCAGGTCGTGCTCAGTGACGGGATGGCCGCCGTGTCGATCTTCATCGAACGTGCGGCAGCGCGAACCTCGGAGGCCGTAACCATGGGTGCCTCACGCCAGGGGGCGATCAACGTGTACACGCGCATCGTGGGCGAGCACCTGGTGACCGTCGTTGGCGACGTACCGGCCGAGTGCGTCCACAGCATCGCAAACGGCATGGAATTTCGCCCGAAGTGATGGCTCAATTCGGCCCGGTCGAGCTATCCTCCACGGAAGTGCCGCTCCTTTGCGCCTGATCCCGGGCGGACTTCGCGTACCGTCCCAGTCGTTGGCCGTTCCGCACGTCCAGGTCGCATTCAGTCGTTCCCCAACTTCTCTTTGCGTGGCAGACACACCATGTTTCTGAGTCGCTTCGCCGCCAACGCGGTGGCCGCTGCGTTGATCTGCGGCAGTGCCGGTGCATTCGCGCAGGCCCGCGAGCTTCCCGATTTCACCAAGCTCGTCGACGATCACGGCCCGACCGTGGTGAACATCAGCACTACTCAGGCCCGTCAACCTCGCACGCCCCAGGGGCAGGGCCAGGGCCAAGCGCCTGGTGGTCCGCAGCTCGACGAAGACGACCCCTTCTACGAGTTCTTCCGGCGCTTCGTGCCGCGACCCGGGCCGGGCCAAAGCCCCAATCCCGCGCCGCGCCCGTTCGAGCAGAATTCGCTGGGCTCGGGCTTCATCATTTCCGCCGACGGATACGTTCTGACCAATGCCCACGTCGTCGAGAACGCCGACGAGATCACCGTCAAGCTCAATGACAAACGCGAGTTCAAGGCGAAGGTGATCGGCACTGACCGGCGCACCGACGTGGGTCTGATCAAGATCGATGCCGCCAACCTGCCTACGGTGCGCTTCGGCGATCCGAACAAGCTCAAAGTGGGCGAATGGGTGCTGGCGATCGGCTCGCCGTTCGGATTCGAGAATACCGTGACCGCCGGCATCGTCAGCGCGAAAGGTCGGTCGCTGCCTCAGGAGAACTTCGTTCCGTTCATCCAGACGGATGTGGCGATCAATCCCGGCAACTCGGGCGGGCCGTTGTTCAACATGCGCGGCGAAGTCATCGGCATCAACTCGCAGATCTACAGCCGGACGGGCGGCTTCATGGGGCTGTCGTTCGCAATCCCGATCGACGTGGCCATGGACATTCAGGGGCAGCTACGCACTACCGGTCGCGTCAGTCGCGGCCGGATCGGCGTGGTCATCCAGGAGGTGTCCAAGGAGCTGGCTGAGTCGTTCGGGCTTCAAAAGCCCGCGGGGGCGCTGGTCAATTCAGTGGAGAAGGGCGGACCGGCGGAGCGTGGCGGCATCGAGACCGGCGACATCATCCTGAAATTCGACGGCAAATCGGTTAACAACTCGAGCGACCTGCCGCGCATCGTCGGCTCGACCCGCCCGGGTTCGAAGTCCTCGGTGCAGGTCTGGCGCAAGGGAGGCAGTCGTGATCTGGCCGTCACTGTCGGTGAACTGCCCGACGATCGGATCGCGCTTCGCACTCAGCGCAGCAAGCCGCAGCCCGAGGTCGTGGCCAACCGCCTCGGTCTGGTGGTGAGCGATCTCTCGCCGGAGCAACGATCGCGGCTGAGCGTGCCCGGCGGAGCCGTTGTCGATGAGGTGCGGGCGACGCCCAGGGGCGACGTTCGCGTCGGCGATGTAATCCTCGCGCTGACCGCCAAAGGCCAGAGCACCGAGATCCGGAGTGCGGATCAGTTGAACAAACTGCTCGCTTCGATGGACAAGGCTACGACCGTCACGCTGCAGATCCGTCGCGGCGAGAGCACGATCTTCGCCACGGTACGAGGTGAAGGCGCAGGCTAGTACGCAGGCCACGAGGGGCAATCGGGCAGGTATCCACGAAACGGGGCGTTGAAGGTGACGCTCGATCCGCCTAGCGTCGTGCTCACGATGTACTCGCGCGAAGGCTGCCACCTCTGCGACGTCATGGAAGATGAACTTCGTGGCTTGCTCGCGGGTTCGCGCGTCGCGCTGCAGATCATTGATGTGGACACCGATCCGGCTCTGCAGGACAAGTTCGGGGAATGGGTACCGGTGCTCACCGCCGGTGACCTCGAACTTTGTCATTACCACTTGAAGCACGATCGAGTCCGCGAGTACCTGAGTCAGTTCAGCTAGAATCGTCGGCTTTGCTCATGCCCGCTCGACCCGTGTTCAACCGGGGCGTGTGGCCGGGTCCCCGCCTTCGATGCAGCACATCCGCAACTTCTCGATCATCGCCCACATCGATCACGGCAAGTCGACGCTTGCCGATCGCTTCATCGAATTGTGCGGCGGGCTGTCGCAACGCGAGATGGGCCAGCAGGTGCTCGATTCGATGGACCTCGAGCGTGAGCGCGGGATCACCATCAAGGCCCAAACCGCCGCCTTGCAGTACCGCGCCCGCGACGGCAACCTCTACAACCTCAATCTGATCGACACGCCGGGCCACGTGGACTTTTCGTACGAGGTCTCGCGTTCGCTGGCCGCATGCGAAGGCGCGGTGCTGGTGGTCGATGCCAGCCAAGGAGTGGAGGCGCAGACCGTCGCCAACTGCTACACCGCGATCGATCAGGGCGTGGACGTGGTGCCGGTGCTCAACAAGATCGATCTGCCCTCGGCCAATCCGGAGCAGGCGATCCAGGAGATCGAAGACGTCATCGGCATCGACGCCAAGGATGCGATCCGCGCCAGCGCCAAGACCGGTGAAGGCGTCGCCGACATCCTCGAGGCCGTGATCGCCCGCGTGCCGCCTCCCAAAGGCGACCCGGAAGCACCGCTCAAGGCGCTGATCATCGATTCCTGGTTCGACAACTACGTCGGCGTGGTGATGCTCATCCGCATGGTCGACGGCGTGCTGCGACCGAAAGAGCGCATCCGGCTGATGTCCACGCAGTCGAACTATCTGTGCGAGCAGGTCGGCGTATTCACGCCCAAATCGCAACAGCGCGAATATCTGTCAGCGGGCGAAGTCGGCTTCGTGATCTCGGGCATCAAGGAACTGCAGGCGGCGCGCGTCGGCGACACGATCACCCACACCGACCGGCCCGCCGCGGAGGCGCTGCCCGGTTTCAAGGAGATCAAGCCGCAGGTATTCGCCGGTTTGTATCCGGTGGAGGCCAACGAATACGACTCGCTGCGCGATGCGCTGCAGAAACTCAAACTCAACGATGCCTCGTTGCACTTCGAGCCCGAGGTGTCGCACGCGCTGGGCTTCGGGTTTCGCTGCGGCTTCCTCGGCCTGCTGCACATGGACATCGTCCAGGAGCGGCTGGAACGCGAGTACGACATCGACCTGATCACCACTGCTCCCACGGTGATCTACGAAGTGCTCATGCGCGACGGCACCGTGCTCGCGGTGGAGAATCCGGCGAAGATGCCCGACCCGGCCAAGGTCGAGGAGATCCGCGAGCCGATCATCGCCGCCACGATCTTCGTGCCACAGGACTACGTGGGCACGATCATCACGCTGTGCACGCAAAAGCGCGGTATCCAGCGCAACATGCAGTACGTCGGGCGGCAGGTGATGCTGTCATACGACATGCCGCTCAATGAAGTCGTGATGGACTTCTTCGACAAGCTCAAGTCGGCCAGCCGCGGGTACGCTTCGCTCGACTACGAATTCAAGGAATTTCGAGCGGCTGATATGGTCAAGCTCGACATCCTGATCAATAGCGAGCGGATCGACGCCCTGTCGCTCATGGTCCATCGCAGCACCGCACAGTCGCGCGGGCGGGATCTGGTCAGTCGGATGCGCGAGCTCATTCCGCGGCAGATGTTCGATGTCGCGGTGCAGGCGGCGATCGGGGCGCACATCATCGCGCGCGAGACGGTCAAGGCACTGCGCAAGAACGTGCTGGCGAAGTGCTACGGCGGCGACATCACGCGCAAGCGCAAGCTGCTCGAGAAGCAAAAGGCGGGGAAAAAGCGCATGAAGCAGGTCGGATCCGTGGAGATTCCGCAGGAAGCCTTCCTCGCGATTTTGCAGGTCGACGGAAAGTAGGCGGCCCGGCGCTGGCCGCTCTACTGCTATCGGACACAGGAAAGGCATCCTCGATGAACTTCGCGCTGATCTTGTTTGTGCTGCTGGTCGTCACCGGCATCGTGACCTGGATCGATCGACAGTTTCTCGCGAAGACCCGCAACGCCAGGTCGAGCGAAGACTCCGCTGCGATGCGAACCGCTCTGGCGCGAAAAGGCGGTGAGACCGATCGGGAGTTCACCGCGCGGAGCGAAGCGGCGCAGGAAGCGCTGGCAAAGCGCTATCGCGAGCCTTGGTGGGTGGAGTACTCCAAGAGTTTCTTTCCGGTGATTCTGATCGTTTTCCTGTTGCGTTCGTTTCTGGTCGAGCCGTTCAAGATTCCCTCCGGCTCGATGCTTCCGACGCTGATCGTGGGCGATTTCATCCTGGTGAACAAATTCACTTACGGGATCCGGTTGCCGATCGTGAATCAGAAGGTGCTCGATATCGGACAGCCTGCGCGCGGGGACGTGATCGTATTCCGCTATCCGCGCGACACCAGCGTCGACTACATCAAGCGCGTCGTCGGATTGCCCGGCGATCAGATCGCCTACATCAACAAGCGCCTGACCATCAACGGCACGGAGGTCAAGCGCGAGGCCGCGGGCGATTTCTCAAATCGCAAGCAGGTGACCTTCCTCAAGCAGTACCGGGAAACGCTGAGTGACAAATCGCACTTGCTGTTGATCGAAGATGACGCACCGCCGCTGCTGGGACCGGGGGAACAGTTTCCGCACCGTGAAAAGTGCAATTACTCCCGGGAAGGCGTCACATGTACCGTTCCGCCTGGCCACTACTTCGTGATGGGTGACAACCGTGACAACAGCCAGGACAGTCGCGTCTGGGGGTTCGTTCCGGATGAGAACATCGTGGGTAGGGCGTTCTTCATCTGGTTCAATTTCGGGGAGCTCAGCCGATTCGGCGGCTTCCAATGAATCGCTGACGCGGTTGCTCGCAGGCCGCTCGGCGGTGATCTCCTGAGAGCGCAACCATGCTCCGAGCAACTCGCACCAAGCAGGCCGGTATCACCCTGGTCGGACTCGTAATCATTCTTTTTCTGCTCGCCCTGGCAGTGGCGTTCGGATTCAAGATCACGCCGGCGTGGGTGGAATATTTCGGCGTCAAGAAGGCGGTCAGCTCGATGGCCGCGAACGGCGATCTGACCAAGACCCCGCCAGAGATCCGAAATGCCTTCGATCGTCATGCCGAGGTCGGGTACATCGCGGCGATCACCGGCAAGGACCTCGAGCTCACCAAGACCGGCAATGGCTACGACGTGTCGTTCTCGTACCGCAAAGAAGTGCCGGTCGTTGCCAACATGAGCGTGGTCTTCGATTTCACCGGCAACGCGGGCAAGGGCGGGGGCGGCGGCAAGCGTCGCGTCGAGTAGTGCTCTTGTACTGGCTTCGGGCCGCTCGACTTCGATCAAAGACGACTCGGCACGGTCGACGGACTGAACAACTAGCGGCCCCCGCCGTGACGAGCGAGGGCACTAGAATGGCGGGATGCCGCATGACCACGCCGCCCGCCTTGCCGAACTGCAATCCAGCCTTTCGTATCAATTCGCCGATACGGCGCTGCTGCGCCAGGCGCTGACCCATCGAAGCTTCGGGTCCCCGCACAACGAGCGGCTCGAGTTCCTCGGTGATGGCGTACTCAATTGCATCGTCGCTGCCGAGCTGTTCACCCGCTACCCGAAGCTGCGCGAAGGCGAACTCTCGCGGTTGCGCGCCAAGCTGGTTCGAGAGCAAAGCCTGCACGAGGTGGCGCAGGCACTGGACCTCGGTGCGCTGCTTCGCCTTGGTGAAGGGGAACTGAAGAGCGGCGGTTTTCGCCGGCCCTCGATCCTGGCCGATGCCCTCGAGGCGTTGATCGGGGCGATCTTTCTCAAGTCGGGATTCGAGGCTGCACGTCACGCGGTGGTGCACCAGTTCGAGCTGCAGTCCGTGGGCCTCGCGGAGGTGGCTCAAGACAAGGATCCGAAGACGGCGCTGCAGGAATATCTGCAGGGCAGGCGCATGCCCCTGCCGATATACGAAGTCATCACGATTCATGGCGCGGCGCACGACCAGACGTTCGAGGTTCGCTGCACAATCGAGGGTCTATCGGTCGAGACGATCGGCGTCGGGTCGAGCCGGCGAACGGCCGAACAGGCGGCAGCGCGCGCGGCGCTGGCCAGAGCCGGCTGATGACGACACGCTGCGGAATCGTCGCGATCGTCGGACGGCCTAACGTGGGCAAGTCGACGCTGCTCAATCGCCTGGTCGGCGCCAAGCTCAGCATCACTTCTTCGAAGCCGCAGACGACGCGACACACGATTCGCGGCATTCGCACCGATGGCAGCACCCAGTTCGTTTTCGTCGACACGCCGGGATTTCAGACGCGTCACGGCGGCGCGCTCAACCGGTCTCTCAACCAAGCGGTCAAGCGTGCGCTTGCCGACGTCGACGTTGTCGTGCATGTGGTCGCCGCCGGGGAGATCACGGACGAGGACCGAGTAGTGGCTCGCGCGCTCGGCGATGCTCGAAACGTCGTGTTGGGCGTGAGCAAGGCCGACCGGGTTGCCGATCCGGCGAAGATGCTGCCGTATCTGCGCAGGATCGCCGAAGCGTTCCCTGATCGAGAGATCGTTCCGTTCAGCGCCAAGACAAGCGCCAATACCAGCGAGCTGTTGCGCGTTATCGAGCGGCTGCTGCCAGAGCAGCCGTTCATGCACGACGCCGAAGCGATGACCGACCGAGACGAGCGCTTCTTCGCCGCGGAGATGATTCGCGAGAAGCTGTTCCGGTCGATGCACGAGGAGATACCGTACGGTGCTGCGGTGGCGATCGACTCGTTCAAGCAGGACGGCGCGCTGCGCCGGATCGCCGCGACGATATTCGTCGACAAGGCCAGCCACAAATCGATGATCGTCGGTGCCAAAGGCGAGCACCTGAAGACCATCGCCACCGCCGCGCGCCGCTACCTGGAGAAACTGTTCGGAGGGCAGTTGTTTCACGAGGCGCGGGTGAAGCCGCGCCCCAGCTGGGCCGAATAGGACATGGCCGAGCGACAACGTGCCGATGATCAGCTCGGTTTCGTGCTGCACAGCTATCCGTTTTCCGAGACGAGCCTCATCGTCGAGACGTTCACGCGTGCATACGGCCGGATCGTGCTGCTCGCCAAGGGGGCTCGCCGTCCACGGAGCGCCATCCGGGGCCTGCTTGGCGCATTCCAGCTGCTCGCGCTGTCGTGGTCGGGGCGAGGTGAGGTCAAGACGTTGATGCGGGCCGAGTGGCTGGGCGGGCATCGGGCGTTGCAGGGCGAGGCGCTGCTATGCGGGTTCTATCTGAACGAGTTGCTGTTGCGACTGATCGCGCGCGACGATCCGCACGAGACGCTGTTCGATCACTACTCGCGTGCGATCGAGCGCCTGGCCGAAGGCAGGCCATCCGGACCTTGCCTGCGCTGGTTCGAGAAGCGGCTGCTGCTCGAGCTGGGCTACGCGATGCGGTTGCGCTCGACCCGTTCCGGCGAGGAGATCCGGCCCGAGGCTCTCTATACTTACGCGCCCGAGGAAGGGGCTTCGGTGGCCCAAGCGAGCGAGGACGGGCTATGCATTCACGGCAAGACGCTGATCGATCTGGAGGGCGACGATTATGCCGATCCGCGCTCCCAGAACGAGGCCAAGCAACTCATGCGTATGCTGATCAACCATCGCCTGGAACATCGCCCGATGCTGACCCGTCAGGTCTTTCGCGATCTGCAGAATCTTTAGAGGATCGCCGCTGATGCTCTCACTCATGCCCGATCGATACATACGGCGCGATCGCGTTCATCCTTTGTGCCGATTTCTCCGTCCGGCGCTGCCAGTTCGATGATCGTCGGCATCGGCACCGATCTGTGCGAAGTGGACCGCATCGCCCGAGCGATCGAGCGACACGGCGACCGTTTCGCGCAGCGCGTGTTGGTCGAGGCTGAATTCCGGCGCTATCTCAAGCACGCCAATCGCGCTGGATACGTCGCGAAGCGCTTCGCCGCGAAAGAAGCGCTGTCCAAGGCCCTCGGCGTGGGAATCCGTGCGCCGATGAACTGGCACAACGTCGGCGTGTTGAATCGATCCTCGGGCGCGCCATACTTCGACCTGTCCGAGGCGCTGCAGGCTTTCGTGGAACGGCGCGGCGTTTGCAATATCCACCTCACCATCACTGACGAGCGCTCGATGGCATGCGCATTCGTCGTGCTCGAAGGAGATGTCGTTGGCTAGCGTGCTGAGACCCCTCGATCTGTCGCTTGGGCCGGTGATGATCGATATTGCCGGACTGTCCCTGGAATCGAGTGAGCGCGAGATGTTGCGGCACCCGCTCGTCGGGGGCGTGATTCTCTTTGCCCGAAATTTCGAATCGCCCCGGCAGCTGCGCGCACTCACCGATGAGATCCATGGCATTCGCACGCCAAAGCTGCTGATAGCGGTCGACCACGAGGGCGGACGAGTGCAACGCTTCACCGTGGGGTTCACTCGCATACCGCCGATGCGCACGCTCGGGGCGCTACATGAACGCTCACCGGGTCGCGCCG
Organism: uncultured beta proteobacterium; assembly: GCA_902825905.1. GTDB lineage: Bacteria > Pseudomonadota > Gammaproteobacteria > Burkholderiales > SG8-39 > CADEDU01. The sequence continues at coordinate 14,935 of CADECO010000072.1, forward strand.
AAGCCGCTGCGCACGCCGCGGGAACGATCATCGCAAGCGAGCTGCGCGCCCACGGCGTGGATATGACCTTCGCGCCGGTGCTCGACATCGATTTCGGTGGATCGAGCGTGGTGGGCGATCGCGCGTTTCATGCGGATCCACGGGTGGTGGCGGTGCTGGCTGGTCAACTGGTGGCCGGTATGCGCGCGGCGGGCATGGGCGCAGTGGGCAAGCATTTCCCGGGACATGGCTATGTTCGCGCCGACTCGCACCACGAAGTGCCGATCGACGACCGCCCGCTGCGCACAATCTGGGAGCAGGACCTCGCTCCCTATCGATCCACCATCCCTGCAGGCCTGGCGGCGGTCATGCCGGCACACGTGATCTATCGCCAATTCGACTCGCAGCCGGCGGGATTCTCCGCACGCTGGCTGCAAGACGTGCTGCGCGGCGAGCTGGGCTTTCGAGGCATGGTGTTCAGCGACGACCTGTCGATGGAAGGCGCATCGGTCGCCGGGGGGCCAGTCGATCGGGCCCGTGCTGCGTTGACGGCAGGATGCGACATGGTGCTCGTCTGCAATGCACCCAAGGCGGCGCAGACCGTGCTCGATGGTCTGGGCGAGGCGAAGCTCGATCCGTCGCGGGTGGCGCTCGTGCGGCCGCAGGCAGGAACGCGTCGGGGAAGGGGATCAACCGACGACTACGCGGTGGCCCGACGGGTGTTCGCGCAATCCTTCGTTGTTTGAAGTCCTGCGCACGCTACGCTCGACACGCGCACGGATACCGATCGGGTCGCGCAGCGCTTCCCGATCGACCGTTCCACCCTTGGTGCCGGGTCAGGCGCGCTCGATGTACGAGCCGTCGTTGGTGTTGACCTTGATCTTCTCGCCGGTCTCGATGAATGGCGGAACCATCACGGTGATGCCGGTTTCCATCTTCGCGGGCTTGAACGAGGTGGTGACCGTGGAATTGCGGATGTTCGGATCGGTCTCGGTGACAGCGAGCACGACGCTCGGTGGCAGTTCGACGCCGATCGGGCGCTCGTTGTAGAAATTGATCTGGATGTCGGTGTTGGGCAGCAGATACCCGGCTTGCCCTTCGAGCTGATCGGCGTTGAGCGTCATCTGATCGTACGTGTCTTTGTCCATGAACACGTAGCCCTCGCCATCCTGGTACAGGAACTGCATTTCGCGCGGCTCGACGAACGCGCGCTCGACCTTGTCTTCGGTGCGGATGCGCTGGTTGGTCTTGGTGCCGCTCTCGATGTCCTTCATCTCGACCTGCATGAATGCGCCGCCGCGTCCACCGACATGCACGTGATAGGATTTCAAGACCCGCCAGACGCGCTTGTCCCACTCGAGCAGGTTTCCGACACGAATTTCCGTCGCGAGAACTTTCGCCATGACAATCGTCCAATCAAACTAGGGGAACCGGCCGGCACCGCATGGGGTCTCGGCCGAACGCGGATCGATCCGGAAGCGAATCGACAAGGAATCAAGAAAAGCCGGCGATTTTACCGCAAGGTGCGTGCGAGTTGCCGTTGAAGCGATTTGGATCGGTGACGCATCGAGGCGGCACCAGCGGTCCTTCGATCGGGCGGCAATAGCGCGGCAAGCGGCGCCGATACCCGAGATGGCAAGCGACTTCGACAGTGCCAGCCTGATTGCCACCCTGCCCAACCTGCCGGGGGTCTACCGCATGCTGGGTACGCAGGGCGAGGTGCTCTACGTCGGCAAGGCGCGCGATCTCAAGAAGCGCGTGAGCTCCTACTTCCAGAAGAGCGACCAGGGCCCGCGCACGCGGATGATGCTCACGCAGGTGGCTGCCGTTGAACTCACCGTCACGCGATCCGAGGGTGAGGCGCTCATCCTCGAGAACAACCTGATCAAGTCGCTGAACCCGCGCTACAACATCCTGTTTCGCGACGACAAGTCGTATCCCTACCTGGAGATCACCGGACAGTCGTTCCCTCGGATCGGTTTTCATCGCGGCCCTCTGGATGCCGAGAACGCGTATTTCGGTCCGTATCCGAGCGCGTGGGCGGTACGCGAGAGCATCCAACTGTTGCAGAAGGCGTTCCGGCTGCGCACCTGCGAGGATTCGGTGTTCGAGAATCGTTCGCGCCCATGCCTGCTGCATCAGATTCGCCGTTGTTCGGGGCCGTGTGTGGAATTGATCTCGAAGGACGCCTACGCCGCCGACGTGCACAACGCCAAGCTGTTCCTGCGCGGCAAGGAGGACGACGTGGTCAAGGCGCTGAGCGAGCGCATGCAGGCCGCCTCGGACCGGCTGGAGTTCGAAGAGGCCGCAGTGTTCCGTGACCAGATCAAGACGCTTTCTCGCATGCAGGAGCGCCAATTCGTCGATACCGCGATCGCGCTCGATGCCGACGCCATCGCGTGCGCACGCGAGAGCGGGATGACATGCGTGAATCTGGTCATGGTGCGCAATGGCCGGTACCTGGGCGACAAGAGCTTCTTTCCGCAGCACGCCGAGGAGCACGCCTTGCGGGACGTCGCGGAGGCCTTCATCGCGCAGCACTACACCCGCGCGCCGGTGCCCGGATTGCTGCTCACCAGCGAGGAGATCGATGTCGATGAGATCGGCCCTGCGCTCAGCGAACAATGCGGCCGTGCTGTGCAGATCTCTTCGCGGCCCACTGCCGAGCGTCGCGTCTGGCTCGAAATGGCGGTGCGAAACGCGGCGCTGGCACTGCAGCAGCGGTTGCGCGAGAACTCGACCCAGCAGGATCGGATCGAAGCGTTGCGCGACGCGTTCGGATTGCCGGAGTCGGCGCAACGCATCGAGTGCTTCGACGTCAGCCATACCCAGGGCGAGGCGACAGTCGCCTCCTGCGTCGTCTATGATCGGCTGTCCATGCGCAATAGCGAATATCGCCGTTACAACATCACCGGCATCGAGCCTGGCGACGACTATGCCGCCATGCGTCAGGCGCTGACGCGCCGCTACGAACGCATCTCGCGGGAAGACGGCGTGATGCCCGACCTGATCCTGATCGACGGCGGAAAGGGGCAGGTGAGTGCGGCGACGGAGGCGCTGTCCGAACTGGGCATGGCCGACGTTGCGCTGCTTGGCGTCGCGAAGGGGCCGGAACGCAAGGCCGGTATGGAGGAGATCATCATGCCGGGCGTGGCGCAGGCGATGGTGCTGGGCGCGGACGCGCCCGCATTGCATCTGATCCAGCAGATTCGCGACGAAGCGCATCGGTTCGCCATCACTGGGCATCGCGCGCGCCGCGGCAAGGTGCGCAGCACCTCGTCACTCGAGGAGATCCCCGGCGTAGGCGCGAAACGGAGGCGGCAGTTGCTCGAGCGATTCGGCGGGTTGCGCGGACTGTCGGCCGCCAGCGTCGAGGATCTCGCGCAGGTTTCGGGCATCAGCCGCAAACTCGCCGAACGGATCTATCACACGCTGCACTGAGTCGCGATCGTGTTCAATCTTCCCAACGCACTGACCTGGCTGCGGATCATCATGATCCCGCTGATCGTCGGCGTGTACTACCTGCCCGACACCTGGATCACGCCGTTCGGCAAGAACGTGGCGGCGACGGTACTGTTCGTCGGCGCAGCGCTCACCGACTGGGCCGACGGTTATCTGGCCCGCAAACTCAATCAGACCTCCGCCTTCGGTGCGTTTCTCGATCCGGTGGCCGACAAGCTGATGGTCGCGGCGGCGCTCATTGTGCTCGTGCAACTGTCGCGCGCCGAGGGCTGGGTCGCGATGATCATCATCGGCCGCGAAATCGCGATCTCGGCATTGCGCGAATGGATGGCGAAGCTAGGACGGAGCCGTAACGTCGCGGTGAACATGTTGGGCAAGCTCAAGACCGTGGCGCAGATGGTCGCGATCCCGATGCTGCTGTACCACGCGCCCATCGTCCCGGGCCTGTCGACGCAGGTAGCAGGCCAATGGCTGCTGTACCTGGCGGCCGTGCTCACGCTTGCCTCGATGTTCTATTACCTGAAACTGGCCTTGCCTGGGCTGCGAAGCCCTTGATTTTCCGGAGATTCGGTCAGCCGATCGGCCCGGGAGGCCCTTGTCGGCAGAGAACGCGCGCGGCTATAATCGCGCCTCGCTTGCGGGAATAGCTCAGTTGGTAGAGCGCAACCTTGCCAAGGTTGAGGTCGCGAGT
>CADECO010000073.1:0-10241 GCA_902825905.1 uncultured beta proteobacterium
AACGTGGCGCTCTACTCGCTGATCGCTTGCAAGGTGATCGTCGATGGTGCCATCGGCGGCGGCTTCGCCGGCAATCTGTTCATGGGATTCGGCATCGTGTCGGTGGTGATCGCAGCGTTGCTGCTCGCGCGCCAGCGCGACATCAAGCGGCTATTCGCCTACTCGTCGATCGAGCATATGGGGCTGATCACGTTCGCCTTCGGCATGGGCGGGGCGATCGCCAATTTCGCTGCGCTCCTGCACATGACGGTGCACTCGCTCACCAAGTCGGCGCTGTTCTTCGCCGCGGGGCATGCCTCGCAGGCCGCCGGCACCCAACAGATGGCCGACATCCGCGGCCTGGTCAGTGCCACACCGACGGTCGGCTGGTGCCTGATGATCGGCACGTTCGCCATTCTCGGCATGCCGCCGTTCGGTGTGTTCGCGAGCGAGTTCCTGATCCTCACCTCGGCGATGCGCCAGGAACCCTGGGCGACGCCGATCCTGCTGCTCGCGCTGGGTATCGCCTTCGCGACGATGCTGCGCCGGGTGCAGCCGATGGTCTTCGGCGAGAGCAATACCGGCGCACTGCCTGCATCGCCTGCGTTGCTGCCGGTGATCGTGCACATCGGGCTCACGCTGTTGCTGGGTCTGTTCATTCCTCCCGCGCTCGCGGAGTGGTATCGCGGCGCCGCCAGGCTGCTGGGCTGAGATGACCAACACCCCCGATCCCCGTTCCACCACTGGCGATGCGCAGGCCGGGCCGCTGTTTGCGGGGCTGGCCGACAAGCCCACCGAGGCCGTTCCCCTGGAACGTGTGCTCGCCTCGTATCCGTGGCGCGCGCTGTCTGGCGCCGTACCGGCATGGCGAGTTACGGTGCAACGGGACTCGCTCATGAAGCTGGCAGACACACTCGCCCAGCGCGGCGCGCGGCTGGCGGCGCTTTGGGGCAGCGACGAGCGCGATCGCGCCGGTGGGTCCACGCTGCATCTGGCGCTCGCCGTGCGCGAGGGACTGGTGTGGATCGAGTGTCCGCTCGCGGCAGACGATGCGGTCTACCCGGACTTGTCGCCGCTATTCGCGCCGGCGCATCGCATGCAGCGTGGGTTGTACGCTCTTCTCGGCATCCGTGCCGACGCGAACGATCAGCGCCGCTGGCTGCGACACGGCGCCTGGCCGGCCGATGCCTTCCCGTTACGCCGCGATGTCTCGATCGATCGCACCTGGCCACAGACGAGCGACCAGTACGCATTCGTGCAGGTAGCAGGCGACGGCGTGCACGAGATTCCAGTCGGCCCGGTGCATGCGGGCACGATCGAGCCGGGTCATTTCCGTTTCTCGATCGTCGGCGAGAAAGTGCTGCGTCTGGAGCAGCGGCTGGGCTACAAACACAAGGGCATCGACAAACGCTTCGTCGGCACCACGCTCGAGGACGGAGCACGTCTGGCCGCGCGTGTGAGCGGGGATTCTTCCTGCGCCTTCTCGTGGGCCTACGCGATGGCCGCCGAAGGCGCCTGCGGCATCGAAGTGCCAATCCGCGCCACCGCATTGCGGGCGCTTGTGCTGGAGCGCGAGCGCATCGCCAACCACCTCGGCGACCTCGGCTATCTGGGTAACGACGGCGGGCTGACCTTCGGGTTGATGCAGTTCATGCGGCTGAAGGAGGATGTTCTGCGGCTCAATCAGCGCGCGTTCGGGCATCGCTACGCGATGGATCTGATCATCCCCGGGGGCGTGGCGCGCGACCTCGTTCGCGACAGCGTGGCACCGCTGCTCGCGCAATGCGACGAGCTGCAACATGAAGTGAGCCGCCTGCGCGACATCTACGACGATCACGCCGGGCTGCAGGACCGCTTCCAGACCTGCGGCCGGCTGGAACCCCCGCTTGCCGCGCGCCTGGGCGTGATCGGCCTGGCCGGGCGTGCCAGCGCCCAGCGGCACGATGCCCGCGTCACGCCGGGCTTCGCGCCCTATCCGCAGCTCGCACCGAACATCGTCCTGCTCGACGCGGGCGATGTCGCCGCGCGCGTGGTGGTGCGATTCGAGGAGATCTTCGAGTCGCTGCGACTGATCCGCGCGCTGCTCGATACGCTGCCTCCCGGCGCGCTCAGCACCCAAATCGCCGCCACGCAGGCACGCTCGTGCGGGATGGGCTGGGTGGAAGGCTGGCGCGGCGAGTCGATCGTCGCGCTCGAATGCGAGGGCGGTCATGTTCGCCACGCGCACGCGCATGATCCATCGTGGCAGAACTGGCCGGCGCTCGAACACGCGATTCTGGGCAACATCGTTCCGGACTTTCCGCTCATCAACAAGTCGTTCAACCTGAGCTACAGCGGCGCCGACCTCTGATCCGCACGCATTGCCATGTACCAACTCCTCAGACAGATCGCACGAGTAGGCATCAAATCCGAACCGCCGCCGCAGGGCGACGAAACCCTGCGTGTGGTAGGCGCCCAATTGCAGGAGGCGGTGCTGCGCCGGTTCGCCGGGGCGCTCACGATCCGTCATGTCGATGCCGGCTCGTGCAACGGCTGCGAGCTGGAGATCCACATGCTGAACAACCCCTACTACAACATGGAACAGCTCGGCATCAAGTTCGTGGCCAGTCCGCGGCACGCCGATCTGCTGCTGGTGACCGGACCGGTCTCGCGCAACATGGAGGTGGCGCTGCGGCGCACCTATGACGCCACGCCCGATCCGAAACTGGTGGTGGCAGTGGGCGAGTGCGGCTGCAATGGTGGCGTATTCGGCGAGAGCTACGCCAGTTGCGGCAAGGTGGCCAACGTGATTCCGGTCGACGTGGCGGTGCCCGGCTGCCCGCCGACGCCGGTCCAGCTGCTGCGCGGCATTCTGACCGCGATCACGCCGGCGCCCGCGCCGCGGTAGGGGGTCGTCACTCCATGCACACGATGAAGATCATCGGTTGGCTGTTTCTGGTTGCCACCGGAATCGGCCTGTTGGCTGGCGCCTACATGGTGGCGATGATGTCGCGCGCCGAGGAGGACATTCGCAAGCATCTGGCCCGCAACGCCTGGACCGAGATGGTGATGTTCGGCATCTGGGTCGCCGGTTTCGCGGGCAGCGTCGGGGTGCTGATGGGCCGCGGCTGGGGACGCGGGCTGCTGGAACTGTTCTGCTGGGTGATGATCATCCTGTGCGTGCTCACCGGTGGACAGAAAGCGCTGCACGCCTGGCGCGTGCATCGGCCGGCGCTGATCGGCATCGCGCTGTTCGTCCTGCCGATCATGCTCGCGTGCGGTGCGGCAATCGTCGAATTGCGGGCCGAAGCTGCTAACAGCTGGTTCAACCGGTAACTCGGGCGACGGCGTGGCTGCACCGCGCAACGCGCCTAACCGATCCGACCGCACCACCCGCGTCGCGTCAGGTCGCGGCCTGTCCGAACAAAGCCGGCCGCTTATTCAAGACGGTCAATCAGCAGCGGCAGCGTGAACTAGGCCTACGCTTTTGCGGGTACCGCGCTGAAACCAGGCCCCGGACGGCATTGACAGTGCTCGCGCCGCTGGGCACAGTCGGCGCCACCATGATCTCGATTCAGATCGTCCGCAATGTCCGCGTCACCGGTCGCGTCCAGGGTGTCGGTTTCCGCGACGCGATGGTCGATCAGGCCAACGAACTCGGTGCCCGCGGCTGGGTCCGCAACCGCAGCGACGGCAGCGTCGAAGCACTGGTGGCGGGTGAAGAGGCGGTGGTGCAGGCGCTCATCGACTGGGCGCATCGCGGCCCGACCGGGGCCGTGGTCGATGGCGTTCATGTGAGCGAGCTCACCTCGCCCGGCGTGATGATGAGCCGCTTCGACCGGCGGCCCACCCTATAGCGGCCTTACCCTCGGGCCCTCAGCCTGGATAGAGCACTTCGACGTTCTCGGGCTTGAGCCAGTCACCAAGCTGCGCGATCAGGGTGTCATCAGGCGTAACCCGCCAGCCTTCACCCAGCCGCGCCTCACACTGTGCATCGCCGCGCTGGTAGCGCACCACCACCGACAGCGGACCATTGCGGTACGGCGCCAGCACCTGCCGCAGCCGCTCGGCATTAGCCTCACCGTTCATCGACAACGACAGCGCCCTGCCGAACCTGGCGCGAAACGCCGGCAGATCGAAGATCGCCTCGGAGGTCACACGCAGGCCACCGGAGAAATCGTCCTTCTGCACCTTGCCCTGGACGACGATGGCGCGATCCTCGCGGAGCGCATCGCGCGCCTGCTCGAACAGTTCGTTGAAGACCGACACCTCCTGCTGGCCGGTGCCGTCGTCCAGCAGTACCACGGCCATCCGGCCGCGGCGCGTCATCTGGATTCGCGCCGACACGACGATCCCGGCCACGAACGCGGGTTCGTTGCTGGGCTGCAGGTCGGACAGTTTCGATCGCACCAGACGGCCGATCTCCCTGCGGTACAGCGTGAACGGGTGGCCGCTCACGTAGAAACCGAGCGCGAGCTTTTCCTCCTGCAGGCGCTGGCGCTCGTCCCAGCGCTTGACCTCCACCGGCAGGATGATCGGCGCGCCCCCGGGGTCATCGCCGAACAGGCTCACCTGGCTTGCCGCGGCTTCCGCCTGCTCCGCCGCTTCCATCGCCTTGGGCACGCTCGCCAGCAGCGAGGCGCGGTGATCGTTCAGCGCATCGAATGCCCCGGCGCGCACCAGCGCTTCGATCGTGCGGCGATTGACAATGCGCTTGTCCACCCGGCGGCAGAAATCGAACACATCCGTGAACGGTGAGGCCTGGCGCGCCTGCATGATCGCCAGTACCGCCGATTCGCCGGTGCCTTTCACCGCGCCCAGGCCGTAACGCAGCGTCTTGGCATCGATCGGCACGAAGCGGTACTCGCTCGCGTTGATGTCGGGCGGCAGGATGCGGATGCCGTTGTCGCGCGCGTCGTCGTGGAACTGGCGCACCTTGTCGGTGTCGTCCATCACCGCCGACAAGTTGGCGGCCATGAACGCGCTCGGGTAGTGCGCCTTGAAGTACGCCGTCTGATACGCCACCAGCGCATACGCGGCCGCGTGCGACTTGTTGAAGCCGTAGCCGGCGAACTTCTCCATCAGGTCGAACAGTTCGTCGGCCTTGTCGCGGTGCACACCGTTCTTCTCGGCACCGGCGACGAAGATGCCACGATGCTCGGCCATCTCCTCGGGCTTCTTCTTGCCCATTGCACGACGCAGCAGGTCGGCACCACCGAGCGAGTAGGCGCCGATGCGCTGCGCGATCTGCATCACCTGCTCCTGGTACACCATGATGCCGTAGGTCGGCCCCAGGATCGGCTCAAGACGCTGGTCGGGATACTGCACGCTCTGCCGGCCGTGCTTACGGTCGATGAAATCGGGGATCAGATCCATCGGCCCGGGTCGATACAGCGCCACCAGTGCGATCAGGTCTTCGAACCGGTCGGGCTTGGCGCGCTTGAGCAGATCGCGCATGCCGCGCGATTCGAACTGGAAGATCGCCGTCGTGTTGGCCTGCTGGAAGATCTTGTAGGTCGCCGCGTCATCGAGCGGCAACGATTCGAGCTGCACCCGATCGTCGGGATCGAGCCGGCGCACGAATCGCAGCGTCCAGTCGAGGATGGTGAGCGTGGTGAGCCCGAGAAAGTCGAACTTCACCAGGCCGATCGCTTCGACGTCGTCTTTGTCGAACTGCGACACCACGCTCGTAGAGCCTTCCGCGGCGTAGAGCGGACAGAAATCGGTGAGCTTGCCCGGGGCGATCAGCACGCCGCCCGCATGCATGCCGACGTTGCGCGTCAGGCCTTCGAGCTGTTCCGCGAGCGCCAGCAGCTCGCGCGTTTCTTCCTCGTCGCGTTCGCGGTCGGCCAGGCGCGGCTCCATCTCGCGCGCCATCCGCAAGGTGATCAGCTTGCCCGGCTGGAACGGGATCAGCTTGGCCAGCTCGTCGGTACGCGAATAGCCCCAGTCCATCACGCGGCCGACATCGCGCACCACCGCCTTGGCTGCCATGGTGCCGAAGGTGGCGATCTGCGACACCGATTCCTTGCCGTACTTGCCGCGCACGTATTCGATGACGCGATCGCGCCCGTCCTGGCAGAAGTCGATGTCGAAGTCGGGCATCGACACGCGTTCCGGATTGAGGAAGCGCTCGAACAGCAGGTCGTAGCGCAACGGGTCGAGATCGGTGATGCCCAAAGCGTAGGCCACCAGCGATCCCGCGCCGGAGCCGCGCCCTGGCCCGACCGGCACGCCGTTGTGCTTGGCCCAGTTGATGAAGTCGGCCACGATCAGGAAGTAGCCCGAGAAACCCATCTGGATGATGGTCTTGGTCTCGAACGCGAGGCGCTGGTCGTAGCGTGCCTGTTGCGATTCGCGCGCCGCTGCGTCGGGATAGAGCTGAACGAGGCGTTGGCTCAACCCTCGGATCGCCTCGTTCACCAGATGCTCGTCCAGCGTGACACCGTCGGGCGTGGGAAACACCGGCAGCTTGTTCTTGCCCAACTCGAGCGTCAGGTTGCAGCGCTTGGCGATCTCCACCGCGTTGGCAAGCGCCTCGGGCAGATCGGCGAACAACTCGGCCATTTCGGCCTGCGACCGGAAGTAGCTCTGCGCGGTGAACCCGCGCGGCCGGCGCTGATCGGCCAGCACGTAGCCCTCGGCGATGCAGATGCGCGCTTCGTGCGCGGTGAACTCCTCGGCGGTGAGAAACTGCACCGGATGCGTCGCGACGACAGGTAACCCGAGTTTGTCCGCCAACTCGAGCGTGGCATCGAGTTGCGCTTCCGCGCCAGGCGCTCCGGTGCGCTGGATCTCGCAGAAATACGCATTCGGGAATAGTCGCGCCCATTCGCTGGCGAGCTTGGAAGCGAGCGCCTCGTTGCCCGCGGCCAGCGCAGTGCCGACGTCACCGTGTGCCGCACCCGAGAGCGCGATCAGGCCTTCAGCGTGCGTTGCGAACCACTCGCGCCGCAGTTCGGCACGGCCACGATGCTGATTGCCAAGCCACGCCTGTGACAGCAATCGGCACAGATTGAGGTATCCGGCGCGCGAGCGGCACAGCAACAGCAGCCGGCTGGGTTTGTCGCGATCGACTTCGTTGGTGATCCACACGTCGGCGCCGATGATCGGCTTGACGCCGGCACTGCGCGCCGCCTTGTAGAACTTGACCATCCCGAACATGTTGGCCAGATCGGTGATGGCCAGGGCGCTCATGCCGTCGGCGGCGGCGCGTTCGACCGCGTCGTCGATGCGCACCGTCCCGTCGGACACGGAGAACTCCGTGTGCATGCGCAGGTGGACGAAGCGCGGATCAGTCATCGGCGATGGTTATCGCAGTGGCGGGCGGAACGGCAGACAGGGGAACTTCGACGAGGGGACTGCGACGGAGGCTATCGACGCGCTCGAAAGCGCGCGACACCTTTGGGCGATCGCAGGGTACAAGGTGTGCGCAACCGACCACGAAAAAATTCTACCATCGCCGTCGCGCGAATCAGCGCGGGGCGCGGTATCAATCGGTGCGTTGGCGCGACAGTTCCTGCGGCGTGACCGTCGCGGCATCGGCGCCCAGCCGCGCGCCGCAGTTGGAACAGACGATCGAGGCGAGCGTGCGCCCGCCGTAGGGGTTGGCGATCGGCGCGCGGCAGCCCGGGCAGCGCAACTTGCTGCGCGTGACCACGATCAGCATCAGCGCCGCGATCAACACCACGCCGATCGCGATGTAGTCGACGATGCGGTAGTCCGGATGATCGGCGAGCTTCTGGGCCGAGAGATAGATCTCGGCCCCCAGCGCCGTGACGAGGACGATCGTCCAGAACCACAACCGGCGCCAGGATGAACGGCTCTGCGCGCGGAAACGGCGCAAGATCGCCAGCCGCCGGGAAACCGAACGGTGCGATCGTTTGCGCGCTCGTCTGGAGTGGTTCGTCGTTGCCATCACGACACCTGCCTCGGTGCCTCCGCAACGTAAGGAATGTGTCCGCACGCTAACTGCACCGGCCAACGGTCGCGAGGAACTCGGACGCAATCGCATCCAAAATGCGTGACGCTTGCCTCAGCGCACCACTACAGAAATCAGCGGACTTCGGTCGCAGGGTCGGCGGCGGCGCGTGGTTCGATCGTGCCGATGCGCGTCGCGTCGACGCCGGCGCCTTGCAGCATCTGCAGTGCGCCAGCGGCATGCTGCGGGGCAACGATGATGACCATGCCGATGCCGCAGTTGAACACCCGATGCATCTCGGCATCGGCGACATCGCCTGCCTGCTGTAGCCAGTCGAAGATCGCCGGTCGGATCCAGGTGCGCCGCTCGAGAACGGCCTTCAGGTGATCAGGCAGCACGCGCGGCACGTTCTCCACCAACCCGCCGCCGGTGATGTGCGCCAGCCCTTTCAACTCGATCTGCTCGCGCAGCGCCAGCACCGGCTTGACGTAGATACGCGTCGGCTCGAGCAGCGCTGCCCCAAGCGTGGTGCCCTCGAACGGTTGCGCCAGATCGGCCTGCGCGCGCTCGATGATGCGTCGGATCAGCGAATAGCCGTTGGAATGCGGCCCGCTAGATCGCAGGCCGAGCACAGCATCGCCGGCAGCGATTGCCTTGCCGTCGATGATGCGCGAGCGTTCGACCACGCCGACCGCGAAACCAGCCAAATCGTATTCACCGTCCGCGTACATGCCGGGCATCTCGGCGGTTTCGCCGCCGACCAGGGCGCATCCGGCCAGCTCGCAGCCACGCGCGACGCCCGAAATCACATCGGCCGCCACCGCCACCTCGAGTTTTCCGCAGGCGAAGTAGTCGAGAAAGAACAACGGTTCGGCGCCCTGCACCAGCACGTCGTTGACGCTCATCGCCACCAGATCGATGCCGATCGTGTCGTGCTTGTTCAACTCGAACGCGAGCTTGAGCTTGGTGCCGACCCCGTCGGTGCCCGACACCAGCACCGGGTCGCGATACTTTTTCGGGATTTCGCAGAGTGCGCCGAATCCGCCGATGCCGGCCAGCACCTCGGGGCGCATCGTGCGCCTGGCGAAGGGCTTGATGCGATCGACCAGGGCATCGCCGGCATCGATGTCGACGCCGGCGTCGCGATAGGAGAGTCCTTTGGCCATGAAGATGCCTCGACTGCCGCGAAAGCGGGCCAGCGCAGATGACGCCGACGATGCGTCGAAGTCGGGAATCGCGAGGCGTTTCGCGACAGCCTGCTAGAGTTGCGGCTGCGATGACGACCGATTCTACTGGAGTTGATGCTGCATCCTCCGCACCGCGCTGGCGCGCATTTGGTGTGTGGATCGCCGTCGGCCTCGCGCTGCTGCTGCTCTTCTACGAGCTGCGAACCGTCCTCACGCCTTTTTTCCTGGCGGCGGTGATCGCCTACATGCTCGAGCCGGTGGTACGCCGGCTGCGACGTTGGCGCGTGCCACGCACCCTGGCAGTGCTGCTCGCAATGCTGCTCGTACTCGCGTTACTGGTGCTGCTGGTGCTGATCGTGCTGCCGCTGTTCGTGACGGAGATCCAGCAACTCGCGCGCGAATTGCCCGGCTGGCTCGAGCGGCTCAACACGCACGTCGCACCGTGGATCAACGCACGGCTGGGTACCAACCTGCGGCTCGATCCGGCCTCGATCAAGGAAGCCATCAGCGACGCGCTGCAGACGAGTGAAGGCCTCGGCGGGCGCGTGCTCACCTCGCTGCGCATGGGCGGACTGGGACTGCTCGGCCTGTTCGCCAACGCCGTGCTGGTGCCGGTGGTGCTGTTCTTCGTGCTGCGCGATTGGCCGCGCATCATCCGCCAGTCGCGGCTGCTGATCCCACGGCGGTGGAAAGGTTCGGTCGTGGGGCTGTTTCGGGAAGCGGACTATGCCCTCGGCCAGTATCTGCACGGGCAGATGCTCGTCATCGGCGCGATGGCGCTGTTCTATACGCTCGGTTTGTGGTTCACCGGACTCACCTACTTTCTGCCGATCGGCATTCTCACCGGGCTGCTGGTATTCGTACCGTACGTCGGTGCGGCAACCGGCTTCATCCTGGCAAGCGTTGCGGCGCTGATGCAGTTCGACACATTCACAAGCGTGGTCTGGGTCTGGGTGGTGTTCGTGACCGGGCAGGTGATCGAAGGCAATTTCGCTACCCCGAAACTCGTCGGCGAACGCATCGGGCTGCATCCGATCGCGGTGATCTTCGCCCTGCTTGCCTTCGGCCAGCTGTTCGGGTTCACCGGGCTGCTGGTCGCGTTGCCGGCGAGCGCGGTGCTCCTGGTCGCGCTGCGCCACCTGCGCGCCCGCTACTTCGCCAGCGATCTGTATCGC
>CADECO010000073.1:10341-14604 GCA_902825905.1 uncultured beta proteobacterium
GCCGGCGATGCAGCCGTCCCTGCGATTCCCGAGCATGGCTTGATCGCTCTCGACGATGCCCATCTCCTCTCTCCGGAACGGCAGCAGGCGTGGTTCGAGGCGTTTCAGTCGCTGCGCGCGCACCAGGCACGCATGCTCGTCAGCGCGGATCGTCCAATCGGCGCACTTACGCTGCGCGACGATCTTCGGACGCGTTTCGCTTCGGGCGTGATCTTCGAAGTCGTGGCGCTGTCCGATGCCGAGACGCGCGCCGCCATGCAAGCGCATGCCACGGCGCGGCGCATGCCGGTCCCCGACGGGCTGTTCGACTATCTGCTGCATCGCGGGCAGCGCGATCTGGGCACACAGATCGCACTACTCGATGCTCTCGATCGCTATGCGCTCGCCACCAAACGCGCGTTGACCTTGCCGCTCGCCCGAACCGTCCTCCAACAACTCACGCAATCGAAACCGTAATGGAACTGGCTCTGTTCGATCTGGACAACACGCTTCTGCACGGCGACAGCGACTACGAATGGGCGCAGTTCCTGATCGAACTGGGCGTGCTCGAACGCGAGCGCTACGAATCGCGCAACCAGCATTTCTTCGACCAATACAAGGCCGGCACGCTCGACATCTTCGAGTTTCTCGAATTCCAGCTCGCGCCGCTGGCCCAGCATCCGCGCGGCCAGCTCGACGCCTGGCACCGCGAGTTCATGCAACGCAAGATCCGGCCGATGATCACCGCGCGAGCGCGCGCAGTGGTGGCCGCGCACCAGGCCCGTGAGCGATTGAGCGCGATCGTCACCGCCACCAACGCATTCGTGACCCGGCCGATCGCCGACGAGTTGGGCATCCCGCATCTGCTGGCCACCGATCTGGAACAGCGCGACGGCGCATACACCGGCAAACCGCACGGCGTGCCCACCTTCAAGGAGGGCAAGGTCGAACGCCTACACCAATGGCTGGCGGAACGTGGCCAACGGCTGGGCGATTTCCGTGCGTCATGGTTCTACAGCGACTCGATCAACGACGTGCCGCTGCTCGAACAGGTCACGCATCCGGTCGCGGTCGATCCCGACGATCGTCTGGCCGCGTTGGCGCGGGAGCGCGGCTGGCCGGTCATTTCCCTGCACTAAACGCATCGTCGTGGCGAGCTTCAGCACGCGGGCCATCGTCGCTGCCGGGCTGATCGTCGCCGCGCCGCTTTCGATCATTGCCGCGACGCTGTTCGGCAGCGTGGTCATCGAAGCGGACAACTGGGCGGCTGCTCTGGTCGGCCGTGCCGATGCCACCACCGTCGAGATCGTCTGGCGCCTGCGCATTCCGCGAGCCGGCGCCGCCTTCGTAACCGGCGCGATGCTCGCGCTGGCAGGCGTGCTGCTGCAGAACCTGTTGCGCAATCCGCTCGCCGATCCCTATGTGCTCGGGCTCTCCGGCGGCGCTTCGGTGGGCGCGATGCTCGGCATGCTCACCGGATTGAGTGCGTGGTCGTTGCATCTGGCTGCACTGGCTGGTGCGGCCGTGATCGCGTGCGCGTTGGTCGCCTTCGCGGCGCGCGCCACCGGCTGGGACATCCATCGCGTACTTCTGGTCGGCGTGGGCCTCGCGTCAGCGTGCGGCGCACTGGTAAGCCTGCTGCTTACGCTCGCTCCCACTGCGCAACTGCCTGGACTGCTGTATTGGCTGATCGGAGACTTGGCAGGCGCGACGTTGCACTGGAGCACCATACCGGCCTTGTTCGCGGCTGTATTCGTGGCCAGCGCGATCGCCGCCGATCTCGATGCGCTCGCGCTCGGGCCTGACCAGGCGCGTCTGCTCGGCGTGGCAGTCGGGCGCACGCAGACCATTGCGTTCAGCATCGCCGCCGTCGCAACCGTAAGCGCAGTCCTGATCGGCGGTGCGATCGGCTTCGTCGGTCTGGCGGTACCGCATCTGCTGCGCCTGCTCGGCGTGCATGCGCATCGCTGGCTGGTACCGCTCGCGGCGCTTGCCGGAGGCACGCTGGTGACGCTGGCCGACACCGTCGCGCGCAGTGCGGCCGCCCCAATCGAGATCCCGGTGGGCATTGCAACGGCGCTGCTCGGTGTACCGGTACTGCTTTGGCTGGTGGCGCGCACGCGATGACACTGTCGACGTCCGACCTCACCATTCAAGTCACCGGCCGCACGCTGCTGGAACGCGCCACGCTCTCATTCGAGTCCGGCCAGCTTTGGGCAGTGCTCGGTCGCAACGGCGCGGGCAAGACCCTGCTGCTGCGCACGCTCGCGGGGTTGCGCAAGCCCGATGAGGGGCTGGTCGCCATCGACGGCACGCCGGTCGCGACGATTGCCGCGCGTGCTCGAGCCCGCAGGCTCGCGTTGTTGTTGCAGGACGACACAGCCGACTACTGGGGATCGGTCCGCGAGTACGTGACGCTCGCCCGACTGCCCTATCGGAACGGAATGAGGTCACACCTCGCCTACACCACTAACGACTCGCACACCGGGACCGTCGAGCAGGTATTGTCGCTGCTCGAACTGGGTGGATTGGCCGAGCGGGCGTTTCGCACGCTTTCCGGGGGAGAACGCCAGCGTGCGCGACTGGCGCAGGTGCTCGCACAGGACACGCCGTGCATATTGCTCGACGAGCCGCTCAACCACCTCGATCTGGCGCATCAGGCGCTCACGCTGCGTGTTCTGTCACGGCTCGCCCGAGCGGGGCGCACGATCGTGTGCACCGTCCACGATCCGTTGCGGGCCCTGCCGCACTGTAGTCATGCACTGTTGATGTATGATTCCGGGCACTTCCAACAAGGCCCCATTGCGCAAGTCGTTACCCGCAAGTCGCTCGATACTCTGTACGGCTGCGCGGTAGAGGGGCCGATCCCTAAGCCCTGACCGATCGGACCACCGTTGATCAAACGGTTCATTCGCAAGGTATTCCGGCTTCCCGACGGCCGCAAACCGACTGTCGTTCCGCTCGAGAAGCACGGCATCACCCGCGATCGGATCAGCCCTGGCTCACGCAAGGTTTGTGAAGCACTGCGCGAAGCAGGCTTCGAGGCCTACGTCGTCGGCGGCGCGGTGCGCGATCTGATGCTGGGCGTGCAGCCCAAGGACTTCGACGTCGCCACCAATGCGACCCCCGAGGAAGTGCATCGCTGCATCCGGCGCTCGCGGCTGATCGGCCGGCGCTTCAAGCTCGTGCACGCCCTGTTCGGCAACGAAGTGGTCGAGGTGTCGACGTTTCGCGCGGAACACGCGTCCGAAACCGACGAGCACGGTCGCGTATTGCGCGACAACGTGTTCGGCAACCGCGAACAGGACGCCGCACGGCGCGACTTCACGATCAACGCGCTCTACTACGATCCGGCCACCGAAACGGTGCTCGACTTCCATCGCGGCGCGGCCGACCTCAAGCGCAAGAGCGTGCGCATGATCGGCGATGCCGAGCCACGCTATCGTGAAGATCCGGTGCGCATGCTGCGCGCAGTGCGCTTCGCCGCGAAGCTCGGCTTCGACATCGATCCGCAGACGCGCGAGCCGATCGGACGGCTGGCCCCGCTGGTCGAGAACGTCCCGGCAGCACGCCTGTTCGACGAGATGCAGAAGCTGCTTCTGTCGGGTCACGCGCATGCCTGCGTGCACCGGCTGCGCACCGAAGGGCTGCACCGCGGCATGCTGCCGATGCTCGATGTAATCCTCGAACAGCCGCTGGGCGAGAAGTTCGTCAATCTCGCACTTGAGCAGACCGACCAGCGCATCCGCGACGATCGCGGCGTGTCGCCCGCCTTCCTGCTCGCGGCGCTGCTGTGGCACGAGGTGCTGGCCGCGTGGAAAGCACGCCAGGATCGGGGTGAGCGCAGCATCCCCGCACTGCTCACCGCGATGGACGAAGTGCTCGACCAGCAAACCGACAAACTCGCGATCCCACGACGCTTCACCGCGACGATGCGCGAGATCTGGTCGCTGCAGCCGCGTTTCGAGGGCCGCGCCAACAAGCGGCCACTGCTCCTGTTGAGTCACCCGCGGTTTCGGGCGGCATTCGATTTTCTCGCGTTGCGCGCGGCCAGCGGCGAGGCCGCCGCCGAACTGGTCGAGTGGTGGACCCGGTTTCAGGAGGCTTCGGACGCCGAGCGCAGCGAAATGCTGGCACCACCGCGCGGCACGACTGAACGCAAGCGCCGGCGGCGTCGGCGTCGGCCCGCATCGGATCAGGGCGATCAGGCCGCAGCACCCGCCGGCAATCCAGCGCCGGAAGCGCTACCCCCAGGCAGCGGCGCCGCCTGAAGCGCCGCGCCGA
>CADECO010000073.1:14704-19004 GCA_902825905.1 uncultured beta proteobacterium
CCGCGCCGATGACGCGCGCTTACATCGCACTCGGTGCCAATCTTGGCGATCCGGTTGCGACGCTCGAGCAGGCCATCGATGCAATTGGCGCGCTGCCATCCACACTCGTGGTCAAGCGTTCGGGCTGGTACCGCTCCGCGCCGATCGGCTACGCCGCACAGCCCGATTTCATCAATGGCGTCATTGCCGTCGACACCAGCCTCGATGCCGAAGCTCTGCTGAGTGCTTTGCTCGCGATCGAGGATCGTCTCGGCCGCGTTCGCAGCTTCGACAATGCACCGCGAACGATTGACCTGGATGTCCTCCTCTATGGTGAGCTGGTGCAGGCCAGCGCAGCGCTCACCGTCCCTCATCCGCGAATGCACGAGCGCGCGTTCGTGCTCGCACCGTTGATCGAGATCGCCCCCGACATCTACATTCCCGGGCGCGGATCAGCGCAGCGCCTGATCGAGCAGTGCCGGGGTCAGCGCGTGGAGCGTATCGGGCAGGTGTGAGCCAGCACCCCGATCGCGGACAGCCTGATAAAGTCGCCGCCGCAACGATGTTGCGGCTGATAGAAGGTCGGAATCATCCGAGGGGTCGGCATCATTCGAGGGTCCGGATGCAAGTCGTAGAAACGATCGAGGCGCTGCGCGGTCTGCTGGCGGACCGACCGGGCATTGGCGTCGTTCCGACCATGGGCAATCTGCACACCGGACACGTGGAGCTGGTGCGCCAGTCGCGCGCGCACGCGCGCATTACCGTCGTAACGCTGTTCGTTAACCGGTTGCAGTTCGGCCCACGCGAGGACTTCGATCGCTATCCGCGCACCTTCGCCGCCGATTGCGCGCTGCTCGCCCGCGAGGGCGTCGATTACCTGTTTGCGCCCGACGAGAAAGAGCTGTATCCGCAACCGCAGTCGATGATGGTGGCGCCGGCCGCCGAGCTCGCCGACATTCTGGAAGGCGAGTTTCGACCGGGATTTTTCCGCGGCATGGCCACCGTCGTGCTGAAGCTCTTCAATATCGTGCAGCCGCGCTACGCGTTCTTCGGCAAGAAGGACTACCAGCAGCTGCGCATCATCGAGCGCATGGTCCGCGAACTGAATCTGCCGATCAACGTCGTCGCCGTGGATACGATCCGCGCGGACGACGGCCTGGCACTGTCTTCGCGCAATAGTTATCTGTCGGAGGCCGAGCGCGACGAGGCCACGCGCCTGCATAGCACGCTGCACGACGTGGCCGCTGCAATCGTTCACGGCGAGCGGCAGTTCGCCCCGCTGGAAGCGCAGGCAGTCGCGACGCTGCGCGCACATGGCTGGCAGCCCGACTACATCAGCGTGCGCCGTCAGCATGATCTGGCACCACCCGCGGCGGACGATCGCGCGCTGGTAATTGTCGCAGCGGCGCGCCTGGGCAACACGCGCCTCATCGACAACATCGAAATCACCGCTTGAGTCGGGTTGCAACTGCAGTCGCGCCGAGTGGGCATGGCGTGATCCCGGACTGATTACGCACGATTGACGCGTGCGGTCGTTCGCAACGGCCAGACGGCACACAGCAGCACCAAGCAGCAATCCCAGCCGCGAGATCTGCCGAAAAACGTCCGCGAACCCGCGCAATTCGCTGGTGGCCCGCGTTGGCGCGTCAATCGGGTCGGATCGAGTCGAGCGAGGCTCGTGATGCGTTTGGCATGGGCTTTGCGCCGACGCTAAAGAACCACACGTCGTTTGTTCGCGGTCCGTATGCGCGAACGCGGCGCATGCGCGAAATCCCACACCGGTTCCACCTGCCGCGGCCTGCCTCGGTTCACCCCGCCAATTGCTTCACGAGTGTGCCGGCATGTCCGCGCAGCTGGCCCAGGCGTTGCATTTGATGTGGTCAATCGAACAGCGAATGCGGAACCTGCGGAGCCAACCAATCATGTACGACCTGCTCATCTTGGTGGGCTTAAGCCTGATCGCGGCATCGTTCATGCTGCGGATGCAGCGCAAGCAGGGCCGGCCGCGCGACGAAGTCAGCGACAAGCCCACGCCGGCACCGATTCAGCAGCGCGTGGAGATGCCTGCGCTGGACCGCGGCGCAAATGACGATTCGCTGCGCGCCGTACCGCGCGACTCACGATTCGCGTTCGTGTCGAGCTTCGGGGTGCGACCGGACAAGCTGCGCGAACTGCACGTCTACACCTGCATGGGTCGGATGGAGCAGTTCCCCGAGAAGGTGGAAGCGTTGCTGCGCAAGCTGTATGCGAATGGCCACGCAGTGGGCACAGAGATGATGGCACTCGTCAATCACGGACGGGTGCTCGCAGAAGGCGAGGCGATTTATGTCGCCGTGGAGCGGGACGAAAGATCCAATCGCGATCGCACGATCGCATTCTTGGACCGTCACCGCTCCTGCTAGAAGAGCTCACAGGGAGGGGAGCGTTTTCGGGCGGCGCAAGCCGCCCTTTTTTTTTGCCCTCGGCCGATGCGATCGAGCCGGCTCAGGACCACCGGGCGCGCAGTCGAGGATCAACGATACCCTTCGGCGCGTGCGGCACGCTGCCGCAGTGAAGCGGGTGGCGCGAAGCGCGGTCCGAATTTCTTGGCCAGCACATCAGCACGCTCCACGAACTTCGCCACGCCGACGTGGTTGATGAACTGCAACGCACCGCCGGTCCAGGCCGGAAAGCCGATGCCGAAGATCGAACCGATGTTGGCATCGTGTGCCGACATCAACACGCCTTCATCCAGACACCGCACCGTCTCGATCGCCTGGCGATAGAGCAGCCGGTCCTTCAGTTCGTCGAAGTAATAAGTCACGCCACCCTGGCCGAATGCCTGCGCCAGGCCCGGCCACAGATTCTTCTTGCCATCAGCGGGGTAGTCGTAGAAACCGCCACCGCCCGCGCGCCCCGGGCGCTTGAACTCGCGCACCATGCGCTCGTACACCTCCTCGCCGGGTTCGACCTGGTAGCGCTTACCTTCAGCGGCGAGATCCGCTTTGGTCTGCTCGGTCACGTGCAACGCGAGCGACATGGAGGTCTCGTCGATGACCGCGAGCGGCCCCACCGGCATGCCGGCCATCCTGCCTGCGTTCTCGATCACCGCAGGCGGAATGCCTTCGGCGAGCATCGCTGCGCCCTCGCGCACGAACGTCCCGAACACGCGGCTGGTGAAGAATCCGCGCGCATCGTTCACCACGATCGGCGTCTTGCCGATGGCGAGCACGTAGTCGTAGGCCTTGGCCAGCGTCTGCAGCGAAGTCCTTTCGCCCTTGATGATCTCGACCAGCCGCATGCGGTCGACCGGTGAGAAAAAGTGCAGCCCGATGAACCGATCCGGTTGGATCGACGCTTTGGCCAGCCCGGTGATCGGCAAGGTGGAAGTATTGGACGCAAACACTCCGCCCGCGGCCAGATGCGGCTCGGCCTCCTTGGTGACCTGGGCCTTGAGCTCGCGCTGCTCGAACACCGCTTCGATGATGAGATCGCAGCCGGCAAGCGCGGAGTACTCGCCCGTCGGTTCGATGCGGCTCAGCGTCGCCGCCGCTTCCGGCTCGGTCAGGCGCCCATCCTTCAGCCGCCGCGCGAGCAGCTTCTCGCTGTACTGCTTGCCGGTCTGCGCACGCTCGATCGATACGTCCTTCAGCACGCACGCAATGCCACGCGACGCGTTCGCCCACGCGATGCCGCTGCCCATCATGCCGGCACCGAGGATGCCCACCTTGCTCACCTTCCAGCGCGGCACATCCTTCGGCCGCGACGCGCCGGAGCGGATCGCGTTCAGGTTGAAGAAGAACGTGTTGATCATGTTGCGCGCGACTTGCCCGGTTGCCACCTTGGCCAGATAGCGCGACTCGATGCGAAGCGCGGTATCGAAATCGACCTGCGCGCCCTCGACCATGGTCGCGAGAATCGCCTCGGTGGCCGGATACAGCCCGCGCGTCTTCTCGAACAACATCGCCGGCGCACCGACGAGCAACTGCGCAACCTTCGGCGTCGACGGCCCGCCGCCGGGTAACCGATAGCGCTCTTCGTCCCACGGCTGCTTTGACGTGGGATGCTCCGCGATCCACTCGCGCGCAAGCTGCACCATCTCGGTGGGCGATTGCGCCAGCGCATGCACCAGACCGAGCTTGGCCGCTTCGCGCGGACCGAAGAGGCGCCCTTCGACCAGATAGGGGAAGGCCTGCTCGAGCCCCAGCAAGCGGACCATCTTGGTGATGCCCGAGGCCCCCGGCAGGAGCCCCAGCGTGACTTCGGGCAATCCGAGCTGAATCGAAGGATCGTCCACGCAGATGCGATGGTGGCCGGCTAGCGCGACCTCCCAGCCACCGCC
>CADECO010000074.1:0-8046 GCA_902825905.1 uncultured beta proteobacterium
TGGTCAACGCGGTGCGGATCTATCGGGTCATCCTCAAGCCGATCCGCGACGGACTGCTCTCGCAGTTCATGCGATCGGCACTCGCACAGGCGAAGCTCTATTCGAGCGAGCCCGGTTGGGTCGAGACGCAGCGCGCAACGACAAAGACGCTCGCGCCGAGCGTCCATCCCGAGCTGCGCGCGGTGATCACCGAGCGCCTGCGCTCCATTCGCAGCCACTTTCGGCGCGTCCGATCGCCCGCATAAGTCGACCGCAAAAAGTCGGGGCGCGCACAGCGCCGGCGCGAGGTTCCTGCTTCATCCGCCGAACGGCCGGTTCCCGAATTGTCAGGGCGCGGGTTACTCTTCCGCACAACTCCGTCCCCTCCCTCCGCCGCGCGAAAGCGTGTCGCCCTCCCGAGGAGTCCTGCCGTGGCTCAAGCCCGCAAACGTTCCACGCCCACTGACATCCTGATTCCCGGACGTCGTATCGAGGCGGCTTCCGCCCAACCCGCCGGCGGCGCGGCATTCAAGCTCACCAGCACGGCCGAGTTCGTCTTCGATCGCGCACGTGCCGCCGGTGAAGCCCCCGAGCGGGTGGCGATCGGCGACGACGAGCTGGTGGTCCTGGAGCTGGAGAACGGCATCCGCATCTGGACCTCGGGCAAGCACGCGCGCGAGGACTACGGCGCCAGGCCCGCTGCCGGCCGCGGCGCCGACGGCGCTGAATTCGAGCTGATCACGACCTTGCCGATCGATTCACCGTCGCGCGGCGTGGTGAGCTGGGCGCTCAAGGCGCTGCGCATCTTCAAAGTCGATCCGGTGGATGTCGCCGCCAGCGCGAGCGCGGCCGTCATCGCCGACAAGATCGAGGCGCAACTCATCGGCAAGCCGGGGCTGTATCGATGCAAGCCGCCGGAGGCTCATCGCTCGGCCGATCGTGCGGCCAAGGAGCCGATCGTCGGCGGCGACCCGATCATCCCGCCGCAGACGATTCCCGCCGTACCCGATCGCAAGGCGTCGCTGGTGTTCGTCCATGGCACTGCGTCGAGCTCCACCGGCAGCTTCGGCGGCCTGTGGGCCGAGGCCAATCGCGCCGAAACCGCGAAGCTGTTCGAACACTACGAAGGCCGCATCTACGGATTCGAGCACCGCACGCTTTCGCTCAGCCCGATCGACAACGCGCTCCAGCTCGCGCAGAGCCTGCCCAACGGCGCCACGGTGCACCTGGTCTCGCATTCACGCGGGGGCCTGGTGGCCGAGCTGCTGTGCCGGGGCAATATCGCGCGCGGCGCCAAACCGTTCGGTCCGGCGGACTTCGCGGTGTTCGAGCGCGCCGCTGGCGAAGCCGAAGGAGCGGCCAAGCAGGCGCTGCTCGCCCAGCGTGACACGCTGAAGAAACTGAGCGACCTGCTCGAAGCCAAGCAGATCAAGGTCGAGCGCTTCGTGCGCGTGGGGTGCCCGGCACGCGGTACCACGCTCGCATCGGGACGGTTCGACCGGTGGCTGTCGATCGCGCTCAACCTGGTCGACCGGCTGGCCGATGCGGTGCCCGGCGTGGGCGACATGACCGACGTGCTCACCGATCTGGTGGCGGCGGTCGTGAAGAAGCGCCTCGACCCATCCGAACTCCCTGGCCTGCACGCGCAGACGCCGGTATCGCCGCTGGTGCGCATGCTCAATCGGCCCGAGGTGATGACCGGCGCCGATCTCGCGGTGATCGCGGGCGAAGTCAAGGCGGGCGGCATTCTCGACAACCTCGCCGCGCTCGCCGCGAACTGGTTCTTCGGCCAGGAGAACGATCTGGTCGTCGACACCCGATCGATGGATGGTGGGGCCGATCGCGCCACCGCGTGGCGCGCGCTCGACGACTCCGAGCAGGTCAATCACCTGCGCTACTTCACCAATCCGCGCACGGTGAAGCGGCTCAGCGCCGGGCTGATCGGCAACGACAGCGCGCGACGCGAGGCGTTCCAGCCGCTCGATGTTCAGCCCGGAACCATGCCCTCGCGCGGGGTCACCACGGCACGGCGCGCACCGACGCCGAATGCGCCGGTGGTGTTCGTGCTGCCTGGCGTCATGGGCAGCCGGCTCGACGTCAACGGGCAGTGCGTATGGCTCGACAAGTTGAAGATGGCCGGCGGTGCGATCGCCGAGCTGGCGCTCGACAAGAAAGTGAAGCCCGCCGCGCTGCTGGCCGAGTACTACCAGCCGTGGGCCGATGCGATCGCCAACTACGGCGAGGCGGTGCTGTTCCCGTACGACTGGCGCCAGTCGGTGCAGGACAACGCCGATGAGCTCGCGCGGCAGGTGAGCGGCGTGCTCGACCGGGTCGGTACGCAGCGTGCCGTCCAGTTTGCGGCCCATTCGATGGGCGGGTTGGTCGTGCGCACGATGATCGCGCGCCATCCCGAGCTGTGGCGCTCGATCACCCAGCACGACGATGCTCGCCTCGTCATGTTAGGCACGCCCAACCAAGGCTCGCACGCGATGGCGGCGCTGCTGCTGGGCCGCGACACGCTGATCCAGTTGCTCGCGATCGCCGATTTCTCGCATTCGTTGAACGACATCCTCGGCATCATCAAGCGCTTTCCGGGCGTGCTGGAGTTGCTCCCGCACAAGTCCGACGACTTCGACTACTTCAGCGAAGCGGGATGGAAAGCGCTCGAAGTGGCGACCGGATTCCAGTCGAAGGGCGCGCCCGACAAGGCCGATCTGCAGCGAGCCGCGCGCATTCGCGACGTGCTGGCCTCGAGCCCGATCGATCCGCGGCGGATGTACTACATCGCCGGCTGCGGCGAACCCACCGTCGAGCGCGTCGAGAAGAACGGCGATATGATCGAACTGGTCAACACGCTCGAGGGCGATGGCAGCGTGCTGTGGCGCACCGGCATTCCCGAGGAGCTGCGCGAGACCAACACCTGGTATGCCGAAGTGAGTCACGGCGATCTCACCGGCGATGCGACCAGCGTTGGTGCGTGCGTCGAGATCCTGCGCAGCGGCACCACGAATCTGCTCGCCAAGCGCGCACCGAGCGTGCGGGCCGCGCGGGAGAAACTGCGCTACGAACGCGAACCGATCCGGGCATTTCCGACCACGCGCGACGTGCTCGATGCCGCACTGGGCAAGCGCCGCTCGCGCCCGGCCGCGCGGCGTGCCGCGGCGGTCACCAAGGTGAAGGTCACCGTGCGCCATGGTGATCTGCGCAACGCGAGCTACCCGCTGTTCGTCGGGCACTACTTCGGCGATCCGATCGTCAGTGCCGAGGCGGTAATCGACCGGCAGCTGGATGGCCGCCTGCTCCAGCGTCACGCGCTGGGTCTGTATCCCGGACGCGCAGGCGAAACCGCGCTGTTCCCCAATCCGATCGTCGACCCGGAAGGCCCGGAGCCGTTTCCCGGCGCGGTCGTGCTCGGGCTGGGTCAGGTGGGCGAACTCGGCGGCGGCTCGCTTTCGCAAACATTGCGGCGCGGCGTGCTCGAGCTGGCCAGTGCCGTCAGCGAAGGACGCTTCGCCCAGAGCCGACTCGATGGCGACGGCGTCGGCCTCAGTACGCTAGCAATCGGTACCGGCACCGGCGGCATCGGCGTGCAGGATTCGATCAACGCGATACTGAAAGCGATCGTGGACGCCAACGACACGATCCTTGCCCAACGCCAGCGCGGCGAGCTGCGCCTGATTCGCGAACTCGAGATCATCGAGTTGTACGAGGATCGTGCGCACGAATTCTTTCACCAGGTGCGGGCGCTGCAGCAGCAAGCGGATTACGCGGAGTCGATCGAACTGGTACCGGTGATCTCGCAGACCGACGGGTCGCTGCGACGGGTGCGCTTCGGCGAGGATCGCGGCTGGTGGCGGCGCATCCAGATCACCGAGGAGTCGCGTGGGAGCGGCGGCGAGGCCGACAAGGGCATGCGCTTCAAGCTGCTTACCGACACGGCGCGATCGGAGGTGTACGTCGCTTCCGGTCAACGCAAGGCGGTGGATCGGCTGATCGACAGCGCCGTGCGCGCCACCACGCCCGACCTCTCGAAGACGCTGTTCGAACTGCTGATCCCGAATGCGCTCAAGGACGCGGCACCGCGGAACGAGAGCCTGGTGTTGCTGCTGGACGAACAGACCGCCGCCTATCCGTGGGAGCTGCTGCAGGACGGCCAGCAACGCGACTCCAAGCCGATGGTCACCGAGGCGCCGATGATTCGCCAGTTCTCGCTCGATGTGGGGGCGTTCCGCGCCAACCCGCGGCTGGCGACGAGCAACCGCGCGCTGGTGATCGGCGACACCGACACGGCCAGCATGCGCGACACGTTCGCCGAGCTCGCCGGCGCGCAAGCCGAAGCCAGACTGGTCGCCGAGAAGCTCGCGGCTGCCGGCTTCGATGCGCCGGCCCACCTGAAGGTCGGCGCGCTCGACGCGCTGCAGCTGCTGTTCTCCGGGGACTATCGCGTCGTGCACTTCGCCGCGCACGGCGTGCATCAGTTCAGGCCGGCCGCGAGCGAAGAGCCGGTGACCGGCATGGTGCTGGGCGATGGCCTGTACCTGACTCCCGCGCAGATCGAGCAGATGCGCGTGGTGCCCGAGCTGGTATTCCTCAATTGCTGCTATCTCGGCCTGGTCGCCGGCGAACGCGGCTCGATGAGCCGGCTGGCGGCAAACCTCGCGACCCAGTTCATCCGCAACGGTGCCAAGTGCGTCGTGGCGGCGGGCTGGTCGATCCATGACGACGGCGCGAAACTGTTCGCCGGCACGTTCTACGAGATGCTGCTCGCCGGCCAGCCGTTCGCTCAGGCGGTGTTCCGCGCGCGCCAGCAGACGTTCAAGGCGCTTCCCGGTGTGAACACCTGGGGGGCGTACCAGTGTTACGGCGATCCGGACTATCGGCTGCGCAAAGACAGCCTCAGCAATGCAGTGCGCACAGCGCCCACGTTCGCTTCGCCTTCCGAGCTGCGGGCACGACTCGAAACGCTGGAGGCGCGGGCCGCCGATGATGGCACGGGCAGGTCGAGCGAGCTGTTGGACGAGTTGGCGCTTCTGCGCAAGGCTGCACCGGAAGACTGGATGAAGCGCGATGGCACGCTGTGCGAAGCGTTCGGGCTCGCCTACGGCGCGCTGGAGAATTTCGACGCCGCCACCGAATGCTTCGAGCTGGCGCTACTTGCCAAGCGGCGTCCGCCCTCGATCGGCGCACTCGAACAGCTCATCAATTTCCAGGCGCGTCAGCTGGCGCGCACCGCCATGCACGCGCCGCGTGGAGACCGTGGCCGAAACGCCGCGGCACGAAGCGAAACCGCAACGCGCAACGCGGCAAGAAGCAAGGCCACGAAGCAGCTTCTTGGGTTGATCGAGCAGGTCGAAAGCCTGGTCGCGATCTATCCGACCGCGGAGCGCCGCAGCATTCTCGGCAGCGCCCATCGCCGGCTGGCCATCGTTGCCGCCGCCGAGGCCGACGCCACGGGAGTCAAAGCGGCGCTGGATCGATCGATCGACCAATACCGGTTGGCCAACGAACTCGATCCGGATCCCTATCCGGCTTCGCAGGTGACCTTGAGCGAGCTGCTGCGGGATTGGACCGCGCGCGACGCAGTGCGTGCGCACCGTGCCAGCGTCCAGGGGCTGCACGAGCAGGTGCGCAAGCATGCCGATGCCTCGAATTCATTCTGGTCACGCGTGTACGCCGCCGATTGGTCATTGCTGGCGGCCCTGCAGTCGATCGCCGCGAGCGACGCCCGCCGCGCTGATCTCAACGCCGAGATCGCCAACGTGGTCGGCGACTACCAGGCGGCACTCAAGCGCGGCGCCAATCGACGCCAGCGACGCTCACTGGGCGAGACCTTCGATTTCGTGAAAGTGATCCTGCAGCATCAGCGCGGCCGCACCCGCGATGCCGGCCGCCAGCGCTCGATCGACGCCGCACTCGGCTTCATCGACGCGGTGAAGGCCGGAGTCGGGTAAATTCAGCGAATCCTCGCCTGACTCCATTCATCGTTCCACGGCATGGGCCGTGACGCGATGAATGCCTCATCGCTCATGAATCAATCCCTGCCTCTTGCGGGCCTGCGCGTCCTCGCCGTCGAGCAATACGGCGCCGGGCCGGCCGGCACGATCTACCTCGCCGACCTCGGTGCCGAAGTCATCAAGATCGAGAACCTGAAGGAAGGCGGCGATTTCGGTCGCGACGTCGGCCCGCATTTCTTCGGCCCGAAGGACAGCCAGTTCTTCCAGACCTTCAATCGCAACAAGAAGAGCATCGCGCTCGATCTGAAGCAGCCCGAAGGCGCGGCGGTGTTTCGCGATCTGGTGAAAACGGCCGATGCAGTGCTGAACAATCTGCGGGGCGATCAGCCGGCGAAGCTCGGTCTGACCTATGAGGCGCTAGGCCCGATCAATCCGCAGATCGTGTGCGCGCATCTGTCGGCCTACGGTCGCACCGGCTCGCGCGCGGCGTGGCCCGGCTACGACTACCTGATGCAAGCCGAGGCCGGGTTGATGTCGCTCACCGGCGACCCGGACGCGCCGCCCACCAAGTTCGGCGTGTCGATCATCGATCTCATGACCGGGCTGGCGGCTTCGTTCGCGCTGCTGGCGGGCGTGACCAGCGCACGCGCCACCGGCGTGGGCCGCGATATCGACACCAGCCTTTTCGATCTGGCGCTGTTCAACCTGAACTATCCGGGCACCTGGTTCCTCAACGGCGGCCACGAGACCGCACGCGTGCCGCGCTCGGGCCATCCGTCGCTCGTGCCAAGCGAGCTGTACCGCACGCAGGACGGCTGGTTGCTGATCATGTGCAACAAGGAGAAGTTCTGGGGGATCCTCGCCGATGCGCTCGATCACCCGGAATGGAAGACCGATCCGGCGTTGTCCACCTTCAAAGCAAGGTTAGCGAATCGCGACCGCGTTCGCACACTGCTCGACGATGCGCTGTCGACGCATCCCACCGTCTATTGGGTCGAAAAGCTCGGCGGGGATGTCCCGGTGTCGCCGGTGTACACCGTCAAGGAAGCACTCGAAAGCCGGTTCGTGCGTGAACGCGAACGGGTCGCGGATTTCAACTATCCCGACGGCAACACGGTGCGGATGGTGGCCGGTCCGATTCAATGTCCCGGGGTCGAATTGCCCAAGCGCGCCGCGCCGGCTCTCGGTGCCGACACCGATGCATTGCTTCAGGAACTGGGCTACACCGCCGAACGCATCGCCACGCTGCGCGGTGGTGGCGTCATTCAATAACGCAGCGACAACTGGCGCACACAGCAACCGGGCACGATTGCGCGTTTGCAAGGCGCGGCCCGACGAACAACCGGCTCTTCTCACGCTTCAGCCAAGGAGGAACGATGAGCACCGCGCAACGATCACTCCCCAAGACCGCGACCTACTCGGTGGCCAACGCCTCGATCAAGGCCGACGTGATGGACACGCTCGAAGGTCAACCGAATACGCCTGGCGGTGCCTCGATCAAGCCGCTCATCGTCGGCGACGACATGCTGCTGCTCGAGATCTTCCAGAAGAAAGGTCTGCGCGTACCCAGGCACCAGCACGACGATCACGAGTCGGTGATCTACTTGATCAAGGGTCGGATGTGGCTGTGGATCGACGGCAAGGAGTTCACCGCCGGGCCGGGCGATTCGTGGATCCATCCGAAGGGCGTGCCGCACTACAGCGAAGCGCTGGAGGATTGCGTGACGATCGAGGTGAAATCGCCTCCCAGAAAGACGTGGGAAGCGCGATAGCGCTTCGCGTCCTTCACTCTTCACCCTTCCCTCTTCCACCTTCCACCTTCACTTCACCGCTCCTCCCACCCATGAAACCCACCGACGCTGCACGGTTGCTGGCCAAGTCGAACACCTTCTTCATCGAGGGCAGTTCGGTGCCCGATGAACGCATCACCGCCGTCGAAGGCGTGAAGGAAGATCCACACAAACTCACCTTGAAGCAACTGCTGGTGGGCGAGGACGTGGTGCTGTTGCAGGCGTTCAAGGGCAAAGGCGTGGTCGATCCGATCCATCAGCACGACGACCACGAGTCGGTGGCGTATCTGGTGTCGGGCAAGATGAAGCTGATCATCGACGGG
>CADECO010000074.1:8146-11212 GCA_902825905.1 uncultured beta proteobacterium
GGCGCCGCTCGACACTCCTAACCCTGGACGCATTGCCGCATTGACGTGAACGATTCGTGTCACGCCGAATCCAACCGGCTGGCCCGTGCATGAACCGGGGTTCCGGCAACGCCGGAGCGGGCCCAACAATATCGAAAACCCTCTGGGAAAGGTCGAGCCATGACTCGCACAACGATCGCCACGCTTGCCGCCGCTGCAGTGCTCTCGAGCGGCTGCTCCTTCATCAACAAGGCCGACATCGCGCGCTACGACTTCGCCACGGTCAACGCAAATTCCGGGTCGGGCGCACCTGCCGCTGCCGATCTCGAATTGCGCACCAAGTCGTGGAAGCACGAGTGGCACTGCAACTACCTGGAGCAGTGCAGCAGCGAATTCGCCAGCACGCTCTACGTGTTCGACCGGCGCAACGGCAAGCAGATCAAGTGGAATCGCATCGAAGTGTTCTCGCGCGACGACTGCCAGGCCTCGACCGACGATCGCCGCAACTACAAAACCATCACCGATGTCGACGCGGTGTCGATCGGCTGGCCGAAGAAGCGCGAAGGCAAGTACGACAAGGTGAGCGCGTTCCTGGTGTTCTATGCCGACTGGGGCAACGTCAGCGCGCGGGTGAAGACCGACGTTTGCAAGTAGGGCCGCGCTCCACGCGCTCTACGCGCCCTCCACCACCACCATATTGAAATCGGCCGCGCCCAGGCGGTGCGAACGCGCCTCCTGGTAGTCGACCGAATGGTAGAAGGCCCTGGCGGCCTCCACCGACGCGAACTCCGCGATCACCACGCGCGCCTGAGGAATCGAGCCCTCGAGCGCGGTCTTCACGCCGCCGCGCGAGAGAAACTTGCCGCCATGCTGGGCCAGCGCCGGGCCGGCGCGCTTGGCGTATTCCTGGTACTGGACCGGGTTGTTCACATCGATCAACGACAGCACGTAAGCAGGCATCGCGTTTCCCTAGAATGGTTGCGGCGCCGAGCGCGCCGATGATTTTGTTGTGATTCGTGATTCGTGATCCGCGGTCGCAGCGCACTCCACCGAGCTACTTGGCGACCCGCATCTGCGGCTTCGCCGTGGTCTTGTTGGTATCGAACTCGGCGATGTCGGGCAGCGCGCCCCACATGCAGAACGACTTGGGCTCGAACGGGAACTGCCGCGGACGATACGAGGCCTCCTGCTCGGGCAGGATGTGCTTCACCCCGACCGAATACTCGTAGACCATCTTGTCCGGCCCCTCGAAGTAGAGGAACACCGCCGAGGACGACGGGTGCCGCCCCGGGCCGAACACGATCTTCACGCCCTGCTCGCGCAGGAAGTAGAACGAGCGCATCACGTCGTCGATGTCCTCGACCTGATGGTTGATGTGCTGGATGCCGGGCCGGTTCGACGGAAACAAGGCAAGCGAATGGTGGATGGTGTCGATGCGCAGCAGCGCCGCGTCACCGATCCAGTCCGAGACGCGCGCGTTGCAGATCCGCGTCCAGAACGCCTCATCGCGTGCCGCGTTCGAGGTGCGCAGGCCGATGTGGCTGAAGTGCGAGATGCCGGCATCGCGGGTGGGGTGGTAACGCACCCCGCTGTGGTACGGCCGCACCACGACTTCGATCTTGTTGCCGGTGGGATCGTTGAACGACAGGAACTGCTTCACGCGCCGCTGCTCGGCTTCGTCCTTCGTTCCGAAGTGGACCGGGTGTCCGGCCTTCTCCAGTTCGGCCGCCACCGCATCGAAATCGCCGGGATTACGCAGATCGAAGCCGCTCGCGTTGTCGGCGGG
Source organism: uncultured beta proteobacterium (assembly GCA_902825905.1). GTDB lineage: Bacteria > Pseudomonadota > Gammaproteobacteria > Burkholderiales > SG8-39 > CADEDU01. Next base: position 9,912 of record CADECO010000074.1, read on the forward strand.
ATCGCCCTCGAAGTACACCAGCGTGTGATCGCGCGTGTCGCCACGCACCGGTGCGCGGTCACTGCGGAAGTACGCCGCCTTGCCTTCACGCGCGACCAGCTGCAGCCCGACGATCTTGGTCGCGAACTCGATCGCCTGATCCAGATTGGGCGTGCCCACGCGCACGTAACGGATGTCGTAGAGATTGATCATCGGGTCCTCCGTGTTTCGCCTGTCCTTGCTGGCTGCCTCCGCCGCGCCGCTACGCTTTGCTGCTTGCCCTGACCTGCCCGAACTACACCGGCCGCAGATTCGGCGCGGGCTTCTTCACTTCGAACTCGGCCACGTCGGGCACCGCGCCCCACATGCACAACGAATATCGCTCGAACGGAAACTGGCGCGGCCGATAGCTCGCTTCGTCTTCGGGCCTGATGTGCTTCACACCCACCGAGTACTCGTACACCATCCGGTCGGGTCCTTCGAAGTACACCATGATGGCGCTGGAGAGCGGATGACGGCCCGGCCCCCAGACGATCTTCACGCCCTGCTCGCGCAGGAAGTAGAACGAGCGCATCACGTCGTCAGCGTCCTCGACCTGATGATTGATGTGCTGGATGCCCGGAAACGTCGAGGGGAACAGCGCGAGCGAATGGTGGATCGTGTTCACCCGCAATAGCGGCGCATCGCCGATCCAGTCCGACACGCGCGCGTTCATCACGGTGGTCCAGAACTTCTCGTCACGCACCGGATTGCTCGTGCGTAGGCCGATGTGGCTGAACTCGGTGATGCCCGCATCGCGCGTCGGGTGGTAGCGCACCCCGCTGTGATAGGGCCGCGCGACGATCTCGATCTTGTTGCCGCTCGGATCGCGCGAGATCAGGCACTGCTTGACGCGACGCAGTTCGCACTCATCCTTGCTGGCGAGTTGCACCGGATACCCGGCCTGTTCCAATGCCGCGCACACCGCATCGAACTGCGCCGGCTCCCGCAGATCGAAACCGATGGCGTGGTCGGCCGGATCGCCCTCGAAGTACACCAGCGTGTGATCGCGCGTGTCGCCACGCACCGGTGCGCGGTCGCTACGGAAGTACGCCGCCTTGCCTTCGCGCGCGACCAGCTGCAGCCCGACGATCTTCGTGGCGAACTCGATAGCGTCGTTCAGCCGCGGAGTGCCGATGCGCAGGTAACGGATGTCGAACAGGTCGATCATTTGAAGCCTCGTTCAAGCAAAATTTGCGAGCGAATGATGCCGTCTCAGGCGAAATACCTCAGGCGAAACACGACTCGTAGATCTGGCGCGCCTGACCGACGTTGGCCTTGCG
>CADECO010000074.1:11312-18996 GCA_902825905.1 uncultured beta proteobacterium
CTCAGGCGAAACACGACTCGTAGATCTGGCGCGCCTGACCGACGTTGGCCTTGCGCACGTTGGGCGAATGGATCAGCGTGTCGTCGCGCACCTCGCCCTCGGGTCCGCCGCCCCACAGTCCGCGCGCCGCCTCGCGTGCCATTTCCATGATGCGGTCCGGCGCGAACATGCCCGGCTCGAAGTAGCGCGGGAAGGCGATGTCGTCGTACAACCGGTACATCTCGTCGAGCACCGACGCGGCGAGCGTGTCGGCACGGCGAGCGTGACGTCTGATGCCGAACGCTTCGGCCACCGCGCGCAGCTTGGCGACGTCGGCCGGCGCGTTGAACGCGAGCACCCGCGGCATCAGCACGCCCACGCCGAGCCCATGCGCGAGATCGAGCCGGCTCTCCAGCGGAAACGACAGTGAGTGCGCCAAGCCCAGGCGAGCGTTGCCGCAGGCGATGTTGGCCATGGCCGCGGCCAATAGCACCTGATTGCGCGACGCCTCCGAGCGCTCGTGGATCGAAGCGCGCAGGCTATCGAGCTGACAGCGCAGCGCGGCAAGCGCCATTGCGTCGGTGAGCGGTGTGGCCAGTTCAGTGAAACATGCTTCCAGCGCATGCGTCATCGCATCGATGCCGGCGATCGCTGCAACCTTGCCCGGTACGCTCGCGAGCACAACCGGATCGAGAATCGCCACTTCCGGAAAACTCAGCGGACCGCCACCGACGAGCTTGCGATGGCTGGCTTCGTCCTTGACGATGGTGTACTGCGACACCTCGGAGCCGGAACCGGCCGTGGTCGGCACCATGATCTGCGGCAGCGCCTTCGTGGCGAACGCGGCATAACCGACGTGATTGCTGAAGCTTGCTGAATTCGCGGCGGTGATCGCCACCGCCTTGCCGGTGCACATCACCGAACCGCCGCCGATGGCAATCACCGCGCCGACGCCGGTTTCGCGCACCCGCGCAGCCAGGCTGTCAACGTGCGCCAGCCGTGCATCGATGCCGCACTGCTCGAACAGTTCCAGTGCAATGCCCGCACCGCGCAGATCGTCGAGTGCCTGGCGATAGAAATCGAGGCGCGCGATCGTTGGGTCGCTCACCACCAGTGCCTTGGCGATGCCCAGCCCTTTGGCCAGTGCGGCAAGCTCATGCAATGCGTTCGTGCCATGCACCACACGCGTGGGCATGTGGAATGTCATCGCTTGAGAAAGGCCGGTGCTCATACAGCGCTGGCTGTCGATGCCGTGGACCTGCGGCGTGCGTTGGAGCGAGTGTTCGATCCGCGCTTGCGTGTGGCTTGCAACGCCCCGGGGTGGGATGCTCGCCGCCGCACCGTGGGATCGATGCCCGCGATGTTGACATAGATCCGCTCGAGCAGCCGCTTGAGCAGCGCGATCTCGGCGTCGTCGAAGCCGGCCAGTGCCACCTGCTCATACAGGCGCGCGAGCGGGATGATGCGCTCGGTCAGCGTGCGTCCGGCGGCGGTGAGCTCGATGCGCAGCGTGCGGGCGTCATCCCCGGCACGCCGTCGCATGGTGCCGTTGCGCACGCCGGCGGCGACCAGTCGCGACACCGTGGAGAGCTCGATGCTCGTATGCGCAGCGAGATCGGTCACCGATTGCCCGGCCTGATGGTAGAGCGAGGCGAGCGCACGCCACATCTGCAGCGTCAGGCGGTGGCGCTTCATCTCCTCGTTGAACGCGTTGCCGATGCGCACGCCCGCGCGGTTCAACAGGTAGGGCAGCGTCGTCTCGAGATCGAACTCTTCTTTCCTGGGGGCCATGGCAACCGGCGCGATCAATCGTGGCCGGATGCTAGGAGCAATCCATTGCAGCTGCAATGATTTCGCCGTGCGGCATTGCAGCATCCCGTCATCGGTTCAACGACGGGCAGATTCTTGCAAATGCAAGGATCGCGTGATTGAATCCGCCGCTGCACTAAGGCGGTGTGAATCCGCCGCTACACCGAGGCGGTCTGAATCCGCCGCTACACCAAGGCGGTGCGCATGCCGCGCCGCCGCCATTGGCATCGACCGGGAGCCACCGCATGACCCAGCTGGCCGCGACGCAGCCCGCCACGACACTCGCCTCGGCGCGGTGTGACGTCCCCACCATCGAGGAACTGCGCGAACGCGTGCGCGCCATCGTGCCGCGCGTGAAGGAACTCGCCGAGCAGACCGAGCGCGATCGACAACTCTCGGCCGAGATCGCCGCGCGGTTCAAGGAAAGCCAGATCCTGCGTTTAATGCAACCCAGCCGCTTCGGCGGATTCGAATACGGCTTCAGCGCGCTGCTCGCGTTGAGTCCGGAGTTCGGCCGGGCGTGCGCGTCGACCGCATGGTGCTTCGGCCTGGGCGTGGTGCATCAATGGATGCTCGGGGCGTTTCCAGCGCAGGTGCAGGACGAGATTTTCGGCGCCGATCACGACGTCATCATCGCCGGCGCGTATGCGCCCTCTGCACAGGCCGAGGCGGTGCCTGGCGGCTTCAAGATCAAGGGCCGCTGGGGATTCGCCAGCGGCGTCGACAATGCCTCGTGGTCGCTGTTCGGCGTGATGTTCCCGGCGTGCGACGAAACCGGCGGCAAGCCTGCACCGGGTTTCCTCATCCTGCCCAAGGCCGACTACGAGATCGAAGACAACTGGCACACCGTCGGCCTGGCCGGCACCGGCAGCAAGAACATGCTGATCCGCGAAGACGTGTTCGTGCCGCGCCATCGCATGCTGACGTTTCCACAGCTCTCGTCGAACAATCCGCCGGGCACGCTGGTCAATCGCAATCCGCTGTATCGGATTCCGTTCCTTGCCGGGGTGCCGGTCACGCTGGTGTCGCCGGCGCTGGGTGCGTTGCGCGGCGCTATCGACGATTTCGTGGCCACTTCCACCGCGCGTACGACCAAGGGCGCCACCGCCGGCGCCGGCAACAAGATGCACGAGTTCGCGACGATTCAGATCCGGCTGGCCGAAGCCGAAGCGTGCTTGGATGCGGCGACGCTGCTGCTGGAGCGCGATCTGCGCGAACTGGAAGAAACAGCGGCGGCCGGCGGATTCATCGACATCGACATGCGCATCCGCAACCGGCGCGATCAGGCATTCGCCACCAAGCTGGCCTGCCAGGGCATCGACACGTTGAACACCGCGGTGGGCGGTGCGGGACTGTTCCTGTCCACCGGCATCCAGCGCGCGTGGCGCGATATCCATGGCGTGTCCAAGCACATCAGCCTGAACTGGGACTGGGTCGGCTCGATGTACGGTCAGCATCGCCTCGGTCTGGTGCCGCAAGGGCAGTACTGAAGCGCTTGGAATCGATTTGAGCCGCTCCGTGCTGCCGGGTTCGCTTGACCAGCCGGCTTTGCGAGCGCTACAACACTGATACTGAACGCACCTGCGCGGCTCGATCGGTGGTCTGCTTTGCCGGTCCGTAGCCACGTTACTTGCCGCCGGCATACCGATCGGCACTCAACCGGGCAGAAGCCAAGCATGGAATACCAGATCACGCTCAAACCGAGTGGTCGCACCTTCAAGGTTCCCGCCGGCGCCAGCATCCTGCGCACCGGCCTGGAAGCCGGGCTGATGATGCCGTACAGCTGCCGGCAGGGCGTGTGTCGCACCTGTCGCGGCACCATCGTCGAAGGCAAGGTCGACTACGGCGAGGTGCACTCGCACTACCTGCCCGACGCCGACAAAGCCAAGGGTTATGCGCTGCTCTGTCAGGCCACGCCGCTGTCGGACCTGGTGATCGAAGTCACCGAGCTCGATGCGGCCGGCGGCATCAAGCCGAAGATCTTCCCGTGCCGGGTGATGAAGATCGACAAGCCAACGCCCGACGTGGCGATCCTCAGCCTGCGCCTGCCGATGAATGACAACATGGTGTTCCTCGCCGGGCAGTACGTCGAGATCTTGCTGAAGGAAGGCAGGCGGCGCGCTTACTCGATCGCCACTACGCCCGCCAGCGAAGGCACGATCGATCTCGAACTGCACGTGCGGCACACGCCGGGCGGCGTGTTCACCGATCACGTGTTCGGCGCGATGAAAGAGCGCGAGCTGCTGCGCTTCGAAGGGCCGCTGGGCACGTTCTATCTGCGCGAAGACAGCACCAAGCCGATCGTGTTCCTGGCGAGCGGCACCGGCTTCGCGCCGATCAAATCGATGATCCAGTACGCATTCCGCAAGAAGCTCGACGAGCAACGACCGATGGTGCTGTACTGGGGTTGCCGCACGCGCGCCGATCTGTACCAGCTCGATCTGCCCACGGCGTGGCCCACCGAACATCCGAACTTCAAGTTCGTGCCGGTGTTATCGGACGCCACGCCCGCCTGCGCCTGGACCGGCCGCACCGGTTTCGTCCATCGGGCGGTGATGGAGGACTTTCCCGATCTCTCGGGACACCAGGTCTATGCATGCGGCGCGCCGGTGATGGTCGATGCCGCCAGCAAAGATTTCACCGCGCAGTGCCGACTGCCCGAAGACGAATTCTTCGCCGATTCGTTCCTCACCGAGGCCGACAAGGTCGCCGTGCGCTGAGAGGCGACGCGCCGTTCCCGCGCAAACTCATTCGAACCCACCGCAATCCAGACAGCACGCCGTACCACCCGAGGAGACCACCATGGCCAGCACCGCCGAGATCATCCAGGACCCGATCGTCGAACCCGCCAACAAGCAATCGGTCATCAAGCCGTACGTGCTCTCGCACGGCACGCTCGAGTGCTTCAACCTGAAGGATTCACGCACGTTTTACGAGGAGTTCCTCGGACTGGAGTGCGTGCGCCACGCCAAGCCGGCGATGGCGGTGCGCTGCGGCCTGAAGTTCCACATCGTCTGCGTTGAAGTCGGCAGTGCCGTCCATCCGTGCAACGTGCTCAACCACTGGGGCGTCGACGTGCAGTCGAAAGAGGCGGTCGACGAAGCGCACCAGGCGGCCCTCAAGTTCAAGGAGAAATACAAGATCCGCCAGGTGCTGCCGCCGGTGTCGCAGCACGGCGTGTACTCGTTCTATCTCGAGGATCTCGACCACAACTGGTGGGAGATCCAGCACTACTCGAGCTTCCAGCACGACGACCTGTTCGATTTCGGTGATCGTTTCGCGATGGACGACGGCGCCGATCTGAAGGAACTGAAGGAGCTCAACATCAAGACGACGCAGTAGCGGACGGCGGCCTGCGTGTTCGCTCTGGCCACCATCGCCCGCGGCAAAGGTTCGGTTGCCGCGTTGCGCGTCGATCAGCGCTTCTGGCCGATCGCAGCGAGCGCGCGTGCGGCAAGCATCGCCGGCCTGGAAGGCGCGCTGATCGATCTGTTCGCCGACTGGCCGCGCACCTGGCCGCGGTTGAAGCGCCTGGCCCGCGCCATCGAACTGGGCAAGGTGCCACGGCGCGTCGCCGTCGACGTGCTACAGGCCAGCGTGCAAACACCGCTGCAGTTCCCGCGCAAGGCGTACTGCGTCGGCGCCAACTACGCCGACCATCTCGAGGAGATGAACGCCGCGCATCTCATCAAGAAGGTGCCGGGCGTGCCACCGTTCTTCTTCATGCGTCCGCCTTCGTCGAACATCGTCGGCCCCGGCAAGACCGTGCACATTCCGCCGGGTTGCAACAACTTCGACTGGGAAGCGGAGATGGTGGTGGTGTTCGGCAAAGGCGGCCGCAACATCGCGCCAAGAGACGCGCTGGATCACATCGCCGGCTACACGCTCGGCATCGATTTCACCGCGCGCGATCTGCTCGTCGCACCCGGCTCGTTCTTCAAGTTCAACTTCACGCTGGGCAAGTGCCAGGACACTACCGGCCCGGTGGGTCCGACGATCGTGCCCAAGGCGTTCGTCGATGGCGAGGATCTGGTGTTCTCGCTGTCGGTGAATGGCGTGCGCAAGCAGCACACGTCCACGGCGAAGATGATCTACTCGCTGGCCGAGCAGATCGCCGGCGTGAGCCGTGCGATCGCGATCGAACCCGGTGATGTGATGTTCACCGGCTCACCGGCGGGCGTGGGCATGCCGCGCGGCGAGCGGCTCAAGCCCGGCGATCGCGTGAATGTGTCCAACGATGCGATCGGCGCGATGGAAGTGGTGATCCAGGCGCCGCGCAAGTAGCGCCGCCGCAACGATCAGCGCTTCGCGATATCCGCGCCGCCCAGGAAGATCCGGTTCCAGGTCGGGCTGATCAGCATCTCGTTCACGCACACGCGCGGCGGCATCTCGGCGATGAAGCGAATCGCGCGCCCGAGGTCTTCGGGCTGCATCATCCGCTCCAGCTCTTCCTTGGCCGGCGGCACCGGACGATTGGTCATGATCGGCGTGTTCGCCTCGCCCGGCATGATGCATGTGGCGCGCAGGCCGTTCACGCACTCCTCCATGTTGAAGTCGTGGGTGAGCGCGACCACCGCGTGCTTGGTGGCGTTGTAGGCCGGACCGGTGAGATACGCCGCATGCCGCCCGGCCCACGATGACACGTTGATGATCACGCCGTCGCGCTGCGAGCGCATCGTGGGCAGCACCGCATGCATGCAATAGAGCATGCCGTTGAGGTTCACATCGACGATCTGCCGCCAGCCCTCGACCTCCACGTTCTTCCAGAAACGCTTCGGCAGGTTGATGCCGGCGCTGTTCACCAGGATGTCGAGCCGCTTGTGGCGGCCGATGATCGCCTCGGCCACGCGCTTGACCGCTGCCGGATCGGCCACGTCGAGCACGTGCGCCTCACCTCGCGCGCCCGCCGCTTCGATCCGCCTGACGGTCTCATCGAGCTCGTTGCGGCGCCGGCCCGATACCGCGATCGTCGCCCCGGCCGCCGCGAGAGCTTCGGCGCCTGCGCGGCCGATGCCCGTGCCGCCACCCGTGATCCATGCCACCTTCCCCGTCAAAGCGCCCGTCGTCAAAGTGCTCACTGGTGCCTCCACCCGGCGCCTCGCGCCGCAAGTTGTTCACATCGATCGATCGAAGCTCGGTGCCCGCCACCGAGCCCGCCAAGGGCTTCCTCGCGCCGAGCGCGCGCAACGATTCCAATGTCGTGCACAACCACGTTGCGCTTCGCTCGAACGAACCGCAGCACCGCCATCGGGGAGCGCACACATGGGTCGCGCAGGCAAGATACTCGTCTTCATCCTAGCATTCGGCGCCGTGTCGGTTCTCACGCGCACCGCGCTCGATTCGTACGGCAAGCGCCGGGCCGTGGCCAAGGCCGAGCAGGCACTCGATCAGCTCAAGAAGGACGCAGCCTCCAACCATCCCAACGCGACAGCCTCTGAAGCAATGCAACGCGAAGCCTCCGCGCAGATGAGCAGCAATCTCGCCGCGCAGACCAGCGACCGCAAGCGCCTGGAGACGGCTGCCGGCAACTTCATGGGTTTCTATCTGGTCAACGTGCGTGAGCGCGACGAGTACTGCCGTGAGCGCGGCGTCGACATCGGCCCGTTCGTCGCGGCGTTCCAGCGCGGCCACACCAACGAACTGGGCAAGGCGCGCGACGCGCTGGCCGGCACGCCGTTCGGCGAAGACGAGCTCTACAAGCGACTCAAGCCGCAGCTCACGTCGGTGATCGCGCAGGACATGCAGGACATCGCCGCGCAGAACAAGATCTCGGTCAAGCAGGCTTGCGAACTTGTCGCCGAGAACGGCGCATCGCTTGCGGCCGAGATGCATCTGTCGAAGGCGCAGCCGGCGGTGCATCGCGCGCTGATCGGTGCGCGCTGATCGCGCCACGCTG
>CADECO010000075.1:0-1985 GCA_902825905.1 uncultured beta proteobacterium
GCGCTTGCCGCAAAGGGCGGCAAGGTCGCAACGCACTGCATCGACATCGGCGATTCGCAGGCGGTCACCAGCACCGTGGCGGCGATCGCCCAGGCCAACGGCGGACGCATCGACGGCCTGGTCAACGCGGCCGGCGTGCTGCATCTGGCGGGTGTGCTCGACCACGAGCCCGCGGCGTTCGAACGGGTGATGCGCGTGAACGTGTTCGGCGCGTTTCTGGTGACCCAGGCAGTCGCCAAAGTGATGGCGGCGCGCAAGCGTGGCTCGATCGTGACGATCGCATCAGTTGCTGCCCACCAACCGCGCTTTCGTCAGGCGGCGTACTGCACCTCCAAGGCCGCGGTCGCGCACCTCACCCGCGCGTTCGGACTCGAACTGGCGAAGCTCGGCATCCGCTGCAACAACGTTTCGCCCGGCCCGACCGCCACCGAGATGATCCGCGACGTCATCAAGAAGACCGGCACCGACGATCACATCCTCAACGGCGTGCGCGAGGAGTTCCGCATGGGCATTCCGATGGGGCGCATGGGCGAGGTCGACGACATCGCGCGCAGCGTGTTGTTCCTGCTCTCCGACGACGCCGCCTACACGACGATGCAGGATCTGGTGGTCGACGGCGGTCACACGCTCGGCACCTGACCGGCCATGTACGAACGATTGAAGACCTGCGACCCGCAACGATGAACACGGCTGACATCGCCGCGCTGGTGCACGAAGATCGCGTGCATCGGCGCGTCTACACCGATCCAGAAATCTTCGCGCTGGAGATGGAACGCATCTTCGGGCACTGCTGGATTTTTCTCGCGCATGAAAGCCAGTTGCGCGCACCCGGCGATTTCGTGCTGACCCGGCTGGGCCGCGAGGAGGTGATCGTCACGCGCGACCGCGACGGCCGGATCCACGCGCTGATCAATCGCTGCGCCCATCGCGGCGCACGCATCTGCAACGTCGGTCAGGGCAACAGCGCCAGTTTCGTATGCCCGTATCACGCCTGGCAGTTCCGGCTCGACGGTGCACTCAACAACGTGCCGCATCGCGCAAGCATGCCGGCGTCGTTCGATATGAAGGATCCGCGCTTCAGCCTGACAAAGGTGGCGCGCATCGAGTCGTATCGCGGCTTCGTGTTCGGCAACATGAGTGCGGCCGGCGCGAGCCTCGCCGAATTTCTCGGCTCTATGACCGAAGCGCTCGACAACATGATCGATCGCTCCCCCGAGGGCGAGATCGAGCAGGCCGGCGGCATCTTCCGCCAGGAGTTCCGCGCCAACTGGAAGTTGCATCACGAAAACGCGAATGACGTGATGCACGCCTGCTACGTGCATGAATCGTCAGTGGCCGCCGCGCGTGGCGACCCACGCGACTACGCGAGCGCCGCGTTCGATGCGCACCAGACGCACGTGCAGCTGCTCTCCAACGGCTTCGCGCTGAAGGACTGGCTCGCCACCGGCGTGTGGGGCACACCCGGTGGCCACACCTACATGGGCGGGTTCTACAAGTCGGGCGTGCTCTCGCCCGAGCGCAGCGATCCGGTTTGGCTCGACTATCGCGCCAAGCTGGTGGCCCGAATGGGCGAGGAGAAAACCAAGGCGGTGATCGGCCTGGATCGGTTCAACAACCTGATCTATCCGAACATCAGCGTGAACGCGCAGTACCAGCAGATCCGCGTGGTGCAACCGATCGCGCCCGATCGCACCATGGTGCAGGCGATGTGCTTTCGGCTCAAAGGCGCACCCGACGAAATGTTCACGCGCGCCGTGCGGTTCCTGACGAATCTCAATTCACCGGCCTCGATGATTTTCGCCGACGACATGGAGATCTTCGAGCGCTGCCAGCGCGGGTTCAACTCCTTGGGCAGCGACTGGATCGATCTGTCGCGCGGCCTGGGTCGCGATAAAGCCGGCGAGTCCGGCGTGCGGGAGGCCGACGGCACCAGCGAAGTGCCGCTGCGTGCGCAGTACGCCGCCTGGAAGCGGTACATGACCGCG
>CADECO010000075.1:2085-3502 GCA_902825905.1 uncultured beta proteobacterium
ACGAGGGGCTGCGCATCGCGCTCAAGCGCGTCGATCTGATCGATGCGGCCAGTCCGCCCGGCCTGATCCAGGTGCCGCTCTAAGCAACGATCATCGCGCCCATGACCCGCCGTCCACTCGTCGCCGTCACCGCGTGCGTGAAGTCGATCAACAACGCGCCGTTTCACAGCGTGGAAGACAAGTATCTGCACGCCGTTGCGCTCGGCGCGGATGCAACGCCGATCGTGCTGCCGGCACTTGGCGAGGCGATCGATCCGGGCGAACTGCTTGAACGCTTCGACGGCTTCGTGTTCACCGGCAGTTTGTCGAACGTCGAACCGGCGCACTACGCTGGCACGCCCAGTCGCGAAGGCACGGCGCACGATCCGCAACGCGATGCCACCACACTGCCGTTGCTGCGCCGGCTGATCGAGGCCGACGCACCGGTGCTGGCGCTATGCCGCGGCATGCAGGAGCTGAACGTCGCCTGCGGCGGCACGCTGCATCAACACGTGCACGAGTTGCCGAGCAAGCTCGACCATCGCGCGCCACCGGCATCGCTGCCGCGAGCCGTCCGCTACGCGCCGGAACACCATCGCGTTCGTTTGCAGCCAGGCGGCTTGCTCGCGCGGCTTGCAGGCACCGAGGAGGTCATGGTCAATTCGCTGCACGAGCAGGCGATCGACCGGCTCGGGCCGGGCCTCGAGGTTGAGGCGACGGCCCCCGACGGACTGATCGAAGCCGTGCGATTCGCGGGCAGGCGCTTCGTGCTCGGCGTGCAATGGCATCCGGAAGCGTGCGTCGAAGCCGACGCGTTCTCGCGCGCGATCTTCAACGAGTTCGGCCGACAGCTGCGGCACGGCTGATGGGGCCAGGCGCAACGCCCCCGCAATCTCCACGCAGCACTAATCGAGTATCCACGAGCAAACACGCAAAGAAAGGCGGGAACAACATGGCGAAGAAGGCACGCTCGCTCTACTTCGAATTCGTCAAAGCCAAGGTGCGCGGCACCGTCATGCTGTACGAGGACAACGCGCCGAAAACCTGCGAGACGCTGTGGAAGGCGCTCAAGAAGCCGATCCGCATCATGAGCTTTCACGCGATGTTCGCCGGGCCCGAAGTGATGGTCGGGCTGCCGAAGGCGGCGCAGACGTTCGATCCGCGCAAGATCCCGATCGAGAACCAGACCGTGTGCCCCGGCATCGGCGAATGTCTGTGGTACTACCAGGGCAAGAACGTGATGAAAGGGCTCACCGACGAGCTGTGGGAGATCGGCATGTTCTACGACCATGGCGGTCGTACCTTCGGGCCACTCGGCTGGACGCCGGTGAATATCTTCGCCCGCATGACCGACAATCTGGACGCCTTCGCGCGCGAGTGCCGCGACATCCGCATGAGCGGCGCCAAGCTGCTCGAGATCGGGCGCAACGACTGACGC
>CADECO010000075.1:3602-5027 GCA_902825905.1 uncultured beta proteobacterium
CCGTTCGAGAAGCAGCACAACGTCAAGGTGCAGGTGACCACGGTCTACTCGGCCGACACGGTGGCGCAGTTGCGCGCGCAGAAGGAGCGTCCGCAGTTCGACGTCGTGCATCTTTCAGGCGGGCTCGACGCCACCGCCGCGGGCGAAGGTCTGCTGCAGCCGATCCAGCCCGGACAGCTGAGCAACTACAACGATCTCTACCCGATCGCGGTCAAGAACCTCGCGACTGGCCGCGGCCCGATGTATCACATCGCGGTGATCGGGCTGCTCTACAACACGCAGAAGATGAAACCGGCACCGGCGAGCTGGAAAGACCTGTTCGAGCCGAAGCTCGCCAAGCATCTGGTGTGGACCGACGTGTCGAACCAATGGGGCATGCTCGGGGTGCTGATGGTCAACCAGGTGTTGGGCGGCACGATCGACAATGTCAATCCGGCGCTCGATGCAGTGAAGAAGACGCTCTCGGGTGCGACCATCGTCTCGAAGTCGCCGGAGATCCAGCAGGCATTCGCTCAGTCCGACGCCTGGATCGCGCCGTACGCCCAGGACTATGCGTTCACGCTGCGCAAGGCCGGCTTGCCGGTGCAGTTCGTCCAGCCGACCGAGGGCGCGCCGATCGCGCCGGTCACGATCAATCTGGTCAAGGGCCGTCCGAACGCCGAGCTGGCACTCAAGTTCATCGACTACACACTGCGCCCGGAGGTGCAAGCGGGCTGGGCCAACGCGCTGCGCTATTCGCCGGTCAACAAGCAGACCAAGCTCGCGCCCGAGGTTGCGGCCGAAGTGACGGTCGGTGAAGCCGCGATGAGCAAGCTGGTGGAGATCGACGCGACGCAGCTGGGCGCCAAGCGCGCGGCGATCACCGAGGCGTGGAAGCGCGCGATCGCGAAATAGCGCCCGGGTGCCTGCCGCAGCGTCCAGCGCCTCGCGCATCGAAGCTGCCGCGCTGATCGCCCCGGGCGTGGCGCTGCTGCTCGTGGCGTTCGTGCTGCCGGTGCTGCAACTGCTGTCGGTGAGTGTTGTCGGCGCCGACGGCAGCTTCTCGCTCGATGCCTACGCGCGGCTGATCAGCGACGCGTTCTATTTCGGCGTCACGGCACGAACGTTGCGCGTCGCGGCGCTGATCACGTTCATTACCTTGCTCCTGGGCTACCCGCTCGCCTACATCGCGGCACGCGGTTCGCCGCGTCTGGCGTTGTGGATCAGCGTGCTGGTGATCACGCCACTGCTCACCAGCGTGGTGATCCGCACCTTCGGCTGGCTGGTGGTGCTCGGACGCAATGGCCTGCTCGCGCAGATCCTGCAGCCGCTCGGCGTGGCTGATGCGGGATTCGCGCTGATGCGCACCGAAACCGGCGTGGTGATCGCGCTGGCGCAGGTGTTGTTGCCGTTCATGGTGCTGACGCTGATCGGCTCGATTCGCGC
>CADECO010000075.1:5127-6698 GCA_902825905.1 uncultured beta proteobacterium
CTGTTGCTGATGGCGGTGCTGCTGCTGTTCATTCCGGCGACGCTGTTGCGTAGGGGGTCGCATGGTTAGCGCCACGCCGCGCGCCTGGCGCATCGCTGCGATCGCCGTAGTGAGTCTGGTGGTCGTCTACATGCTCGCGCCGCTGGCGGTGGTGATCGCCACCTCGTTCTCGGCCAGCCAGTTCCTGGTGTTTCCACCGCGTGGCCTGAGTCTGCGCTGGTACGCCGAGGTGCTGAGCTCGCCGGCCTACCTGCAGGCGGCCTGGACCAGCGCGTGGATCGCCGTAATCGTTACCGCGCTGGCGGTGCTCGTCGGCACGCCGGCGGGCATCGCGCTCGCGCGTCACCACCTGCGCGGGGCAACGTGGTGGTCGGCGTTGTTCCTCTCGCCGCTGGTCCTACCCGTGGTGGTGCTGGGCATCGGCCTGCTCGCGGTGTTCTCGAAATTCCTCGGCGGGCCCTCCTACTTCGCCATCGTCATCGGCCATTGGGTGATCTGCCTGCCGTACGTGATCCGAACCGTCGGCGCGGTTGCGGTCGGCATCGATCGCTACGCCGAAGAGGCAGCGCGCTTGATGGGCGCACGCTGGTGGGAGCGCTACCTGTACGTCGTGCTGCCGCAGTGTCGCACCGGCATCCTCGCCGGCGCGTTCCTCGCGTTCAACATCTCGTTCGACGATGCGGTGGTGGCGCTGTTTCTGCGTGCCCCGGGCATCGAGACCCTGCCGCTGTTGATCTACGGCCGGCTCGAGTTCAGCCCTGATCCATCGGTGGCGGCAGTGTCGGCGCTGCTCGTGGGGCTGACGATCCTGTTCGTGGTCGCGCTCGAACGCTGGTTCGGGCTGGGCAAGCTGGCGCACTGATCATGGCGAGCGTGTCGCTGACGAACATCGCCAAGCGCTTCGGCGCGGTGCATGCGCTCGATGGCGTATCGCTCGATATCGCCGATGGCGAGCTGGTCGCGCTGCTCGGTCCGAGCGGCTGCGGCAAGACCACGCTGCTGCGCGTGCTGGCCGGGCTGGAATCGCCCGACGCGGGCGCGATCGCGATCGGCGGTGCCGATGTCACGCAGGTCGCGCCCGAGCTGCGGCGCGTGGGCATGATGTTCCAGAGCTACGCGCTGTTCCCGCACATGAGCGTGGCGCAGAACCTGGCGTTTCCGCTGCGCATGCGACGCGTGAGCGCATCGGCGCACGACGCGCGCGTCGAGCAGGCCCTGGCGCTGGTGCGACTCGAAGGATTCGGCGCGCGCTACCCGCATCAGCTCTCCGGCGGCCAGCAACAGCGCGTGGCGCTCGCGCGCGCGCTCATCGACGCGCCGCAGGTGCTGCTGCTCGACGAGCCGCTGTCGAACCTCGATGCCAAGCTGCGCGAGCAGATGCAGGTCGAGCTGATCGAGCTGCGTGCCAAGGTACGGCTAACCACGGTGCTCGTCACGCACGATCAGCACGAGGCGATGAGCCTCGCCGACCGCATCGCGTTGATGCACGAGGGGCGCATCGAGCAGCTCGGCACGCCGCAGGCGCTGTACGAAGCGCCTGCCACGCCGTTCGCGGCGGATTTCATCGGCGC
>CADECO010000075.1:6798-12147 GCA_902825905.1 uncultured beta proteobacterium
GCGAAAGTGAGACTGGCCGGGCGCTTCAAGGTCTGCCCCGACGGATCGCAGAACACCAGATAGGAATTCTGCTCCGGCGTGATGACAATGATCGAGTTGCGCGCCACCTCGGTCACCCACAGGTTGCCATCGGCGTCGAAGGTGATGCCGTCGATGCGCGCGCCGGGGAATAGCGTCTCCGGACCATAGGTTTCGCGCGGGCCGAACGATCCGTCGGCCGCCAGCGCATGTCGCGACACGCGCCCGAGCGCAGTTTCGGCGATGTAGATGTGCTTGCCTTGCGGATCGAAACGCACTTCGTTGGTGAAGCTGTAGCCCGAGCCCATCCGGCGCCAGCGCTTGCCGTCGTGCATCAGGATGAAGCCGTCGGGGATCGGCGTCTGCACCGCCTGGATGCGCGGCACGGTGAGCGTGGACACGGTCAGCCAGATGCGATCGCGCGCGTCGACATACACGAAGTTGAGCGCGCCGAGCGGCTTGCCCTCGAACTGATCGAGCAGCACTTCGTGCTTGCCGTCGCGGCTGAGCCGGTAGAGCTTGCCGTCGCCGATGTTGGCGATGAGGATCGCGCCGCTCTTGTCGATGGCCAGGCCGTTGGGCATGCCGCCGATCTTGCCGATGCGCGATTGCTTGCCGTCACGATCGAACCTCACCACGGCCGATTTGTCGTCGGCCACCCATAGCGTGCCGTCGCGCTCGGCCAGGATGCATTCGGGCCGACTCAGGCCGCTTCCCAAGAACTTGAAATCAGCCGGCTTGAGCTTGAAGTTGGCGATCGACGACATGTGGGGTTCCTTTGTAGCCGTTCCGAGAAAACGGTCGTTGCGCCGCATCTGGCGAGAGGCTTACGCGCATCGGCAGCATGTTGACCTCTGCGGGTGGTGCAATCGTAGCGAGTCGACCCGGCGCGCGAAAGCACAACGACCAAGTGGCAAGGGGTCACGCGGAAGCGTTATGATGTATTGATCATGGACATGCGAGTCGAGTGCAACGCAGGGTTTCGCGGCGCCCAAGAGCCTCGCGTGATCTGGTTCGGCAGCCGCTGCCTCAAGGTCAACGAGATCGTCGACCGCTGGCTCTCGGTGGAACGGCGCTACTTCAAGTGCGCCACCGACGACGGCAACCTCTACATCCTGCGCTACGACCGCGACGACGACCGCTGGGATCTCGCCGCCTTCACTCACGCGCGGCGTCAGGCCGAACCCTGTCCGTGCGATGCGCTGGTCTCTGGCGTGAGCGGATTCAAGTTGAATTCGTAGTCTGCGTAGACTGCGTAGTCTGCGAAATCTCGCGCAGGTACGCCTCGACCTCGTCGCGGGTCGGTGTGCCCGCTCCTCCGCCGAAACGCGTGCACTTCAGTGCAGCGGTGGCCGATGCGAATCGCAGCGCCTGCCGACTCGGCATCCCTTCTCCCAACACGAGCGCCAGCGCGCCATGAAACACGTCGCCGGCACCGGTGGTATCGACCGCGCGCACCTGGAACGCGTGCAATCGGTGCATGGCATTGTCTTCCAGCCACACCACCCCATCCGCACCAAGCGTCACGACCGGCACGCGCGCGCCGTGGGCGAGCACGATCTCCAGGCCGGCGCGCAGATCGTCGGTCTGCGTGAACGCGCGGAATCCGGGCAGCGAGAACACGGCGTAGTCGGTCAGCGGCAGCACCCGCTCCAGGATCGGCCGCTCGGTGATCTCGACGTCGAGGACAGAAGGGATATGTGCGGCCCGCGCGGCATGAAAGATCGCGGCAGCACCCAACGGCCAGCGCGTATCGGCGTGCACCGCTTTGGCCGCGGCCACCCACTCGAGCGGCAGCCAGTTGGCGGTGTCGGCCCAGCCGCCGCCCCGATACGCCACGATCGAACGCGCACCGGATTTCTCGACGATCACCGACGCGTGCGGTGACTGCGCGCCTTCGGTCAGCCGGAAGTACTGCACGTCGACCCCGCGCGCGGCCACCTGGCTCACCATCTTGCGGCCGGTTTCGTCCTCGCCCGCGCGCGACCACAGCGCCGCCTTCGCCCCCAGCCGCGCAACCGCGATCGCCGCATTGGCTGCGAGCCCGCCGATCCGCTCGACATAGTCGGTGGCGCGCGACTTGCCGTCGCCCGCAGGCAGTGCATCGACGTGCCAGATGTGGTCGTACGCCGCGTTGCCGCAGCAGATCACATCGAAGCGCGGCAGGGTCTCGCTCGGTATGGTGTCGCTCATCGTGTCGCGCGTGGCGCCTCAGTGCGTGGACGCAGCCATTGTGCCGCCACGACGATGACAATCAGCACCACGCCGGAAATGTCGAATGCCGGCTTCGGATACACCAGCAGCAGGCCGGCGATGATCAGCATCCAGCGCTCCCAGCGCCGGCACTCGCGCAGCAGCCAGTTCTGCATGCCGCCCGCCAGCGCGGCGATGCCGATCGCGGCAGTCATCGCCACCAGTGCGATCGAGCCCCAGTTCGCCGCGGCTAGCGCCTTCATCGAGCCGTTGAGCAGCAGCCCCACGCCCGCCGGATCGAGCACGAACATGAACGGCACCAGGAACGCGGGCATCGTGTACTTCCACGACTGCAGCGTCGTCTTGTACGGGTCACCGCCAGTGATCGCCGCGGCGGCGAACGGCGACAGCGCGGTGGGCGGCGACACCTCCGACAGCACGGCGTAATAGAAGATGAACATGTGCGCGGCGAACTCGGGCACGCCGAGCTTGATCAGCGCCGGCGCGGCGATAACGGCGCAGATGATGTACGAGGCGGTCACCGGCACCGCCAGGCCGACGATCCATACGATCAGCGACGTGAAGATCGCCGTCAGCAGCAGCTTGAACTCGCCCACCAATTCGGGCGTGGCGGTGAAGCCGAGCAGCGTTGCGAAAGCGGTGAGTGCACGGCTGCCCGAGTCGGCGTACTCGAGCACGATCGCGCTGAACTTCAACCCCAGTCCGGTGAGCGTGACCACGCCGACGATGATGCCGGCCGCCGCGCAGGTGGCGCCGACGTTGAGCATGCCGATCGAGCCGGCCTGCAGCGCCTGCACCAGCTTCGATCCGGCGATGCGCCTGGCGAACGAACCGCTGCCGCCGCTGCCGCCACCGAATAAATCGAACGGCAACATCGCGCAGTCGCGATGCAGGAAGCTGGTGGCGAAGGCCACGATCGTCGCCCAGAACACCGACATCACCGGCGAGAAGCCCAGCAGCATGAACGCGATGATCGACACCAGCGACAGGAAGTGGAACCAGTAGAGCCGCGCCAACTGCCACGCGCTTTCGGTTCGCGCGATCGTGGCACCCTGCATGCCGAAGCGGCGCGTGTCGAGCTCGACCATGAAGAACAGCGCGAGGTAGTACAGGCACGTCGGGATGACGGCCATCAGCAGCACGTCGAGATACGAGATCTTGAGGAATTCGGCGATCAGGAACGCGGCAGCACCCAGCACCGGCGGCGAGATGATCGCGCCCAGTCCGCCCGCGGCGAGCAATCCACCGGCGGCATCGCGGCCGTAGCCGGCCTTGGCGAGCATCGGATAGGCCACCGATCCGAGCGTGACCGTCGTCGCCACGCCGCTGCCCGAAGGCCCGCCCAAGAGAAAGGATGCGAGCACCACGGTGCGACCGGCGCTGGTTGGCTTGCCGCCCATCACGGCGAATGACCAGTCGATAAAGAATTTGCCGGCGCCGGAGAACTGCAGAAACGCACCGAAGATCGTGAACAGGATGATCAGCGACGAGGACACATCCACCGCGGTGCCGAAGATGCCTTCGAGGGTCATGTACAGATGCCCCACCAGACGGCCGACCTCGTAGCCCTTGTGCGTCCACGGCGCGGGCAGCCACGGCCCCACCAGCGCATACACCAGAAACACCACTACGACGATCGGCATCACCCAGCCCGAGGTGCGCCGCGTTGCGTCGAGCACCAGCACGATCAGCGCGATACCCAGCGCGATGTCGATCGGATCGGGCAACGTGTTGCGATCGGTGAAGTCGTCGCCGCCCTGGATCATGTAGACCACGATCACGACCGACAGGATCGCGGCGATCCAGTCCCACCACATCACCCGGTCGCGAAACTTTTTGGCGATCGGAAACGCCAGGAACGAGATGAACAGCACGAACGCGACGTGCACCGGCCGCAGCGTCTGCGTCGGCACGATCGCGTACGCGGTGTAGAGGTGGAACAGCGACATGGCGATCGCGGCGATCGCCACGAACGCGCCGAGGGGGCCGCGCAGCCGGTTCTGCGCGCCCTCTTCCTCCTCGATGTACGCCTCGGCCTTTTTCAGGCTCTCCTGGCTGACGGCGGGTGATACGGACGGTTCAGCCATGGAACAGACGACCTCGCGCTACCGCAGCAGCGGCTACTGCAGCTTCACGCCTTTCTCGGCGAAGAACTTCGCCGCACCGGGGTGATACGGCACCGGACTGGCGGCCTGCTTCTGATTGTCCAGCTTGAAGTTGGTCGCTTCCTTGTGCACGGCGATCAGGTCATCGCGCTTGTCGAAGATGGTCTTGACGATGTGGTAAGCGGTCTGCTCGGACATGTTCTCGTGCGCGACCAGGATGTTCCACACCGTCGCGTTCTTGTTGTCGGCGTCCATGCCTTTGTACGTGTCCTTCGGGATCGCGTCCTGCACGTACAGGTTGCCGTGCTTCTTGTTCATCGCCGCCACGACTTCGGCATGGTCGATCATGCGGATCTTGACGTTGGGCGTGTTGGCCAGATCGGTCACCGCCGCGGTGGGCAGCCCGCCGACCCAGAAGAACGCGTCGATCTTGCGGTCCTTGATCGCGTTCACCGACTCGGCCACGCCGAGCCGCTCGCGCTTCAGGTCGCGATCGCGATCCAGACCGCCTGCTTCAATCACGCGAAAGCCCATCACCTCGGTGGCGCTGCCGGGCGAACCGGTCGACACCCGCTTGCCCTTGAGATCGGCCAGCTTGGTGATACCGGTGCCCTCGATGGTCACCACGTGCATGCGATTTGGATACATCACCATCAAGGTCTTGAGCGGCACCTTGCCGGTCTTGAACTTGTCTTCACCGCGCAGCGCATCCTGCGCGGCATCGGCCATCGACATACCGACGTAGGGTTTACCGGTGGCGATGAGCTTGAGATTGTCGACCGAGCCGCCGGTGACTTCGGCGGTGGCTTGCATGCCCGGCACGTGCTTGGAGAGCAGGTTGGCAATGCCGCCCCCCAACGGGTAGTACACCCCGCCGGTACCGCCGGTAGCGATCGAGAGATTGGTCTTGTCCTGGGCGATCGCGGTGCCGGCCGACACCGCGGCGGCAGCGAGCAGGCAGCGTACGGTGAATCGCATGAATGATCCTCTGTGGAACGTTGCAGACTTGGAC
>CADECO010000075.1:12247-17097 GCA_902825905.1 uncultured beta proteobacterium
GCCACCGTCGCGAAGGGCCGCGACTATATCAGCCGGCTCAGCCGCCTCCCAGCATGGCGCGCTTCAGGCGCGAATCGACCGGGCTATCACCCAGCCAGATGCGCAGAAGCACGCGATAGAAATCGTCGCCGGCGATCGGTTTGCCGCGCGGCTTGCCGTTGAAGACAACCTGGGTGCCGGTGCCCGGCGCGAAATCGAGATGGATCACGTCGCCCTTCTTGCCGTCGCCGACGGCGCTGACGATCGCCACCAGTTCATCGGCACGCGCCTTGATGGCCTGCTTCTCGGCATCGTTGGTGTTGTTCTGGATGCCTTCGGCGAACGCGTCGCTGATGGTCTTGCCCGAGATGTCGCGCAGCAGCGTCATCTGCACGCGCTTGGCGCCGGGCAATCCGTACACGTCGTTCGGCGCGGCCTTCTTCGCTGTGAGATACAGCGCGCCGACGTACACATCGACGATCACGCGCGTGCGGATTCCCGCGCCGTTGAGCACGAGCTCCTGGCCGGCGACGCTCGCCTTGTCCTCGACCTTGACGCCGGCGATCTCGGCAGCGCGACCGAGGCTGGCCGCCCCCATCAACAACACTGCCGCCAGCGTCGCGGCCTGCTTGGCACTGAACATTCCGAGTCTCATCTGCTCGTCCTTGATTGGCTAGATACAACGCGTCTCAGCGGTTGATTCCGGATCGCATCGCAACGCTTGATGACACCTCGCAGCTCAACGTTCGGACGCCCAGCGCCGCAACGTCTTGACGATGCGGGCATCGGCAAATCCCAGCCGCGCAAGCGCGGTGCCGCGATCGAACTGCTCGCCATAGTGCTCGATCAGCCCGTCGCGCAGGCGGCACATGCTGATCCCGTGGAAACCGGCTCGCGTCGGCGTCGCACCATCGAGCTTGGGCACGTAGGAAAAATCGTAGCGCGCATAACCGATGCGTCCGTCGGACAGCGCATCGCTGAGTCGCCACTCGAAGGCGCTCGCGTCGCGATGAAAATACTGCTCCACCATCTCGGCGATCGCGGCACGGCCATGAAATGCGCCGTAGAACCCGTCGTGATACGTGCCCTCGGGTATGAAGCAGGCCGCGGCGGCGGCGCCCTCGCCGCGACAGATCGCCTGCGTCATGCGCGCCAGCAGCGCGGCGAAATCCCGGCTCGCGTCGTCCACTGCATTCATTGGATCAGCTCTCCATGATGGGGCGCACATTCACGGTGCTAGTTCGGCTTGATCCGGCGCTCCACCACCACCTTGCCCCAGCGAGCGCGTTCATTGCGGATGTCGCGCGCGAACTGCTCCGGCGCGTTGGCGACGATCGACATGCCCAGCACGTAGAACCGGCCGCGCATCTCGGCTGAATCGAGCACGCGCGCGGCATCGCCATGCACCTTGTCGAGGATCGCCTTGGGCGTACCGGCTGCGGCCATCAGCCCGAACCAGCCGTAGTTCTCGAAGCCGGGAATCGTCTCGGCCACCGTCGGCACGTCGGCCAGCTGCGGCGCGCGCTCGCGTCCGGTGACCGCCAGCGCACGCAGCTTGCCGCTGTTGATGAAGCTGATCGCCGCCGAAAGATTGGGGGTGGCCATCGCCGTCTGCCCGGCCACCAGATCGGTCAGTGCCGGGCCCTCGCCCTTGTAGGGCACGTGCTGCATGTCGATGCGCGCCGCGTACAGAAAATTTTCCGCGGCCAGATGCGTCTGGCTGCCCACGCCGGCGTGGCCGAAATTCATGCCGCGCGGCTCGCGTTGTGCCGCGGCGATCAGATCCTTGAGGTTGCGATGCGGCGAACCGGCGGGCACCACGATCACCTGCGGGCCGCGCACGACGTTGGTGATCGGCACGAAATCGCGATCCGGATTGAACGCGATGTTCGGATACACGTGTTCGTTAGCCGTGACGACCGAACCCGAGGTGAAGAAGAGGGTGTAACCGTCTGGCGCCGCCTTGGCCATCTCGGCCGCCGCGATGTTGCCGGCCGCGCCGCCGCGATTCTCGATGATGACCGTCTGCCCCCACAGTTCGCCGAGTTTATGGCCGAGCATGCGCGCGGCGATGTCGGTGGCCCCGCCCGGCGCGAACGGCACCAGGAACTTGACCGGTTTGACCGGATAGGTCTGCGCGACCGCCACGGATGTCGCGGCAGTGGCGGCGGCGATTACGCCCAGTAACGAGACCCAACGAACTCGTGTCATCAGAGGCTCCTCCTCACAAGGACCTTCGCATCGGCGCCTCACGCGCGACCGCGGCGAAGTCTACGCCCCGCTTACGCTCGGCTGGATCGCGCGCCGCGAGAACGTGGGCGCCGCCACCCGCTGGACCATCACGTTCACACAGGCCGGTTTACCCGACTGGATCGCACGATCGAGCGCCGCCGGCAGATCAGCGGCGCGCGTGACGAGCTCGCCGTGTCCACCGAGTGCCGCCACGACCTGGTCGTAACGCGTGGCGAGCATCTCGCAACCGATCGCGCGCTCGGCGCCATACACGCGCAATTGGATCTGATGCTCGGCGTTCCAGCACGAGTCGTTGCCGACGATCGCCACGAACGGCGCCTTGCAGCGCACGGCCGTCTCGTATTCGGCCATGTGATAGCCGAACGAGCCATCGCCGATGGTGAGCACCACCGGAGAACGCGGTTGCGCGACCGCCGCCGCGATCGCGAACGCCACCCCACCGCCAATCGCACCGCCCGGGCCATTGGTCATGCGCATCGCCGCGCGCTCGCCCACGCACGCCTGCGACCATTGACTGCATTCGCCACCGTCGGACACGTAAATCGGCGCGGGCAGTCGATCGATCAATCCGCGCACTGCCTGACCGACATGCAGTCCGTGGATGGCACCGTCGTGCGAGGCGATCGATCCCCACTCTTGCGGACGGAACGCCTGCGCCGCCGCGACCTCATCGGCCCACGCGCCGCTCACCGGTTTGCCCGCGGACCAAGCCGTGATCAGCGCGTGCGCCGCCGGCATAGCATCGGCGAGCGTTGCGAACACAATGCGCGAGGCGTCGCCGATCGCCACACGCGCGCGATCCAGTGCGGCAGCGTCCGGATCGATTTGAATGAAGCGGCAGGTCGCATCGAACAGCGGCGCCTGACCGAAGCGCACGGTGAAGTCGAGCTTCTTGCCCAGCATGAGCACCAGATCGGCCTGCGCCAGCACTTCGGCAATGGCACCGAGCGTAGGGTCGGCCACGCCGCGCGGACTTTCCATGTAGAGCACCGGCACGCCCGACACCTGCGCCAGCTTCTCGCGCAGCGCGCGTGCATCGCCGTTGCCCATCATCGGGCCGGTGAGCACCAGCGGGCGCCTGGCCTTGCGCAGTTGCGCCACGATCGACTCGGCGATCTCGGCGGACAGAGCGTTGGGCACAGAGCGGCACGCATCACGGCCTGCGATGAAGCGCTCGCCGTCATCGACCAGCGCCTCCATGATGTCGGTGGGAATGCTCACGTGCACCGGCCCGGGCCGGCCGGATTTGGCGATGCGCATTGCCCGCGCGATGTCGGCGCCCAGTCCGTGCGAGGTTTGCGCGGTCCATGACGCTTTGGTGGCGGGCGCGGCCATCTCGGCCTGGCGCAGTTCCTGAAAAGCATCGAAGCCGAGCTGGCCGAGCGGGGCGTGGCCCGAGAGCATCACCACGGGCGACTCGGCGCCCAGCGCGGTGACCAACGGCCCCACCGCGTTCGCGTGGCCCGGCCCGCCCGTGAACAAACACACACCGGGCTCGCCGGTCAGGCGCCCCCACGCGTCAGCCATGTGCGTAGCAGCGCCTTCATGGCGCACATGGACGATGTCGAGCTTCGCCTCGATCGTGGCATCGAAGATCGGCATGATGTGATTACCCGACAGCGAGAACACTTTGCGGGTGCCGGCAGCAGCCAGCGAGCGCGCCAGGATGTCGGCGCCGCGGAGGGAATGGGTCACGGATCGGATCTCTGTGGTGGCTGGTCGCGACGAGCGGTACGTCAAGTCTACAACCCGTGCCAGGGGCATCCACGCATCCCCTGTGCGTGTGTCAACGATGTCGCACCACGTGGCACGTGCCGCAGAAATCGGAACGGGACTTGCGACCGCCCGCCGTGATCCCTTCTGAGACCGCGCGCTTCCTCGCCATGCCCTGCCCGATCGATCGAAATCGCAATTCGTTTGCGGGCGCAAGTTGCCAACCGTTGTGCCAACTTGTGCGCAAACCAATGCGCCAGCCCTCACGCGTGCGGCCGCCTCGGCGTGAAGGCATGCGCGGCTTCACCTGGTTGGAGATGCTGATCGCCACCGCGGTGCTCGGCGTCCTGATGGCCATCGCAGTGCCCATGTACGCCGACTATCGCGAGCGGGCGCGCATCGCCAAGGCGGTGAGCGAAATCGGTGATCTGCAGTCACGCATCATCGACTACCAGCGCGAGAACCGGCAGTTGCCCCCCGACCTGGCCACCGTCGGCGCAGGCGGCCTGCTGGATCCATGGGGCAATTCGTACGTGTATCTCGACTACGCCCAAAAGGGCGTGAAGCCGCGCAAGGACAAGTGGCTAAAGCCTCTCAACACCGATTTCGATCTGTTCAGCGTCGGCAAGGATGGCGATTTCAAGGAAAACATGAACGCCAAGGAAAGTGCCGACGACGTGGTGCGCGCCTGGGACGGGCGCTTCATCGGGCTGGGCAAGGATTTCGATCCCTGACCCCGCCGGAGCATGACTCGTGACCCAGCCCTCCGGTGGCCTGAGTACTCGCGTCGGGCGACGCGTGCTGGCCATGTTCGTCGCCAGCGCGCTGCTGCCGGTGGCGATCTCGATCGGGGTGTTCTACGGCTGGATCAAGACCGCGCTGGTCGAATCGCGCGAGGCACAACT
>CADECO010000075.1:17197-18913 GCA_902825905.1 uncultured beta proteobacterium
CGCTCTACTGCTCGGCGCCCGACGACATGCACCGCATCGCGGAGATCCATCCCAAGGTCGGGCACTCCCCGTTCGGCCGCGGCATGTGGAGCGACGGCGAAGTGCGCTTTCGCACCAGCTACCGCGAGGTGTTCCTGCCGAGTCACTTCCGCGCGCCATCGTGGCTGGTGGTGGTGAGCCAACCCGAATCGCGCGCGCTCGCGACCGCGGAAACCGTCGGTCGCATTTTCGTTCCGGCAATCGCGCTCGGCCTGCTGATCGCGCTGTTCCTGGGCTCTGCGCACGTGCGGCGGACACTTGGTCCGCTCGCGGCGCTCAGGTCGGCGACCCGGCGGCTGGCTGCGCGCGAGTTCGACGCGCGCGTGCAGCCCGCAGGCAACGACGAATTCACCGAACTGGGCCACGCGTTCAACGACATGTCGGCGCAGCTTGGCCACCAGTTCGACGCGATGCGCGCGCTGGCCGAGATCGACGGCGTGATCCTGTCGAAACTCAGCATCGAACGCATCGCGGAGCACGTGGTGCAGCGCATCGCCGAACTGGTGCCGGCGGATCGCTGCCAGCTGATGATTGCCGAGTCGGCGCGCGCGAGACGGTTCGCGCTCTATGCGAGCGGCATCGATGCCGCGGGCGCGGCGGCGACGGTCGTACTCGATGCGCCGCTGATCGAGCGCCTGCTCGAGAACCGCGACGGCGTGCGCGAGTCGGGTCGGCAGTGCCAGATCCACACCTCGGCCGGCGCGCCGCTGCTGGCCCCGGAATCGGTCGCGTTCGTGCTGCCGGTGGTGATCGACGAAGCGCTCGCGGCGTTGATCGTGGTGACCCATCCCGAGGGCGCCGCGCCGAACGCGGATCACATCGAGCTGCTCAGGCGCCTCGGCGACCGCATCGCCGTGGCGATCGAAGCAGCGCGGCGCGACGCCGAACTGCAGCGCAACGCGAACTTCGACTCGCTCACGCAGCTGCCCAACCGGCGTCTGTTCATGACCGAATTGCAGCGTGAGATCGCGCGCGCGCAACACGAGAACATGCAGTTTGCAATGCTGTTCGTGGATCTCGACGGCTTCTCCAGCATCAACGACACCTTCGGACACGCGGTCGGCGACGAGTTGCTGGTGCAAGCGGCGCAACGACTGCGCGCGAGCGTGCGCAAGTGGGACATGGTGGCGCGGCTCGGCGGTGACGAGTTCGTCGCCACACTGCTCGAGCTGCCCGATGCACGCCAGGCAGCGCGAATCGCCGAACACTGCGTGGACGCCCTGAGCAAGCCGTTCGAGTTGTCGACCGGCACCGCGTTCGTGAGCGCGAGCATCGGCATTGCCATGTTCCCGGCCGACGGCGCGAACGCCGACACGCTGCTGCAGCACGCCGACATGGCGATGTATCGCGCCAAGGCGAACGGCCGCGCCGGATACGCCTTCTTCGAAGCGGACATGGATCGCGAAGCGCAAGGCCGCATGACGATGAATGTGGATCTGCGTCGCGCCATCGAACGCCGCGAGTTCGTGCTGCATTACCAGCCGCAACTCGACGTGCGCACCCAGCGCCTCGGTGTCGAAGCCCTGATCTGCTGGAACCATCCCACGCGCGGCCTGCTCAAGCCGAGCGAATTCATCGGTATCGCGGAAGAAACCGGGCTGATCGAAGCGATCGGGCAATGGATCATCGAACGTGCGAGCCGCCAGTTCGTGGCCTGGCGCAGGCAGGGTCTGCTGC
>CADECO010000076.1:0-3557 GCA_902825905.1 uncultured beta proteobacterium
CGCGCGCATCAGTACGCGTCGTCTTCGCGCAGCTTGTCGATGAGCTCGTTGGTGATGATCCCGCCGCGCTTCGGAAACGGCCGAACGCCGTAGAGCGCCTTCGGTTCGCGCACGCTCAACGCCTGAGGCGGGGCGACCAGAGCCGCGCGCGCCAACTCGGAAATCACCTCGCCGATCGATTTCTTCTCGCGCTTGGCGCGGTCGCGGGCGGCGGCGAGCACGTCATCGTCGATATCGAGCGTGGTGCGCATGAGCGTGGATCGGGTTGCTTCAACGCATTTGATGCTATCACATCAGATGCTGGCTCGCCCGAAACGGCCGATGGGACGCGCACAGTGGCGATCGGCCCCGCACGTATCGCCACGACAGCCGACCCACTGGCTTCCTGGTGGCTGCCGTGGCCGCTTGAAGCTAGTTGCGATAGTTGATGACGAACCGCAGTTGCGCGCTATCGCGGTCGGTATAGATCTGCGCGGTCTGGCCGGTGGTTCGCTCGCGCACGTTGGCAGGCTTTCCGGGGATCGTGACGACCGTGTCCAAGATCGCGCTCGCCGGTCCAGGCGAGAAGAAGTAGTCGACGCTACGCCGTGCGGGCCAGAAGTTCGGTGCGATGGTTTCAGCATCTGGCCCTTGCGTGAATACAAAAGCGGCCTGCCTGCCGAACTTGCGTGCATCGGGCAGCGCGCTCAAACCGCCATTGGTGAACGTAAGGCATGTGTCAATGCTATCGAGGAACGCAGCACCGATTTGCGCGGAACTGAGCGAGAGCACGGGTGCCCCGCGTGTCAGGCGACCCGGGCCGGTTAATAGTTCCGCGAACGTGTACGGTAGCCGCTCGAGGTTCTCGTTGTAGGTCGCGATCGGCGTCTTACCCGCGTGGCCGTTCGCGGTTTTCCAGCCGTCGTCGTTAAAGATCTCGAACTTGTACGTCTCCCCCGCAACGAGTCCCAGCGCGGCAAAGGCATTGTCGCCATTCGTAACCAGCGCTGCATCGGGGTCGAAGAATCCGGTGTTGATCGTCGTGCCCAGGTCTTGCACCGTGGTGCCCAGCGTGCAGTCGGCTGTTGCGCCAACCGGAGACCCGGAGCCGTTCACGCAGATGCGAAAGAAGTCGTCCGCTTCGTATCCCGAAATGTAGTTGCCGAACTTGCCGGCAAGGATCGGATCGCTTGCCAGCAACCTCGGCGAAATGAGCTTGAGTGACCACACTCTGCCGGCTACCTGGCGCGAAACCACCGCGTATGTCGCCTTACCCTGCGGATCGATCACCGAGTAGCGCAGCGAGCGGCGTGACGTCGCCGGCGGTGACGCTGGAGCACCGGTCGCCAGCAGAAAATCCGACTGGAACTGATTGATCGCCATGAATCCCACTGAAAAATCCCGTTGGTTCCCCAAGATCCGTAGATCGGCGCTGTCGTGGCCCGCCGCACATACACCAGTCGTACTCCCTTTCACCAGTACCTGCTGGATGCGCTGGCTGGTGCCTTCCTTCGTGTTGAGCTGGTCGTATTCGACGTCGATCTCGTTGCGGGTCGTTCCGTCGGCATTGGTCATTTGCCGCACCGCCAGCACAGTGAGGTTGTCGCGCGTGAAACCGATGGTGTATGCCTGACTGGCCCGCGATCGCAAGTTGGTGGGTTCGGCAAAGGCCTGCTTGAGGAATTCCTTGGTGAATCCGTTGCCCTTGTAGCAGGCGTCGTGATCCTTGTAGCGCTCCTCGGCGGTCTTCGGCACGTCGGTGGCGAACGCCGCCGCTCGCTCGTCGAGAAACTTCCGCGCTGCTGCAAGCGCTTCCTGCAAGGTCAGCGCGCTGCTGCCGGACGGGCTCGCCGGATTCGCGGCGGGCGGATTGGCACTCGGCGGATCGTTGCTGGACGGACCGCTGACGATCGGATCGGTCGGCGTGGCGGGCTCATTCGTTGCGGTTGTCGCGCCGGCTGACACTGGCGCGTTGTCCTCACCGCCACCGCCGCTGTTCAGACATCCGGCAAGCAGCAGCGTCAGTGCGCAGGCGATGCTCGCCAGGCCTTTGTTGAGCGAATTGTTCATGACACACATTCCTTGTTGTTCGTCGTTTTGGTGATTTGTCTGTCGCTGCGTCTTGGTGTTGGTGCGCAGCCCGACGCGGCAAACGTAAGGAATGAGGGTGTCTCGCACAATGATGCACGATGCACTACAACGGTCAGCGCAGGCCAAACGGACTGGATGCACGCGGGAGATCGCCACGCCTACCACTCAGTGCTCAACTCCAATGCCTAACAGTTGCTTAGAGTTGAAACGCAGCGCGTGTAGGTAATCGCCCTACGCCATCGATCGAATGGTTGGAGGGCAGCGCGTTGCCTACAATCGCGCGTGTCCAAGAAGAAACCCGCTGCAAAGGACGGAGCGCGCAGAAGGGTGCGGCCATGATCAGAATCGCCCAATCGACCGACGAACTCGTCGTCAGTCTCTATCGCGCCGCACGCGAATTGCCGGCGGAGCAGTTCCAGGAGCACGCGCTGCTGCTCATCAAGCCGTGGCTGCAGTTCGCCTCGGGGATCTGGGGCTTCGGCCAGATCCATGACGGCTACGCGCTGCAGGTGCACGCGGCGCATCTGCACCAGGTGGCGCCCGACTCGGTCATCGAGTGGCAGCAGATCAATCGCGCCGACAAGGTCATCCCCGAACAGGTCAAGAATCCTGGCCGCACGCGCGCCTACCACGCGCCGACGCTGTTCGGTGATCGCGACGATGCGGTGATGCGCGACTACGCGCGACGCTGGGGCCGGCAGAGCTATCTGGCCACGGTGACCAGCCGCGTCGATTGGACGCGCATCAGCTGGATCTCGCTCTACCGACCCGACCCCGATCATCACTACAGCGACGCCGAGCGCTCGCTATGTCAGCTGTTGATGGGCCACCTGAGCGAGGCGCTGGCGGTGAATCAGGCCATCCATCTCCACACGGCGCTTCCAGCCGAGGCCAACCGCGAGCAGTTCATGGCGGTGGCCGATCGATCAGGCAATCTCTATCACGCCGATGCGCGGTTCCTCGCGCTGCTGCAACGCGAGTGGCCGCAGGCCGACGATAGATGTTTGCCGACACCGCTCATCGAGGCGCTCACGCGCGATAAGCGCGCCAGTTTCGTGGGCGATGCGATCAGTTGCGATGGTCTGCTGGTCGCAGGGCTGCTGTTGATCCGTGCGCGGTCCAAGGCACCGGTCGACGCGCTCACGCCGCGGCGCAGTCTGATCGCGCGCTACTTCGCCGAGGGTCACAACCACAAGGAGATCGCGCGCCGTGCGCAGATCGCCCCGGCTACCGTGCGTAATCATCTGCGCGCGATCTACGAGATCCTTGGTGTGCGTACCCGCAGCGAACTGACCACATTGATGCGCGGGGGCGCGGCGTCGCAGGCAGCAGGTTGAGCGTGGCGCCTGAACCAGCCGCCGGTTGAAGCGAGGTCGGTGGGATTCGATCGCGGCAGGCGTCGAAGGCGCAGCGCGCCGGTTCGATCGCACCCGCGCGGCACGACCCGCGCCGGAGCCGGTGGTATGGTTGGCGCCTTCTTTCACGCG
>CADECO010000076.1:3657-5812 GCA_902825905.1 uncultured beta proteobacterium
GCGCGGCACGACCCGCGCCGGAGCCGGTGGTATGGTTGGCGCCTTCTTTCACGCGCCACCTCCCCCATGAAATACCGACCTCTCGGCCGCACCGGCGTGCGCGTCTCGCAACTTTGCCTGGGCACGATGGCTTTCGGCGGCGATGCCGACGTGCCCGAATCGCGCGCGATGTACAAGGCCGCACGCGAGATCGGCATCAATTTCTTCGACACCGCGGACCAGTACAACGCGGGCAAGTCCGAGCAGGTATTGGGCGAGCTCATGCGCGGTCATCGCGACGAGCTGGTGATCGCGACCAAGGGCTTCAATCCGACCGGTTCCGACATCAATGCCAAGGGCAGTTCGCGCCGGCATATCGTGCGCGCGTGCGAAGCCAGCCTGCAGCGCCTGGGCACCGACCGCATCGACGTCTACTACCTGCACCACCACGACGCGCGCACGCCGCTCGAGGAGGCGATGCGTGGGCTCGAAGATCTGGTGCGCGCAGGCAAGGTGCTCTATCCGGCGCTCAGCAATCACGCCGCGTGGCAGACGCAGCGGGCGATCGACCATCAGCAGGCGCAAGGCTGGGCGCGCATCGAAGTCGTGCAGCCGATGTACAACCTCATCAAGCGCACGGCCGAGATCGAGATCCTGCCGATGGCGCAGGCCAATGAGGTGAGCGTCGTGCCCTACAGCCCGGCAGCGGGCGGCATTCTTTCGGGCAAGTACGGAAGCGATGCCAAGTCGGTACCGGGCCGGCTCAACCAGAGCCCGATGTACGCGACCCGCTACGGCGAGGAGGGAGTGCTCGATTGCGCGACGCAGTTCGCGGCGCTGGCGAAACGCCGTGGCGTGCACCCGGTTAGCCTGGCGGTGGCCTGGGTCGGTTCGCACCCCGCAGTCACGGCGCCGATCGTCGGTGCGCGAAGCGCCGAACAGCTGCAGGCCTCGCTCGACTCGCTCAAGATCGACATGACGGCGGAGCTGCGCGCTGAAGTCGCCGCGCTGTCGCACACACCGCCGCCCGCGACCGATCGGCTGGAAGAAGTGGCGGCGAAGAAGAAGTAGTCGTCGAGCGTAGTGATCGCGAGCAGCCTCGCGTAGCGCACCGCGTCGAGTCGTTCTCGCGCACAATCGCTCCCGGCGGTTTGCCCCGAATAACAACCAAAGGAGTGGACATGAAACACCCCTCGACCATCTCGCCCCGCTCTCGTATCGTGCTTGGCACCTTGATCGCCGCCGGCCTGTTCGCTGCGCCGATGCACGCGGCCGAGCCCGACCAGCTCATCGCCAACTCGCGCAAACTCACGCCCAATCCGCCGTGGCCGGCAGGCGATGAACGCGGCATGGCCAATCAGATCGGACCGGGCACGTTCGCCCGCTGCAGCTGGCATCTGTGGCAGGCGAAGGCGAAGTCGTATGAGCTGTCGTACGTCCGTTCGAACACTGCACCGAAATCGCCGTTCGCCGGGCCTGACACGTTGAACCACAAACCCACCGCCGGCATTCCAGGTACTGCGCATGGCTTCAACACCGAGGCGTATG
This sequence comes from uncultured beta proteobacterium, assembly GCA_902825905.1. Taxonomy (GTDB): domain Bacteria; phylum Pseudomonadota; class Gammaproteobacteria; order Burkholderiales; family SG8-39; genus CADEDU01. The sequence continues at coordinate 5,185 of CADECO010000076.1, forward strand.
TCGAAAACGCCGATCCGGCGCAGCAGGGCACGCAGATCGACGCGATCGGCCACTTCGCCGCAATGAAGCAGCCGTGGGACGGCAAAGCGCCGTATCCGGCCAGCGATCTCGTCTACTACGGCGGCATGCGGCAGTCGGACGTGAAACCCAACGATGCCTCGCCGTTGCTCAAGCTGGGCATGGAGAAGGCACCGCCGATCGTCACCACCGCCGTGCTGCTCGATGCCAAGACGTTCGTCGGCAAAGGGCAGGCGATGAAAGCGGGTGAGCTGGTTACCGCGAAAGACATCGAGGGCATGCTGAAGTCGCAGGGGCTGGCCAAGCGCGGCATCCTCCCAGGCGACGTCGTGTATGTGCGTACTGGCTGGGGCGATCTGTGGCGCGATCCCGATACCGAGAAGATCTACTACTCGATGGCACCGGGCCTGTCGTACGACGGCGCGAAGTATCTCGGCGACAAGCGCGTGGTGGCGATCGGGCTGGATACGCCCTTCGTCGATCCGGTGGCCGAGGGCTTCCTGCAAGGCAAAGCCGGTCCGGCGCCGGGTTCGCTCGCCGGGCTGCCGTTCTCGGTGCATCACCACATGCTCACGCAGATGGGGATCCACCACATCGAGAACACCAATCT
>CADECO010000076.1:5912-7939 GCA_902825905.1 uncultured beta proteobacterium
TGCTGATGCTCACCGACGAGCAGTGGCGCACCGGTTTCGACATGGTGTTCCTCAACGTCGTGCGGCTGGCACGGTTGGTCACGCCGGTGATGCAGCAGCAGGGTCGCGGCGCGTTCGTGAACATTTCGAGCTATGCGGTGCTGGAGCCCGAGCACGACTTTCCGCTGAGCACGCTGCGCGGCGCGCTCGGCGCATTCACCAAGCTCTACGCCGACGAGATGGCGCAGTTCGGCATTCGCATGAACGCGGTGCTGCCGGGGTTCGCCGATAGCCTGCCCGAGAAGGCCGATCGGCGCGCGCGCATCCCGATGAAGCGCTACGGCAAAACCAGCGAGATCGCCGCTGCCGTTGCGTTCCTGCTGTCCGACGAGGCGAGCTACATCACCGGCCAGAGCCTGCGCGTCGATGGTGGACTCGCGCGGCACGTGTAGTGTCGGCGGCGTGCGATCGGCTACCGGTAGGCGATCAATCGTCCGATAGCAATCACACCGAGCCATAGCGCGATCGACACCGCGGCCGCGATCCGCCACCGAATGGGAATCGCCTGCGCAGCGGGGTGCGCCACGCTGAGCAAGCGCCACGACGAGGCACGCCGCAGCGCTAGTGCGTTCGCGATCGCCACCACCAGCATCGTGAACTTGACGAGGAACAGCGGTTCGGCAACGTAATCGACGGGTCGTGTCGCGAACAGCAGCACGCCCGAGCCGATCGCCAGCAGCAGTCCGATCATCGCCATCGGGACGAGCACGCGCGACAGGTCGGCCAGCGGCACCGTGCGCCAGCGCCCGAGCAGGCGCAGATCGAGCGGCACGATCGCACCGAACAGCAGCGCGATGCCGACGATGTGCGTGGTGTTGACGAGCGGGTAGAGCCAGATCGAACCGCGCAGCGTCTGCGACAGTGCGCCGGCCTGCACGACCTGCGCGATCGATTCGAGCATCGTATTGCGTGAACGTAACTTGGCGATCGGCGGCGCGCGGCGCCTACGCCCGCGCACCTTCACGGCGAAGCTGGGCCCGCCGCATCCTCAGTCGCGATCGGGATACAGGTCGAACTTCTTGCCGTCGATGAAAACGCGCTCAGCCTTGAACACGCGTTTGCTAGGGTCTTTACTCTTGTGGCCCGCCACGGTCAGCTTGACGCCTTTGACCAGCATGGCGTCCTTGAGTCCGGCGCGTTCGTTGCGCCAAGGCTGGCCGACTTCGACCAGCCAGTTTGTGCCGTCGACACTCACGGTCAGCACGCCGTGCGGATTGCCCAGCTTCGCAGCGACGATCACACCGCTGAGCTCGGCGTTGCCGTCTTCGGCCCATGCCCAGCCGTGATGAGCGAGCACCGTCGTGCTCAAGCCGATGCCGAGGGCCGCACCAGCCACGCAGCGCACGACCCAGGTAAAGAACTTGTTTGCCATGCAGGTTCTCCGGATTGATGAATACGCCATGATCGACCGGAGCGGTGCAAAAGGGCAAGCGCCTGGGAGCTTCGATGCGTGTGCGTCCCGACTCATGATGCGGGTTCGATGCAGCGGCTCCGTCTGCGACTCGGACGAACGCATGACGCGCCGCCCGAGTCGCCGCGCGCTCGAACTACCGATTGCGCACGCGGCAGCTCACCGTGTCGGAAATGACGGTGGCGCCTTGGCTGTTCAGGATCTTGCCGGTGACCTGTGCGCCCTGGATGAAGTTGGAGGCGATGGCGGTCGCGCCGGCGCGGACGTCGTTCTGATTGCTGTCGAAATCGAACTCGGCTTCGTCACCCGCGGCGGCCTGCGCCGGCGCGCGTGCGACGTTGTTGCCCGACATGGCTTCGGCGGCGTATGTGCCCGCAGGCAGATTCTTGCCGTCGACCGAGATCTTCGAGCGGCCCGCGCGCTGCTCGCACTGCACGCGGATCGTCGCGGCGCTCGCGTCGATGGCAACCGTGGCGGCCATCGCCGAGAGGCAGCTCAGCACGGCGAAAGTGGATCGTTTCATTTGTTCTCCTGCAGGGTTGTTTGAAGGCAGACGATGCGGCGTCAGATCGCTCGA
>CADECO010000076.1:8039-11067 GCA_902825905.1 uncultured beta proteobacterium
GAGATCCGACGTGCACGCCATCGAAGCAAAACTGACTCAGATGGGCTACACGCTGCCCGCACCATTCGTGTTCCCGAAGAAGAATCGCCGCGGCTGCGTGCGCGTGGGCAACATCGTCTACGTCTCTGGGCACGGGCTCGACCTGCCCAAGCTTCCAAACGTGCGCCAGACCGGCAAGTTCGGCGTCGATGTCTCCGATGAAGAGGGCTATGCCACAGCGCGCGCGGTGGCGCTGACCATGCTCGCGTCGATCAAACAGGAAATCGGCGACCTCGATCGCGTCCGCCAGGTCGTGCGCCTGTTCGGCATGTGCAACTGCACGCCCGATTTCGTGAAGATGCCGCAGATCATCGATGGCGCGTCCGACCTGTTCTACGAGCTGTTCGGTCCGGTGGCGGGCTCGCACGCGCGCACGGCGGTGGGCATGGCTTCGTTGCCGCGCGGCATCGCCGTCGAGATCAACGGCGAGTTCGAAGTCTCCAGCTAGGGGCGAACAGCATTGGTGGGCCGGCCCGAGCCAATCGCGACGCGCCCGTGACCGGCGCGTGAATCGGCCTCGCTACCCTGCGACGCAGCATCCCCGCTCCCTGAACCGGCGAGCGCGCTGCGGTCGGATCGGGTTGAACCGCCAGCGCAGGCGGGGCAACTCAATCAGTGTGGGCGAACCCCACATCCAGCCGAACAGCGAGGTGCACGATGGCTACGACGTTCGTTCTAGAGGCAGCGATCAGTGAAGCGGGCTCGTCCGAAGCGGTGATCGGCGGCGGTTTTCCGGGCGACGAGTCCGACCGCGAAGCTGCCTGCCCGGTACGCCTGTTCGTGCTGCAACGTGCGACCGACACCCTGCCGCGCTCGATCGATCTCGATCGCTACGGCTGCGGCGTCCGACACTGCTGAACACGACCACGCGAAAATCGCGGCGCGCGCCATGTGGATCACCACCCGCCGGTTCTGGATTTACCTGAGCTGGTCGCGTTGCGCGATCCAACGTCGGCGCGACGGCCGGCAGATCTGGACGATTTAACTACTCGAGCTTCGCCCCCGACACCTTCACCACCTCCGCCCAGCGCTTGAGCTCCGAACGGATCAGCGCCGCGAAGTCCTCCGGCGTTCCACCAGCCGGGTCGTCGCCGATGATCGTGAATCGATCACGGAACAGCTGCGAGCGAATCGCCTCGTTGGAGGCCGCATTCAACCGATCGAGAATCGGGCGTGGAATGCCTGCCGGCCCGACGATGCCCGACCAGGTCGGCGCGTCGTAACCGGGCACGCCCGCTTCCGCCACCGTGGGCACGTCGGGGAATGCCGGCGAGCGTCGCGCGCCGCTGACGGCCAGCGCCTTCACCTTGCCCGAGCGCGCGTGCGGTGAGATCGAATTCAGGCTCTCCATCATCACGTGCACGTTGCCGGCGATGAGATCGTTGATCGCCATCGCGCCGCCCTTGTACGGCACGTGCGTCATCTGAATGCCTGCCATGTGCTTGAACAGCTCGGCCGAAACGTGCCCGGGCGAACCGGTGGCCGACGACGCATTGGAGAGCTTGCCCGGATTCTTCTTGGCGTACTCGATCAGCTCCTTCACCGAATTCACCTGCAGATGCGGCGATGCCGCGAGCAGCAGATGCCCGCGCGACAGGATGATGACCGGCTGGAAGTCCCGCTCGATGCTGTAGGGGATCTTCGCGAGCATGTTCGGCGCGATCGCCATCGCCCCGATCGGACCCACGCCGAGCGTGTAGCCGTCGGGCGCAGCCTTGGCGACGACATCGAGCCCGATCGTGAAGCCGCCGCCGGGCCGGTTCTCCACCACGATCTGCTGATTGAGCACCTTGCCCAGCTCCGAGGCGTACAGCCGCCCGATGTTGTCGGTGGCGCTGCCGGCCGCCTGCGGCACGATCAGGCGGATGGGTTTTTCGGGAAATTGCGCCGTCGAACTCGTGCTCGCGGCAACGGCCATCACGCCCAACAGCGCAGCGGTGAGCCGCTTCAAGCTACGACGCTTCGGCATTTCGATCCCCGCGTAACGCCCTATGCGCTTCGAATTCCACATCTGAAGTCTCCGTGAGTAATCAAGCCGTACCCAATCGCAGCAGCCGCTCGGCATTGCCCGCCAGAATCAGCGACCGCTCGGCGGCGCTGATACGCGGATGGTTCGTCACCACCTCGACCGGGCGCTCATAGCCCATTGCGTAGCAGAAGTCGCTGCCCAGCATCACGCGGTCGGCACCGACCTCGTCAATGAGAAAGCGTAGCAGCGACGGCGAATGACTGATGGTGTCGTAATAGAACCGGCGCAGATAGTGCAGCGGACCGTGCGGACGCTTCTCCACCAGCGCAGGTTGGGTCGACCAGGCGTGATGCACGCGGCCGATCACCGACATCAGCGCGCCGCCGGCGTGCGGCAGGCAAATCTGAAGGTTCGGAAAGCGGTCGAGCACGCCGTCCAGGATCAGGTACGAGGCCGCCACCGCGGTGTCGAACGGATTACCCAGGGCGTTGTCCAGACGGTGCCGGTCAAGACGCTCTTCGCCGATCACCCACAGCGGATGTAGGAATAGCGGCAATCCGCATTCGGCCAATCTTTCGTAGACCGGGTAGAAGGCTTCGTCAGACAATTCGCGATCGAGTACGCGTGTGGCGCAATACACACCACGCATGCCCGGGAGCTTGGCGATGCGATCGATCTCCTTCACCGCGAGATCGGGTTCATGCATCGGCAGCACTGCGAAGCCGAACAATCGCTCGGGATATTTCTCATGCGCGCTCACCAGCGCATCGTTGAATGCCCGGCACAGGCGTTCACCCAGGTCGCGGCCTGCCCAGTACACCATCGGCAGCGTGAGCGAGAGCACTTGCACCGACACGCCGGTTTCGTCCATCGCACGAATGCGTTCTTCCAGGTCGATGAACTTGCGCTCCAACGGGATGGACAGGTATTTCCCCACCTTCATGCGCGGACCGCGTGGACCCGACCAGTCGCATCCGGCCTGGAACGGCCCGCCTTGCTCGCCCATCAAGCGCAGATAGG
>CADECO010000076.1:11167-18814 GCA_902825905.1 uncultured beta proteobacterium
TGCGCGATCGAATGCGCGGCCGTGTGCCGATGCGGAGGCATGCGGGAGGATTCCTTTGGTGGGCGACGGGGGCTGGCCTATAGTCACCCGCCCCGGTTGTGCGAATGTACCTTGTTCGACCCGAGCTCCCATCGTGACTCGCGCAGGCGCGCAAGACTGATTCGAGATGTCCACTGATCGGCCCGCATCCGAGATCCTCCAGCCCGGCCCGGCGCATGCAACCTCATTGCGCGTGACGTGCCCGACTGCGTTCGTCGCGCCGCTCGAGCGGATCGTGTCCGCACTGCACGCACGCCATCCCGAAATGGCCTTGCACTTCAGCGGTGCCAATCGCACGGTCGATCTGGCACGCGGTGATGCCGACATCGCCGTACGCATGTTTCCGACCCGCGACGCCAACATCGTCAGCCTGCAATCGGCCGACCTGGGCTGGCTCGCCTTCGCATCGAAGGGCTATCTCGCCGATCACGGCGCGATTACTTCCGTCGACGAGCTCACCAACCATCGTCTGGTCTTGTACGGTGCGGCGCTGCATCGGGTGCCAGGGCCGCGTTGGATCGAAGACCGCTGCGGCCCGTCGACCAGGGCGACGCGCGTGCAGAACCCCGAAGTGGCGGCGCAGGTCATCGCGGCCGGCGAAGGCATCGGCGTGATTCCGAGCATCGCGGCGATCAATTTTTCCAACCTGGTTCCGGTCTTTCCGAGCCCTGTCGCCACGCAGGCGACCTGGATCGTCTACGACCGGCATGCCGCACGTGATCTGGAACTGGTTCGCGCAGCCGCCGAGGCGCTGCGCGATCTGATGATCGCGCATGCCGAACTGTTTCTCCGTCACGCGCCGTAGCGCATCCGCGTCGATACGATCTGGCCGGTCATGAACCCGCCGGCCGCACCGGCCAGAAACGACACGATCTGCGCGATCTCGTCGGGCTCGCTCACGTTACCCAGCACGTCGATCGATTTCTTGTCCTCCCACTGCGGATTGGCCGCACGCCCCAGCGGCGTATCAGTCAACCCCGGGTTGACCCCGTTCACCGTGACGCCGTACTTGCCCAGCGTCAGCGCCAGGCTCTTGGTGAGCGCGATCATGCCGCCCTTGGCGGCGGCGTAGTGCGCGTAGTCGATGCTGCCGTGCACGCCGCGGTCCGAGGTGATGAGGATCATCGTGCCGGAGCGTTGCGCCGCCATGACCTTCGCGACCTCACGCGTGACGAAGAACGTGCCATCGAGGTTGACGCCGAGCACCGCGCGCCAGTCGCTATCGCTCATCTCCAGGAACGGCTTTCGCGGACAGATGCCGGCGCTATGCACCAGCACGTCGATGCGGCCGAACGCGTGCTGCACCTTCGTACAGAGCTGCGTCACCGCATGCGAGTCGGCGACGTCGAGCGTGAAATCGCTCGCTTCGCCACCGCCGGCTCGAATGAGCTCGCATACCGAACGCGCGCTTGCTGCGTCGATATCCGTGGCGATGACGCGTGCGCCGTTATTTGCGAGCGCGATGGCACTCGCTTTGCCGATCCCCGATCCGGCCCCGGTGATGACCGCGACTTTGCCGCCAAGCGTCATCGCGCTACTGCCGCTCGACGCCGGCTTTCGACAACACGTCGTGCCAGTGGGGAATCTGCTGCGCGACGAACGCGCCCAGTTCGGCCGGGGTCGATGCGAAGATATTCACACCTTGCTTTTCGAAATGCTCCGCGGCCTCGGCTGAGCGGAGCACGTCGGTGAACAGCTTGTTCAGGCGCCCGACGACCTCCGGCGGCGTGCCAGCGGGCGCAAACGTCGCCAGCCAGCCGAGCAGCTCGTAGCCAGGCAGGGTCTCGGCCACTGCCGGCACGTCGGGCAGCGCCTTGATGCGCGTAGTGGACGTCACGCCCAGCGCGCGCAACTGCCCACTGCGAATTTGCTCGGCGACGACGAAGTAATCGATCGTGGTGAAGTCGACGCGCCCGGCAACCAGATCGAGCACCGCCTGCGGTGGGCTCTTATATGTGACGCTCACCGCCTTGAACCCGCCGTGGCCCATCAGCAGCGCGGCATTGCCGATCGCGCCGGTGTTGCCCGCGCCGAAATTGAGTTTGTCGGGATTGGCTTTGCCGTAGTCGATGAACGCCTTCAGATTCTGCACCGGCAGACTCGAGCGGATCACCAGCACGTGCGGGTTCTTGGTCACGCCGGTGATCGGCGCGAAATCCTTGATCGGGTGGTAGCCCGGCTCCTTGTACAAGTACATGTTCGCGGCGTGCGCCGAGTTCGACGAGATCATCATCGTGTAGCCATCGGGTGCCGCCTTTGCCGTCTCGCGCGCCGCGAGCATGCCGTTGGCGCCGACGCGGTTGTCGACGATGAAGGTCGCGCCGGTGGCGCGCGTGACGCGATCGGCGAGCCAGCGGATCACCGCGTCCGAGGGCGCGCCAGGCCCGAACGGCACGAGCACCCGGATCGGTTTGCTCGGATAGGCCTGCGCCCATGCATTCCCCCCGGCCGCTGCCAGCGCGGCCGTGGTCAGCGTCAACATCGCCATGTGCATTGCGAATGCGTGCATTGCCTGCTCCTCCTTGTTGGTGAGACCGGCCGAGCGTGCGCCCGGCTCAGCTTACGAACGTTGCGCTCGCCGAGCCGAAACCGGCGAACTCGGCGCTGACCGATTCATCGGGCTTGACTTCGAAGAATCCGCTGAACGAGCCGGTGACCATGATCTGGCCCGCGCGCATGCCGCCACGATGGCGCATCTCGTTGGCGAGGACGACACACGGCAGGAACGGATCGACGAATGCATGCCCGCCGACCGTATCGACGAGCACGCGATCGGGCGTGCGCATCACCGCGCGCATCGCGGCGAAATCGAACTGCTGCCAGTCGCGCCGCGCCTCACTTACGACATAGGCACCGCAGACGTTGTGATCGGCCCACGCTTCGAAGCGGGCGGCGCGATCGTCGAGCATTTGCCGGATGGTGCGATGGCTGGTGTCGAAACGCGTGTCGACGATCTCGAGCGAGGCGGACGCGGTCAGCACCTCAGCCACCTCGTCGGCCCGATACGGGTTCGCGCGCGGCGGTAGGTCAGCGAGCAATCGAAACGAGATCTCCGGTTCGATCTTGCACCCCGGCGTGAGCGACAGCGGCACGCGCGCCGGGCTGTTGAACAGTCGCGATGCGAATATCGGGCAGATGAAGGGCTTCTGACGCGGGCTGTACATGAAGCCGATCTTCCAGCCTGCGATCGGCTCGTCGAGCAACGCAGTGACGGCATCGACGATCGCGTTGACCTCGGCCGTGTTGCGCGGCTTGCATTCAGCGGGCAGCTCGCGGATGAGCGCGCCATTGCGGCGTGCATTGACGAACAGTTGCGCGGCGCGCAGCACTTGAGCGGATTCCATCGGACCTCTGCCTTCGGGAGCGGCGATGAGCCGGCGCTTCAGCGCCGCGGCGTGCGACAGCATCGAGTGAAGCACCAACGCAATGCGTCAGCTACCCCCCACGGTAGGGACGGACGGCGTGGAGCCGTACTACTCGCCCAGCATCCGCGCCAGGGAATGTACGGGCCGCCTCCTCAGGAATTGGCTAGCCATCCACCGTCGATGGGAATCGGCGAGCCGGTGATCTCGCTGGCCTCTTCGCTGCACAGAAATGCTGCCAGCGCACCGACCTTGGCGGGTGGGATGAATCGGCGCGAAGGCTGGCGCCCGGCCATGTAGTCGGCCTTGGCGTCTTCCTCCGAAAGGTTCTTGTCAAGCATGCGCTGCGCGACCAGCTTGCGTGCATTGGGCGTGTACGTCGCACCCGGACAGATCGCGTTGCAGGTGATGTTGTAGTGCAGGCCTTCCAGCGCAATCAATCACTTTGGTGAGTCCCACCAATCCATGCTTGGTCGAGACGTAATCGGCCCGCCGCGGCGTGCCGGCGACGCCGTAGTTCGAGGCAAGGTTGATGATGCGCCCCCACTTGCGTTGCTTCATTCCCGAGAACGTGCGCCGGATGATGTGGAACGGCGCCGACAGATTCACCGCCAGGGCGTGGTTCCACTTCTCGACCGGATAGTCTTCGATATTGGCGTAGTGGCGGGTCACGGCGTTGTTGACCACGATATCGATCGCGCCGATGCGACGCTCGGTCGTGGTCACCATGTCCTCGATCTGTGCCGGGTCGGCGATGTCGGCACCATGATAGTCGGCGCGTATCCCAAGCGATGCGAGTTGCCCCACGCGCTCGCGGATCAGGCTGTCTTCGCCGAACCCGTTCAGCATGACGTTGCAGCCCTTGCGCGCCAACGCCTCGGCGATGGCAAAGCCGATGCCGTCCAACGAGCCGGTAATGAGCGCGTTTTTCCCTTGCAGCATGATCGTGGCCTCCTTTGCGATGGACGGCGCCGGGTCCGGCGACCGGACGCGAGCGTCGTGCCGATGCTAGCGCCGCGCGTCGTCCATCGTGCCCCCGGCGGATGGGTTGCGCCTGTGCGTCAGTCCGGGGTAGAAGTCGGAGTCGTGTTTCATCAGGACCATCCATGACGACTGCAACTCAATCTTCATCGGCCGATCGACTCAGCGTCGCCGGCATCGAACTGGAAGTCGTGCGCCACGGCAAAGGACGCCCGGTGCTGCTTCTTCACGGCTTCAACAACGTTTCGCCCAACGCACCCTTCCTGCAACAGCTCGGCGACACCGCCGAGATCCTCGCGCCGACGCATCCGGGTTTCGGACGATCGGCGCGCCCGAAGGACTTCGAGACGGTGTACGACATCGTCCATCTGTACATCGAGCTGATCAACGGCCTGCCGCATGAACGCCTCTCGCTCATCGGCCTGTCGTTCGGCGGCTGGCTCGCGGCCGAGCTGGCGGTGAAACTGGGCCGGCGTATCGACAAGCTGGTGCTGGCCGACGCAGTGGGCATCAAGGTGAGCGATCGCGAAACGCCCGACATCTTCGATGTGTTCAACAAGCACCCCGACGAGGCGCGCGCGCGCAGCTGGCACGACGTGGCCAACTCGGCGCCGAAATACGACGATCTCGAAGACGACGAGCTGGTCACCATCGCGCGCAATCGCGAGGCGTTGTGCCGCTATGGCTGGCATCCGTATCTGTACAACCCGCAACTCATGCGCTGGCTGCCCAACATCAAGGCACAGACGCTGGTGCTGTGGGGCGCATCCGACGGCATCGTCAAGCCCTCATACGGTGAGGCCTATGCCAAGGCGATTCCGGGCGCGCGCTTCGAGATCATCCCCGAGGCGGGTCATCACCCCGAGATCGAGCAGCCGCGCGCGTTCGCCGAGCGGGTGAGTGCATTTCTCAAGCGTTGAGATTCAAGAACCGAGGTTCAAGCAATGGACGCCTGGTTTCAGACTGAAGTGACATATCCGTTCGTGCCGCAGGACGTGCTCGACGCCGCTGACTCGGTGCGCGCGAGCCTGCCAAACAAGTATTGCGATCCCAAGATCGCCGCGACCCTGTTCGACGAATCGATCGCCGAATATCTGCTGTGCGACGAGTTGGGCATCAACGTGGTGTGCACCGAGCACCACGCCGGCATCAACTCGCTGCTCGGCGCCAATCCGATGCTGCTCGCGATCCTTGCGTCGCAGACGCGCAAGGTGCAGGTGATGTCGCTCGGCACGCTGGTGACCTTGCGGCCCGATCCTGTGCGTATCGCCGAGGAATATGCCACTGCCGACGTGCTCTCGCGCGGCAGGCTCGAGTTGGGCTTCGTGAAGTCCGGCCTGACCGAGTACGCCTCCAACCAGGCCAACCCGATCAACAACGGCGAGCGCTACTGGGAGGCGATCGATCTCATCTCCAAGGCGCTCACCTATCAGGACGGGCCGTTCAGCTGGGAAGGCAAGCATTTCACCCATCGGCACGTGAACATCTGGCCGCGCCCCTACCAGCAAGGGCTGCCGCGCATGTGGGCCGCGACCGGCGATGCGTCGACATCGGCTGATGTCGGTCGGCGCGACATCGTGCAGATCCTGGTGCTGCGCGGACCGGAGGGCACGAAGATGGCGTTCGCCGCCAATCGCAAGGCGCGCCGTGAAGCTGGCATGCCCAAGCCGACCACCGATCGTTTTGCGTACGCCGCGCTGGTGGCCGTGGGCGACACGCACGAAGAAGGTCTGCGCGTCGGCGCTAAGTTGTTGTGGTTCCTGAACACGAGCCTGAAATCGGCGCCGCAGTTCGGGCCGTTGCTACCTGGGAACGCGCCGCCTGAGGCCGCGCCGGGGATCTATCGCACCAAGCCGCGTCCAAACGCCGGGGGCGGAGGTGGTCAGTTGTCCGCCTCCGCCAACGCGCAGTTGCTGATGAACATCAATGCCGAGCAGGCGATGCAGCGCGGCATCCTGTTCTGCGGCAGCCCAGACACCGTGTACGAGCAGATCAAGAAGTTCTACGACACGGTCGGTGGCTTCGACCATCTGGCGATGGTGGGCCGCTCCGGTTTCATGACGCACGAAGAAACCAAGAAGAGCCTCACGCTGTTCGGCAAGCACGTGCTGCCGCGCATGCGCGAGATCAAGACCGTCACCGCAGGCTTCAATCAACCCGACGTCTAACCCATGAAAACCCGCGCAGCAGTTTCCTACAAGGCCGGCGAACCGCTGGTGATCGAATCCGTCGATCTCGACGGACCGAAGGCCGGCGAAGTGCTGGTGGAAATCAAGGCCACCGGCGTGTGCCATACCGACGAGTTCACCCGCTCGGGTGCCGACCCCGAGGGGTTGTTCCCGGCGATCTTCGGACATGAAGGTGCGGGCGTCGTCGTCGATGTCGGACCAGGCGTGAGCTCGCTCAAGAAGGGCGATCACGTCATTCCGCTTTACACACCCGAATGCCGTCAGTGCAAATCGTGCCTGTCGCGCAAGACCAATCTGTGCACCGCGATCCGCGGCACGCAGGGCAAAGGCGTGATGCCCGACGGTACCAGCCGCTTTTCCATCGCAGGCAAGGTGGTGCACCACTACATGGGCTGCTCCACGTTTGCCAATCACACGGTGCTGCCGGAGATCGCGCTGGCGAAGATTCGCGACGACGCGCCGTTCGACAAGGTCTGCTACATCGGCTGCGGCGTCACCACCGGCATTGGCGCGGTGATCAATACCGCCAAGGTCGAAGCGGGTGCGAACGTGGTCGTGTTCGGGCTGGGTGGCATCGGGCTGAACGTGGTGCAGGGCGCACGCATGGTCGGCGCCAACATGATCGTCGGTGTCGACATCAATCCGGCGCGTGAGGCGCTCGCGCGCAAGTTCGGCATGACGCATTTCGTCAATCCGAAACAGCTGAAGGGCGATGTGGTCGCGCACCTGGTCGAGCTCACCGGCGGCGGTGCGGACTACAGCTTCGAGTGCATCGGCAATGTCGAGGTGATGCGCCAGGCGCTCGAATGCTGCCATCGCGGCTGGGGCGTCTCGGTGATCATCGGCGTGGCCGGGTCCGGGCAGGAGATCAAGACGCGTCCGTTCCAGCTCGTGACCGGTCGGGTCTGGAAGGGCACCGCGTTCGGTGGCGCGCGCGGCCGCACCGACGTGCCGAAGATCGTCGACTGGTACATGGACGGCAAGATCAACATCGACGATCTCATCACGCACACCATGCCGCTCGCCGACATCAACAACGCGTTCGATCTGATGCATTCCGGCGATTCGATCCGCAG
>CADECO010000077.1:0-12075 GCA_902825905.1 uncultured beta proteobacterium
GGTCTTGGCGACGTCGTAGTACTTGAACACGTTGAACACGATCACGTTGGCCAGCACACCATCGAGCGTGCGGTTCTGCAGCGCGGGCAGCGCTTCGCCCAGCGCCATGCCGATCGGCGACACGCCCAGCCGGCGCAGCGGCTCCATATGGATCGGGGTCGGCCCCGGCGTGCGGACCTTCTGCCCCTTCAGGTCGGCGAGCGTGCGCACCGGCTTGTGCGAGGCCAGCGCGATCGGCGCCTGGATGCTGATCCACAGCGGCTCGATGCCCTTGCCGGCACCGAAGCTCGCCAGGCGCTTCTGCACGTCGGCATCGGCGAGCACGCGCAGGCCGTGCTCCACGTCGTCGAACAAGCCCGGCACCTCCAGCGCTTCGAAGCGCGGCTCCAGGCCGACGAAGAAGCCGACCGCGGCGGCGGTGACCTCGATGGTGCCCAGCGCAACACCTTCGACCGCACGCGGCAATTGTCCGAGCTGGTTCGCGGGGTAGAGGTCGACCTTGATCTTGCCGGCACTGCGGCCTTCGATGCCTGCCTTCATCGTCTTCATCCATTCGAACAGCACGTCGTTCGCAGTGGGCGAGGAGATCTTCATCGTGAACGGCTGCGCCTGCGCGGCCATGCCGATGCTGCAGGCAAACACGACAACCAGGGCTTTCACTGCGTGGGCAACGCCCATCGCGCGTTTCATTTTCATGGGTCTGCTCTTCGTGTGGAATCGTTCGATGGCGCTGTCGCCGGACTCGGTGGCGCTGGCGCCCGCGCGTTGCCGATCGGCATCAGCCGACCCGCAGCAACCAGCGCACGCCTGAAAGCGAGATCTCGGGAATGTAGGTGATCAGCATCAGCGCCACAAGATAGATCACCAGGAACGGCAGGATGCCGCGATAGATCACCGGCAGCTCCAGCCGCAGCACCGATTGCGCCACGAAGATGTTCATGCCGAACGGTGGATGGAACAGTCCGATCGCCAGATTCACCGTGAAGATGATGCCGAAGTGGATCGGATCGATACCGGCGGCCTTGATCACCGGCACCAGCAGCGGCGAGAGCAGCAGGATCGCCGACAGCGGATCGAGAAAGCAGCCGATCGCCAGCAGCACCACGTTGATCGACAGCAGCAGCGCCCAGTTCGGGATCGCCAGCGATTGCAGCCAGCCCACCACGGTCGCCGGCACCTGATTGACCGTGAGCAGCCACGCGAACACCGCCGCGCACGCGACGATGATCAGCACCTGGCCGGTGAAGAACGCGGTATTGGCCGCGGCCTGCACGATCTCGCGCCAGCTCAGTTCGCGGTAGACGAAGCGCGTGACGAACGCGGCATACACGCAGGCCACGCCCGCCGCTTCGGTCGGGGCGAACACGCCGCCATAGATGCCGCCGAGGATGATGAACGGCGCGCCGAGCGCCCAGATGCCGCGCCCCGATGCGCGCAGAAAGCGCTTGCGATCGAACGCTTCGCCCGCGCCGATGCCGTTGCGTCGCGCGAACCAGATCACGTACGCCGCGAGCATGGCCGCCAGCAACAGTCCGGGAAAGACGCCTGCGGCGTACAGACGTGGCACCGACTGTTCGGCCGCCATGCCGTACACGATCATCGGAATCGACGGCGGGATGATGATGTCGATCGCGCCCACCGAGGTGATCAGGCCGGCGGTGAACTTCTCCGGATAGCCCGCCTTGCGCATCGCCGGCAGCATGACCCGGCCGATCGTGGCGACAGTGGCCGCGCTCGCACCGGAAATCGCACCGAAGATCGCCGAGGTGCCAACGGTCGTCACGCCCAGGCTCCCGCGTACCGAGCCCACGCCGGCCTCGACGAAATCGACCAGCCGTTGCGCGACCGAGCCGCGACCCATCAATTCGCCCGCGTAGATGAAGTACGGCACCGCCAGCAGCGCGTAGATGTCGATCGCGCCGAACAGATTCTGGTGCAACGCAGCCAGCGGAATGTTCATGAAGAACACCAACGCCACCGACACCGACGCCAGCACCACGATGTAGATCGGGAAACCGAGCAGCAGCAGCGCTACAGGCACCACACCCAGCGCAAAGGTCACGTGCGATCTCCGGTGACATCGGGCCGGCCGCTGAGCACACGCCACAGTGCCGCCAGCGCGATCAAGCCGAAGCCGATCACCACCAGCAGGTGCGAGGTCCATACCGGCATGCCCAGTGCGTCGCTGGTGCGGGCCAGCGTGTACATCTGAAAGGTGTAGCGCGCGGATTGCACCACGGTGAACGCCGCCAGCGCGATCACCAGCAGCGCTTCGAGCGCACGCAACGCGGTGCGTATTGCGTGCGGCATCGCATTCGCCAGCACGTCCATGCGCAGATGCTGGCCACGACACTGCACGATCGCGGCACCGAGAAACGCCATCGCGATCAGCACCTGCACCTGCAATTCATCGGCGCCGTGAATCGCGTTGTTGAACACATAGCGCGCGATCACGTTCACGAAGTTGAGCACCACCGCCAGGCAGAAGGCGACGGCGAGCACGAACTCCAGTGCCCGCATCGCGCGGTCGATCTGGCGGTCGACCATCCCCAGCACAGTCGTCGCGGGCACGCGCTAGCCCAGGGTGCGTCGATAGAGCGCGATCAACCGCTCCCAGTGACGCTCGGCGGCGGGTTTGTCGTAGCACCAGCGTTGCGGGAATGCGTAGCCATGGTGCACTTTGGGATACATCTCCAGTTCGCCGCGCGCGCCGGAGCGTTCGAACAGTCCGCGCAACTCGTCGACCATCGGCAGTGGCGCCAGCTCGTCGTGCTCGGCGCACGCGATGTACAACTCGCCGCGCGATTGCGCGAAGGTGAGATGCGGGCTTTCCTCGGCGTCGCTCACCAGCCAGGTGCCGTAGAACGACGCGGCCGCCGCCACCCGATCGGGAAAGCGCGCCGCCGCGGCGAGCGCGTAGGGGCCACTCATGCAATAGCCGTGGCAGCCGACTGGTCCGTTCGCGGCCCACGGCTTGCCGTCGATATAGGCCAGCATCGTCGCGATGTCCTGCATGACCGGTGGAATCGTCATCTTGGTGCGCACCGCCCGCATGCGGGTGTGCTCGGCGCTGCCGTGTTCGAGCACGTCGGCGCCGTACTTGGTGTCGCGTCCGGCGCGGTAGTACAGGTTGGGCAGCAGCACCACGTAGCCCACGCTCGCCAGCCGCCGCGTCATGTCGTACAACTCTTCGCGGATGCCCGGCGCGTCCATCAGGAAGAACACCGCCGGGTGCGGCGCATTGCGTTCAGGGCGGCAGATGAAAGTTTCCATCTGTTCGCCGATATCAACGATCTCCTCGATCATCGCGTTCTCCTGTTTTGGCTCGTGCAACCGCGGATCGACTGACGCAGCGCTTCGTCAAGGTTGGCACATTCGCGGAAAACGGGTCAAATCGACGCCTTCCCACCTCGATTGAGAGCACCGCAAATGCGCGCCAACAAGATCAAGCAGCTCTGGAGTGAAGGCAAGACGGTCACGATGGGCTGGGCCTCGATCGCCGATCCGTTCTCCTGCGAACTGATGGCGCGCCAGGGGTTCGATTCGCTGTGCATCGACCTGCAGCATGGCATGACCGAGATGGCCACCCTGCTGCCGATGCTGCAGGCCGTGTCGCAGACCGACACCGCGCCGGTGGTGCGTGTGCCGGTGAATGATCCGGCGCTGATCATGAAAGCGCTCGACCTGGGTGCGATGAGCATCATCGTGCCGATGATCGGCAGCGCCGAAGACGCGGCCAAGGCCGTGTCGGCGTGCAAGTACCCGCCGCGGGGCACGCGCTCGTCGGGGCCGATCCGCGCGGTGCACTACGGCGGCGCCGACTATCTGGCCAAGGCCGACGACGAGATGGTGGTGATCGGCATGGTCGAGACCAAAGAGGGTCTGGCCAACCTCGAGGCGATCTGCGCCACCCCGGGCCTGGATGCGATCTACATCGGACCTTCCGACCTGGCCTTCGCGCTGGGCATGCTGCCGAAGATGGACAACACCGATCCGCTGCACATGGAGACCTGCCACAAGATCCGCGACGCCGCGCATCGCCACGGCAAGAAGGCGTGCATGCATTGCGCGAGCGGTGCGTTCGCGGCGGGGGCGGTGGCGCGCGGGTTCGATCTGGTGATGATCACTTCCGATGTGCTCTCGCTCACCGGCGGTGTGCGCAAGCAGTTGGATGACTACAAGGCGGGCTTGAAGAAGTAGCGCGCGATGTCGCGCTCGAAGCGAGGTCGCGAACGAGCATGAAGCGCCGATCGCATACGAGGGCAGCCGGCCGATGACGAAGCAAGCGGGCACGTTCACCTGGAGCGACGAGTATCTGCTCGGCTACCCGCCGCTCGATGCCACGCACCGCGAGTTCGTCGAGGTGGTGCGGGCGTTGATCGCCGCACCCGACGACCAGGTGGCCGCCGCGCTCGACGCATTCGCGCGTCACGCCGAATCGCACTTCGGCCAGGAGCGGGCATGGATGGCCGAAACCAACTTTCCGGCGGCCGATTGCCACAATGACGAGCATGAAGCGGTGCTCAAGTCGGTGCGCGAAGTGCAGGCCGTCGTGGCGGCCGGCAACGTGGCTGAAGCCCGGTCGCTCGCGCAGGCGCTGATCGACTGGTTTCCCGGTCACGCCGACTACCTCGATTCGGCGCTCTCGGCGTGGATGAGCAAGCAGCGCTTCGGCGGCAAGCCGGTGGTGCTCAAGCGCAATCTGCGCCGGTCGATCTGAAACGCCGACGTCGAGCAGCGCCCGCGATGGGCGACGATCGCCAGGATATGGCTCGATCCGCAGCTTGCCGCCGCGGCGTCTCAGGCAGCGTCGAGAGCGCGCAGCCGCTTCTCGAGATCGAGCCGCAGTGACGACACGATTTCGATCGATCGATCCTGCAGAACATTCAGATCCGGGTGTCGGTCGAGCGCGCGTTGTAGGCGCGCATCGCGCATTGCCAGCATGCGCGTGAGTTCGGGCCAGTGGATGTGCAGCACCGATTCGAGCCACCGTCCGGCCGCGGCGATCGGCGTGTCGGCATCGAACTTCCAGCGCGCCAGCAACGCCTGAGTGCGCCGGGCCGGTTGCCACAGCTCGCCCGTGACCCATTGATTCACCGCGAGCAGGCGCACCGGCCAGCCCTGCTCATCGACGACCACCGTGGCCAGAAGCGTCATCGTGTTTCGGCGCATCCGGGGCACTCGTTGTCGCAGGAAGCAATGGACGTGCGCGAAGCCGTGCGATTCGATGTCGTGCGCGTGCAAGAAGAACTGCGCACCGGATGAACGATCGCGCGCATCGTCCGCCGGGTAGTGTGCGTAAGGGCGAAGCCTGAGGCGCCGCCCGATCAACGCCCGCAACCAGGGTGCGCGTTCGCCGGCCGGCCATTGCGCGAGCTGGCGAGCGAGTCGGTGCGCGTGGAGGCGCATCCGATGCTTGCGTGATGCGGCGACCTCCGAGATACCCGCTGTTCGGCGGGCCATTCCGCTACTTTTTCGCGCCGCACTTCGCTCCGCATTTCGCACCGCACTTGGCGCCGCATTTGGCCCCGCACTTGCCGGCTGCCGTCTTGGCGCCGCACTTGGTTCCGCATTTCGCTGCGCACGCTGCAAACGCGGGGCCCGCAGCGGCGAGTGACAGCGCGGCGAGCATGGACAACGTGGTCTTTCGTTTCATGGTTCCTTCTCCTTGAGTATGGGCAGGCGAGTGGTCGCGCGAAGACGCCGCGCCAGCAAAAGACCTTCGGGCTTGATCAAACCTTACAGACGCGTGCAGAAAAATTCGATCGGCACATCGAGAGACTGTAAGGAACGTCCTTCCCGCCGGGTCTCATGCGTGATCGGGCCGATCAATCCAGCGGGTGCATCAACCCCAACGACCTTCGCCCTTTCGCCCGTGCGGTCGTATCACGACCGCCACTACCGTCATCGCCCTCAACCCGCGCAAGGATCAATTCATGGGAAAGCTTTCGCAGTCGATTGCAGCAGCGGTTCTATTTGCCACATTCAGCGCACCTAGCGTCGCCGACTCGTCGCGCTTCGAGGTGACGATCACCAATATCACGCGCGGCCAGCAATTCACGCCGTTGCTGCTGGTGACGCATCGATCGAGCGCGCAATTGTTCGAGCTGGGGCAGCCCGCGAGTCCTGAATTGGCCACGCTCGCCGAGGAAGGCAACGTCAACCCGCTGCAGGCGTTGCTCGCGGCGAGCCCTGAAGTGGCGAGCACCGAAGCCGGCGCCGCCCTCACCAATCCGGGCAAGACGGCTACGTTCACGATCGCCACGCGTCCGGGTTTTGATCGACTGAGCATCGCGGCGATGCTGATCCCCACCAATGACGCGTTCATGGCGCTCGATGGGTTCGATCTGGATCGGGTACCGCACGGCCGCAATCGCTCGATCACGGTGTATGCACGCGCGTACGACGCGGGTTCGGAACGCAACGACGAGTTGTGCGCGTCGATCCCCGGCCCCAGCTTCGCCGAGTGCGGCGGACCAGGTGGTGGCGCGCGCGTCGGCGGCGGCGAGGGGTTCGTTCATATTCACAACGGCATTCACGGTATCGGCAATCTGAACGCAGCCATGCGCACCTGGCTCAACCCGGTGGCGAGCATCACGATCCGCCGAACGCGCTAGAGCGCCGAGAAAAACGGACGTTTTGGCGGTTGTCGCAAGTGCTGTCGCGCGATCGAAACATCCGCCGGGCCGTCTCGCTCGTAGTCGGTATCAGGAGATATCGAGGAACGAGCGTTGCCGGATAAATTGTCGGCCGAGGATCGGGCGCGATTCGAATCGGCGGTGCGCGCGCACGCCGCCGAGTTGTATCGGTACGCCTATTGGCTCGCCCGTGATCGACAGCTGGCCGAAGACACGGTTCAGGAGGCGTTCTTGCGTGCCTGGCGAAGCTTCCGCGAGGTCCGTGACGAGCATTCGGTACGCGCCTGGTTCTATACGATCGTGCGCAACGAGTTCTATCGATTGTCGGGGCGCGATGCGGGCCGTCCGCAAACGGTAGATATCGAAGAGTTGGAGATCGCCGATTCGCAGGCAGGCGTGTTCGGAATGGAGATTCGCGATGCGCTGAAAGGCCTGCCGGCCGCCTATGCCGAACCCCTCGCACTGCAAGTGCTCGGCGGTTTCTCTTGCGGCGAGATCGCCTCGATGCTGGCCACCACCGAAGGGGCGATCATGACGCGGCTCACGCGCGCGCGGCAGGCGCTCAAGAAGCTCACAACCGCCGAATCGGTCAAGGTGCGCCGCGGGAGGCTCGCATGAACTGCCTCGACTATCGGCGCGAACTGCTCGCTCGCGCGATTGAAAGCCCGACGATGCGTGAGCATCGGCTCCAATGCGTGCAGTGCACTGCTTTCCGCACCGAGCATCTGCGATTCGAGTCCCGATTGCAGGATGCGTTGCAGGTTCCGGTGCCGCCTGCGTTCGAGAACCGCGTGATCGAGCGCGTGTTCAGTGAGCCGGTGCCCACGCAAATGCTCGTCAGCGCTTCGCGGCGGCGCTGGTTGCTCGGGGCGGCAGCGGCAGCAGCGGCCGGGCTGATCGCAACGCCCTTGCTCCTGAGCAGGCGCGAAGATCCGCTCGCGCTCGGCTGCATCCAGTGGGTCATCAAGGAGGAAGCCAAGTCGATCATGATGGGCGCGATGCCGCGCGAGGAGGCGGTTCGTGTGCTTGCTGCCACGCTGCCGCTCGAGCGCATCGAGCGCTTGGGGCAGGTGCGGCACATCGCCCCTTGCCCGTTCAACGACGGCACGGCGTATCACGTGGTGCTCAGTCGCGGTGAAGACAAGATCACGCTGCTGGTGATGCCCGAGGGCACCGCTGCGAAGCGTTCGCGCGCCCAGTACGAAGGCATGGCTGCCACCGTAATCACGGCTGGAACGGGCAGCGTGGGAATCGTCGGCCCGAGCAGGGCGGTCGTGACCGGCGTGGCCGTGCAGATCGGCGCGGCAAGCTAGGGAGCGAGTTGACGCGCGGTGTACGATCCGGCGCTCCTTCTTCGAGTGCCGCGCCGGAGCGTCGAATGTACGAATTCTTTCCTGGCAACTACCGCTGGTCCTACAACACGCTGCTCGCGATTTGCGCCGGGGGGCAGGTGGGCGACATCGAGATGGTGTGGCGCCGCCTCAAGGACCGCGTCGGCGACGACGGCGCGTGGCATCGCGAATGGGCATGGCTCGCCGACGTGCTCGAGAAACGCGCGAAGGGTGCATCGACCCGCGCATCGACGTCTGATTCAGCCAGCGAAAACTACTTCCTGTCGAGCCTGTACCACACCATCTCCGAGCACTTCATTCCGCCGGCCGAACCGCTGCGCATGGCCTCTTACGGTGAGGTCCTGCGCACGTTCGAACTGGGTCGCGCGGCCAGTTCGTTGAAGCTCGAGCGGGTGCACGTGCCGTTCGAAGGCAAGGTGTTGCCGGCGTACTTTCTGCCGGCACCGGGCGCGGGCAGACATCCGAGCGTGATCATGGTGTGCGGCCTCGATACCACCAAGGAGCTGTGGTTCATGCGGGCGCGCGATGCGCTCGCTCGGCGTGGCATGAGTGCGCTGTTTCTCGATACGCCCGGCATCGGCGAAGCATTGCGTCACCAGAAGCTGTACACGCGCCCCGATTATGAGAAGCCGATCGGCGCGGCGATCGATTGGCTGCAGACGCGCGCCGAGGTCGACCCGAACCGCATCGGCATCGTCGGTTCGAGCCTGGGCGGGTTCTACGTTTCACGCGCCGCGGCCTACGAACCGCGCATCAAGGCGGCGGTGGCTTGGGGTGCGATCTACGACTATCACGCGGTGTGGGTGCGGCGCATGACCGTGGGTGGCACGCTCGCCACGCCATCGTTCCAGCTCATGTTCATCACCGGCACCAGCTCCATGCCCGAAGCGATGGAGAAGGTGCGCGACTTCCGCATTCCGCTCTACGGCGATCGCATCGCCTGCCCGTTCCTGGTGATGCACGGCGCCGAGGACCAGCAGGTGGCGATGGCCGATGCGCAGGCGATGTACGAAGCGATCGGCTCGAACGACAAGACGCTCAAGATCTTCACCGGCGAAGACGGCGGCCCGGCGCACTGCCAGTTCGACAATCATCTGCCGGCACTGCAGTACGCGGCGGATTGGTTGGTGACGAAGCTGGTGGCCCCCCAATGATGGGAAGACAAGTGAGGAGACAGAAATGAAGTGCTGTTGGATGGTGGTGCTGCTCGCGTCGTTATCGGTGAGTGCGTTCGCTCAGGACTTCCCCAACCGCCCGGTTCGGATCATCGTGCCGTTCCCGCCCGGGGGCGCGACCGACATTCCCGCGCGGCTGATCGCGCCGAAGCTCACCGAGGCGCTCGGCCAGCC
This sequence comes from uncultured beta proteobacterium, assembly GCA_902825905.1. GTDB lineage: Bacteria > Pseudomonadota > Gammaproteobacteria > Burkholderiales > SG8-39 > CADEDU01. The sequence goes on from CADECO010000077.1 coordinate 9,340, forward strand.
GGTGGTGATCGAGAATCGCGCCGGCGCGGGCGGCACGATCGGTGTCGATCTCGTCGCCAAGGCGCCGGCCGACGGCTACACGCTGCTCATGGCGACCAACGCCGACTTCGCGATGACGCCGTTCATCTATCCGAAGCTGCCCTACGATGCGTTCAAGGCGTTCGCACCCATCTCGGTCGTGGTCGAGAGCGCGATGCTGCTGGTGGTGCCGGCATCGAGCCCGCACAAGAGCTTGGCCGATATCGTTGCCGCGGCGAAAGCGAAGCCCGGATCGGTGAGCTACTCGACCGCGGGTACCGGATCGACCAGCCATGTGCTCACCGAGATGCTCGCTTCCGACTTGGGCATTCAACTCTTGCACGTGCCGTACAAAGGCGGCGCGCCGGCGGCCGCTGCGGTCGCAACCGGCGAGGTCGCGATGGGCCTGCACAATCTCGGCTCCTCGCTCAACTACGTGAAGGGAGGCAAGGCCAAGGCACTCGCGGTGACGACCGCGAAACGCCACCCGTCATTTCCCGAGTGGCCCGCGGTTGCCGAGCTGGGCGCGCCCAAGTACAGCGCAACCATTTGGATCGGCATGGCCGCCCCTGCCGGCACGCCGCAGGCGATCGTCAATCGGATGAGCGCCGAGGTCGCCAAAGCGGTGCGCGCGCCCGATCTGCGTGAGCGCTTCACCACGATCGGCAACGATCCACTGGGCACCAGTCCGGAGGAGGCTGCGGCGCGCATCAAGCAGGAGGCGGCGCGCTACAGCGCCGTGATCAAACAGTCCAACATTCGCGCGGAGTAGATCCACCATGGGCAAGACCGTGAAGGAGTTCGTGACGTACTGGGGGCCGTCGATCACCGACTGGACCGACACCGACAAGCGATTCGTGGTCGAGCGCGATGAAGATCAGCTCAAGAAGGGCGCCGAGGGCGGGCGCAAGATGGAGAAGATCTCGCTCAACGAGATCTTCAAGGAAGGCGTGGTCACCGGCGTCGACATGGTGAACGGTTACATGCCGCTGGTGCTCTATGCCAACGACGATGTGATCATCGAGGTGGCCAACTGCGATCGCGAGCAGGGCGGGTGGCATCGCAACCTGGGCGCCGACGAATGGGCGTTCCAGTACAAGGGCAGTCGCACGCTCAACTCCGAAACCGGGCCGATCACCATCAATGAAGGCGAGATGACGGTGATCCCGAAGGGCGTGTCGCATCAGAACGTCGGACACGGCCCGAACATCGAAATCACGATCTACACCCGCAATCCGCTCAAGCGCATGGCGCCTACCGATGCCGAGCAGGCGCGGCTGCGTATGAAGATCAAGGACGGCAAGCCAGTGACGGCCCCGCCCTCGCTGGACGAAGGCAAGGGCTGAACGATCCGCGCGCAGGCGATGCCCGCCTAGTCGATCGCGGTGTGCACCAGGTTGCTGACGATCTCCAGTCGCTCGCTGTGCCACGGATCGGGAATGCGCGCGTTCGACAGATACGCGAACGACACGCCCGAATCGGGGTCGGCCCAGCAGTAAGAGTTGCCCGCGCCGCCGTGTCCGAAAGTGCGCGGCGAGGCGAGGCTGCCTAACCCGCGGATCGAGTCGGTGGTGCCACGCACATGCGGGCCCAAGCCGCGATGCATCGGCATGCCCATGAACAGATCCATCATGTCGCCGGTGACGTTGCGCGTGACGTACTGGATCAGCCGCGGCGAGAACAGACGCACGCCGTTCAGTCGGCCGCCGGCGAGCATCATTTGATACAACGCGGCGAATCCGCGCGCGGTGGCAAAGCCGCCGCTGCTGGGCACGCCCGCGGCGCGAAATTCCGTCGTGTTCTCCTGGCCGAGCGGTTCCAATGTGCCGGCGGCGTTGGGCACGTACATGATCGAAGCGCGCGCCTGCGCCGCCTCGGGCACGCCGACGAACAGATCGCCTGCGAGTCCGAGCGGCTCGGTGATGCGTTCGCGCAGGAAGGCGCGATAGTCCTTGCCGCTCACCGCCTCGATCAACGCCGCAGCGGTCCAGTGTGCCGAGCGCTGGTGATATTCGAGCCGCGAACCCGGCGTCCACTCCAGCGTGAAATCGCACACGCACTTGCGCAGCAGCGCGTGATCGTTCCATGCCTCGGGCGGCACCTGCTGGCTCGGAAAGCCGCCGCGATGGCTGAGCAGTTGAATGATCGAGACGTCGCCTTTGCCGTGCTGCGCGAACTCCGGCATGTGTTTCGCGACGCGATCGGTAAACGACAGCACGCCGTCTTCGACCAGCGCCCAGATGCCGGCCGACACGATCACCTTGGTGTTGGAGAACACCAGCCAGAGCGTGTCGTCGCGCGCGGGCCGATCGGGCGCAAGCGCGGCGCGGCCGAAGGTTCGCGCCATGGCCAGCTTGCCGTGCCGGGCGAGCGCGAACTGCGCGCCAGGGTAGCGGCCCGCTGCGATGTGCGATTCGATCACGCGCTCGAGCCGCTGCAGTGCCGGCAGGTGAAAGCCCAGCTCGGCGGCGTTTGCGGGTTCCAGTGGAAATGCGCTCGACGACAGGCTCGAGGGGTGCGCGTTCATGAGAGGCTTCCTGGGGAGGGTGGCGACCATGCCGGATTCAGATTACCGCACCTGCCCCGACGCGATCGAGCAGATCGTTTGTCCGCGATCGGCGCCAGGCGGGCTGGATCCAGGCGCATAGGTCGCGCGGAGTAGCCGCAGGATTGCGCGCCGCAGCTTGACGAAGAGGTCCGCTCGCGCCAAGCATCCGG
>CADECO010000077.1:12175-18659 GCA_902825905.1 uncultured beta proteobacterium
TTCAACACCACCCGCCAGTTGATCGAGCGCTCGGGCTACAGTGAACGCATGGCCCGCGGCGTGGGCACCATCGTCCACTCCGACCCGACCGAAGCCGGCAAGGTGCTCGCCGAGTGCAATCCGCGGCTGGCGGTGGCGTACCACTTCTTCAACGACTTCGACACGGCGCCCGAGATGGAGACGGCGATCCGCACCCATTACAAAGGGCCGTTGGTGTTGGCCGAGGATCTGATGGTGATCAATGTAACCAAACAGGAGATCGCTACGCGCATGGCAGTGATCCCGCAGCACGTCTGGCCGAACAAGGAGAAGCACGACGCGTTCCGGCGCGCCAGCGTGCGCGAGCCAATGAAGATGTCTCGCTGGTTGGCCGACCGGCAAGTGTTTCCAAAGTTCTGAGCGAAGCCATGGGGGGCAACCATCGCTGCAGCGTTTCGGCCCGGGGACGCGACACGCTTTCACGCATCGCCACGATCGTGGCGGTTTCGATCGGCGCTGCGCTGATGCACGGCGCGGTGTTCGCGCAGGACTGGCCCAATCGGCCGGTCCGGTTCATTGTGCCCTCAGGCCCCGGCGGGTTGCTCGAATCGGTGTTCGCCATCATCCGCGAGCCGCTCGAGCAGCGGCTCGGACAGCGCATCGTGATCGAGAATCGCGGCGGTGGTGGCGGCGTGGTGGGTGCGCAGGCCGTCGCGGCGGCCAGCCCCGATGGCTACACGCTGCTGCTCACACCGTCGAATGTGATGGTGATCAATCCGCATCTGCTTGCCGGCACGACGCTCGAACCGCTGCGCGATCTGGTGCCGATCTCAATGCTCATCGACGTCCCGCTGGTAGTGTGGGCGAGCGAGCGCTTTCCGGCGCGCACGTTGCGTGAACTTATCGAGCACGCCCGCGCCAACCCCGGCAAGGTGAACTTCGCGTCGCCCGGTCCATCGACGCCTCCGCACATGGCAGGCGAGATTTTCATGCGGACGGGCAAGCTTGAATTGCAGCACGTTCCGTACAAGGGTGCGGCTGCTGCGGGCACCGCTCTGATCACCAACGAGGTCCAGTTGATGGTCATCGCGTATGCGAGCCTGCGTGGCCAGATGCAGGCGGGGCAGGTGCGTGCTCTGGCGGTCGCGGCGCCGGCGCGCCTGGCGCCTCTGCCTGCGGTACCGACGATCGCCGAGGCGGGATATCCGGAGATCGCCGCCGAGATGCCGCGATCGTGGTGGGGTGTGGCCGGCCCACGTGGTGTTGCCGACGGCGTGATCAAGCGATTGCAAGCAGACTTCGCCGTGGTGCTGAACGAATCTGCCACGCGCAAGCGCATCGAGGATTTGGGCATCGCCGTGGTGGCGAACACACCGGAGGAGTTCGCGCAGTCGCTCCCACCCGAGTCGCGCAAGTGGCAGGCACTAATCCAGACGCTCAAGCTCAAGCCCCAATGACCAAGGTACATCCCACCACAAAGCGAGGATCACGATGATCGACTACGTAACGCTCGGCACCAACAACATCGAACGCGCGATGGCGTTCTACGACGCGGTGCTGCCGATACTGGGGCACGGCAGGTTTCGCCACCACGAGGGTTGGGCGGGATACGGACCGGGCGGCGTGAAGCAGGCGCCGATCCTGTGGATCTGCACACCGTTCAATGGTGAGCCCGCGGGCGTAGGCAACGGCACGATGGTGTCGTTCACCGCGCCGACGCGCGAGCACGTGCGTCGTTTTCACGCAGCGGCACTCGCAGCTGGTGCCACCAACGAAGGTGATCCGGGTCTGCGCAAGTACGCGCCCAACTGGTACGGCGCCTATGTGCGCGATCCCGACGGCAACAAGCTCTCGGTGGTGTGCCGGCAGTCCGAGTAGCTGTTGTTGGCGTCGATGCGATGCAGTACCGTTGCGCAGCCGGTTCGACTACCACCCGACTTCCAACAAAGGAGACAACATGGCCAGGAACGTCACCGTGCGCGAGATGCAGCAACGGGTGTCGCGCTACAAGAAGCTCAAGCCGCAGCCGTGGATCTTCGTCGACTTCGCGCTGCCCAAGGGCGAACGCGACATTCTCGCGGTCATCGGCGAAGGCGTGAAGGACCGCAAGTCACTCGCAGTCGACCCTGCGATCAAGCACGTCGGCAGCTTTCACCAGGCGATCGTGCGTGCCAAGCCCGGTCATGGCGCTTCGTTGCACGCGCACAAGACCGAGGAAGTGTTCATGGCGCTCGAGGGCAAGTGGGCGGTGTTCTGGGGCGACAAGGGTGAGCGACGTATCGTGCTGGAGCAGTACGACACGATCTCGGTGCCGCCGGGCGTGATGCGCGGCTTCGTCAACGTCGGCCGCAAGCCCGGCAAGCTGCACGCGACGTTGGGCGGCAAGGACCCCGGCAAACTCACCTGGTCGCCGAGCGTGCTGCGCGAGGTGAAGGCGCGCGGCTACGGCCTCGACAAGAACGGTTACCTGCTGAAGCTCGATCAGCCGGCGGCGAAGAAGCGGCGCTGAGTCTGGCGCCCAGCACGTCAACTAGTCCCTGCACGCGAGCTGTTCGGCTCCATCGCCGAGCCACGCCGTCCATCTCATCGGTAGTGAGCTTGCATACGAACGCGATTTGCTCGCGTTGACTACTATTAAGACCATGGTCATAATATTGGTCATGGAGGCCGATCGGGAACAATCATGGACAGCACCATTCAAGCATCGGAATTCAAGGCCAAGTGTCTGGCGCTCATGGACGAAGTGGCATTGACCGGAAAAACAATCATCATCACCAAGAACGGTCGTCCGGTTGCCGAGTTGCGGCCCCACACCGGGAAGCGCGTGAAATCACCGATCGGTCGCCGCAAAGGGGAGATAAAAATCGTCGGCGACATCATCGCCCCGATCGGGACGGAGCTTTGGGAAGCCCTCAGGTGATTGTGCTCGACACCCATGCGTTGATCTGGCTCGAATGCGACGATCGACGCCTGGGGCGGAAGTCGCGACGACTGATCGAGAAAGAGTGGGCGAACGGAGAAGTTGCCGTCTGCGCAATCAGTTTTTGGGAAGTCGCACTTTTGCAGTCGCGCAATCGCGTGGTTTTTTCCCGTTCGATCGAGGAGTGGCGATCGGCAATTCTTGAAGACGGCATAGCCGAGTTGGCGCTCAATGGGGTGATTGGTATCCGTGCAGTGGAATTCGGAGAGCTGCCGCAAGACCCGGCTGATCGACTGATTGTTGCGACGACGGTCGTCCACCGGGCCGAGTTGATGACGGCCGACGAGCGCCTGCTCTCGTGGCGCCACGACTTGGTGCGCCACGACGCGCGTCTATGATTTGGCTGCTCGAGCTAGACTCCTCGGGACTCGACGTTTGCGACGAGGTCGACGTCTGAAGCTGCCGGAAGCGATGTTGATCTGTCGCTCGTTCGCCGCGCGAGCCCGAATGGCTTACCGGCTCACAACCGCGAGTTCTCCCATCCCGGCGCCGACTGCGCCGGATGCGACGCGAAGCCCGACACGCGCACCGCGGTGATCGCGCAGTGCTCGTCGCGATCGGAGGTATCGCCGCTCACACCGACTGCGCCGAGCACCTCATGCTCGGCGTTCATCACCAGCACTCCGCCGGGCACCGGCACGAAGCGTCCGTCAGACGCTGCCGCGAGCGCCGACTGAAATGCCGGCCGGTCGGCGAGCCGATCGCGGATGGTGCGGCTGGCGATGCCCATGCCGAGCGCGCCCCACGCTTTACCGATGGCGATATCGCCGCGCAGGATGCCGCAGCCGTTCTCGCGCTGGAAAGTCACCAGCGAACCGCCTGCGTCGAGCACTGCGACCGTCAACGGCAGCATGTTTGCGGCACGGCCCGCTATGACGACTTCGTCGGCGATGCGCTTGGCTGCCTCCAGGGACAGCGATACCTTGAGCTTGTGCACGAAGTAATCCGACATGTTGTTTCGTCCGGGTTGTTGTGACTGCACAGGTTGAACGCCGAGCTTGCCCGCGTAGAATCGCGCTGTCCATCCACCGTGATTCAACGCTCCGAGCAGGAGATTCGCCCATGGCCAAGCTGCGTCACGTCGCTCTGCAGGTGCCCGATCTGGAGAAGGCCGCACGCTTCTACGAAACGTGTCTGGAGATGAAGCGTGTGCACGCGGCCGAAAGTCCGGTCGGCAACGCGATCATGCTTTCCGACGGGGTGATGAACCTGACCCTGCTCAATTTTCCCGACGGCAAGGGCGGCCAGCTCAACGGACCGCAATGGGCCGGGCTGCATCACTTCGGCTTCGTCGTCGACGATGCGAAGGAAGCGCGAGAGCGCATCGAAGCCAACGGCGGCGCGTACTTCATGAAGCTGCCTGCTTACCCGGGCGTCGATGCCGAGGACAAATTCAAGGATCCGCATGGCATCGTGTTCGACGTCGCCGAGCACGACTGGCATCAGGCGAAGTAGGTGACGGGCGCGACCGTTCAGCGCGGCCGGCCGATGAATGCGACCGTGGTGTAGCGCATCGTCACGGAGCCATCGCCGGCGAAGCGATCGCCGGCGAAGCGATCGCCGGCGAAGCGATCGAATAGTTGCTGCAATGCCTCGACAGCGGCTTGGCCTTGGGCCGAATCGCGCGCGGGCATGTAGGAGCGCGAAAATACCAGGCTGAGCAGCCCCGCTCGATCCAGGCGATGGCCGTGCGGCCAGGAAACCTGCGCCGGCGCAGAACTGCCGAAGAATGTCGCGACGTCGCCGCGTTCCTCGTGCGCCTTGAGCGCCATACGCTTCGCGCCGCCGAACGCATCGAGCACCGCATCGAGCGCGACGTTCAGCGGATCGCTCGGCACCCGATCGTTCCACACGAGCGTCACCTGTCCGCCGGGGCGCAGCACGCGCAAGCATTGCGCCTTCGCGCGCGGACAATCGAACCAGTGAAACGCGTGGCCGACGGTGACGAGATCGATCGAAGCGTCAGCGAGCGGCAGCGACTCTGCAAACCCCGCAACGCTGCGATAGTGCGTGTGAGGCGTCAGCAGCGCGTCGGCGGCGGCGCGCATCTCGGGATTGGGTTCGACGGCGACCACGCGGTAGCCGCGTTCGAGCAATCCGCGGGTGAGCAGCCCGGTTCCCGCCGCGACGTCGGCAACCAGGGCGCCCGGCGGCAAGGCGAGTTCGCGTTGAAGGTAATTGAAGAATGCTTCCGGGTAGTCGGGCCGCGAAGCGACGTAGTCGGCGACCTTGCGCGAAAAAACCTGCGCGACCCCACCCTGCCGGTCGTAGAGCGAGCGCAAGTGGGTGCCGGTGTCGGTGGTCATATTGAGCCGTACCAGTTGATAGCCGTTCCCGCGCGCGAACGGTCAGTCGACAATCTTGCCTCCGACCGCCGCAACACGACTGAGCATGAACGCCCGGGCTTCCGGGGAAACCGTGGCGAGCGGAATGGTCACGAACTGTGCTTTGGAGAACAGCAGCAGCCAGAACGACGGATAGCGCCAAAGCTCCGTGACCGCGGACCACCGCAGTGAAGTGCTGCCCAGCCCGGAAGACATGGTGAAGGACGCATCATCGAACGACAACGTGGCGACCGGAGCGCCCATGGCCCGGAACTTCGCGAGCGAGTTGCGCAGGTGAACGAAGTACACGAGAAACGCAAACGTCAGTGCGAGAAGGAAGACTGCGCCGAGGGCACCGACGACCCATGATCGATCGCCGTGCCAGATCAAGAACGAGAGCGAAAAAATGATCAGCGAAAGCGCGATGAAGAAGCCGACTCCCACTGAGCGGCGCCAGAACGCGAACACGGCCGCTCTGACCAGCGGCTCGGAGTATTCCAGTGTAGTCACGTGAGGCATGGCGGCCGACTCAGCATTCAAGGAAAGGTGCGGCTTGCTTGAGCCGCCGAGGCCAACCGGGTTGTTTTCCGGTACGGACCAGCAAGCGCCGCGCCCCTGGTCGGGTGGAAGCGGAAGTTAGACGGCATTCGCCCACCGCAGCCCCATCGGAAGCTCCCGAGGACCAAAGAGAAAGTGAAGCACGCGTCGTACGCACGCTGCCGTAAGCTTCGACGACGCGTGCAGCAGCAGCGGGCGCATCAGCAGGACCGCACCACGCCGCACGTTGCATTGGATTTCTCCAGCCCGCTCCCGGAACTCGGCAGATTCGCGATCGCTTAGTCGGCCGAACCTGTGCGAGCCAGGAATCACCCGCAGTGAGCCGTCTCCAGGGCTCGGGAGATCGAGTTGGAGACGCACCGCGACTAGTTGTTCGAGGATGGCCCGGGGTGGCTGCACGTACAGGACGCCGTCCTTGACCGACCACCCAGTCAGTCCGGGTTGCGCAACGCGCTCCGCAACAGGAATGCTCAGATCTTGATGAAGGGTCACCAGCCAGTTGCGTTCCGGTGATTTTTCGAACGCAGTGCACTGGACGGCAACGGCACCGGGCGGCAGCGCCGCCGCCACCGCCGGGTGCGTCGAGAGTGATTGCCCCAGTGCTGCAATCCAGTCGAACTGCAGCAGGTTGCGCGCGCCGACC
>CADECO010000078.1:0-3509 GCA_902825905.1 uncultured beta proteobacterium
AAGCACGGATACATCTGGATGCGGCCGTCGGGCGTGGGCAGCGCACCACCCGTGGGCACCTCCCAGACGAACTTCGCTTGCAGGCCCGGTTCCATCCCCGCCGGCAGCTTGTGGAACTTGCGATGCGCGATCTCGACGAGTTGATCCCAGGTGAGCCGTTTGCTGTCGTCGCCGGCGACGGAACAAGTGCCTTCGCGATAGACGATCTCATCGGCGCCGGCGCCCAAGTTGCGCGCCGCGATGGCGATCAGATTCTGTCGAATCGTACGTGCCGCGCCCGCCGCCGCGCCGCCGAGCATGATCGCCATACGGCTGCCCACCGGGCTGTTCGAGGGCAGTGCGTTGAGCGAATCGGCATGCACCACGCGGATCGTGGCCGGATCGCGCTCGAGCACTTCGCCGATAACCGTCGCGACCAGCGTCTCGTGGCCCTGGCCGGAGGTGGAGGTGCCCATGACCCCGGTGATCGCTCCTGACAAGTCGACGCGCACCAGGCACGAGTCCATCCAGGTCGTGGTGTCGTTCTTCGGATTGAACAGCGGCTCGAACGAGGAGTTGCCGCCGCTCGGTTCCAGGCAGGTGGCGATGCCGACGCCGGCGAACTTGCCGTCGCGGCGCAACGCATCGCGCTCGACGAGCAGCGCCTCGTAGTTCGCCGCCTTCAGCGCCAGATCGAGGACGGTGTGATAGTCGCCCGAGTCGTACGTGCTGCCGCTCGGAATCAGGTAGGGGAATTCGTCATGACCGATCAGATTGCGCTTGCGCACTTCGATGCGATCGAGATCGAGAAAGCGTGCCACACGATCGACGGTCGACTCGAGTGCGAAGTTGGTCGGCGACTGCCCGAAGCCGCGCACGGCCTCCTGCGGGGTCTTGTTGGTAAGCACCGAGATCGCTTCGTACTCCACCGCATCGATGCGGTACGGTCCGCAGATCGCGCCGACCGGCTTGCCCAACTGCAGCGGCGCGCGCCCGGTGTAGGCACCGGCGTCATCGAGCGCGCGGATGCGCAATGCGCGGATCGTGCCGTCGCGATCGAACGCCGCCTCCATGTCGAAGATGCGATCCGGGCCCTGCATGTCGCCGCCGCGCATGTTCTCCAGGCGGTCTTCGATGAAACGCACCGGCACACCGAGCTTGCGCGCGAGGTAGCCGATCAGCACCGCGTGCTTGATGCCGCGCTTGACGCCGTAGCTGCCGCCCACGTCGACGTCGTAGTGCACGCGCACCGCGTTGCCGGACAGACGCAAGGCGCGCGCGATCTGATCGGGAAATTTCGGCATCTGGATCGAAGCCCAGACGTCGAGCAGCTCGCTGCCGCGATGCCATTGCGCGACGACGCCGAACGTCTCGATCGGCACGGTCGCGTTGCGATGCCAGCGCGCGCGAAACTGCAGACGATGTTCGGCTTGCGCGAAGCGCTCCTCGACCGGGCCCCACACGAACTTTCGATGGAACAACACGTTCGAGCCGTGCTCGGCATGGACCAGATGGCCATCGCCGGCGAATGCGCGCTCGGGGTCCATCACGAACGGCAGCGGCTCGTATTCGACCTCGACCAGCTCCGCGGCATCCTCGGCGATCGCGCGCGAATCGGCCACCACCGCGGCCACCCACTCGCCCGCGTACCGCACCACCTCGTGCGCCAGCGCATAGCGGCGCACCTTCGGCGCATCGACCCCGACCGGGTGTGCGTCGGTGCCGGCGCAGTACTCGGCACCGGTCACGACGTCGATCACACCAGGCAGTGCCCGAGCGGCATCGAGCTTGATCGACTTGATACGCGCACTCGGATGCGGGCTGGCGACGATCGCCACGTGCTTCATGCCCGGCAGATGGATGTCGGCGACGTAGCGACCGTTGCCGCTGACGAAACGCGGATCCTCCTTGGCGCGGCGTTTGGTACCGATGTAGCGGAACGAGCGCTGAGCGGTCATCGCAGGGCCTCTTCGCGTCGATGCGCGGCAAGCCCGATCGCATCGACGATCTGCTGGTAGCCGGTGCAACGGCACAGATTGCCGCTGATCGCCTCGCGGATCTGGTGCTCGGTCGGCTGCGCATGTGTCGCAAGCAGCGCGTGCGCCGCCAGCAGCATGCCGGGCGTGCAGTAGCCGCACTGCAGGCCATGCGCCTCGCAAAAGCTGTCCTGCAACACGCTCATCGATCCGTCGGCGTTCGCGAGCCCTTCGACCGTGGTCACGCGCTGGCCATCGACCTGCACCGCGAACGCGATGCACGATCGCACCGGCTCGCCATCGAGCAGCACGGTGCAGGCGCCGCAGATGCCGTGCTCGCAACCGACGTGCGTACCGGTGAGGCGCAACTCGTCGCGCAGCAAATCGACCAGCGTGGTTCGCGCGGTCACGTGGGCGCTGCGCCGCTTGCCGTTCACATCGAGCGAGACGGTGTGCAGGTATTCCACCGATCGTGCGTCGGCATCGACATTCGCCATCGCGACGGGGGCGAGGGCCGGCGCAGACGCGGGTGTTGCACCGGCGGACCCGGCACTGCGCGGATCCGGGCGCATCGGCTGGGGGTTTGCTGCGGTCGAAGCCGCACCAACCATGGTCGAAGCCATCGCATCGTTGAATGCGGCATGCAGCACGCGCTCGATCAGCACTTCGGCCAGATGCCGGCGGTAGTCGGCGCTGGCGTGCAGATCGCTCGATGGCTGCAAGCGACGCGCCGCTTCCGCTGCGACGTCGCGCACCATCCGCTCGTCCAGCGCGTGGCCGGAGAAGCGCGCAGCGAGATCGGGAAAAGCACGCACGGTTGCATCCGCGCCGCCGATACCGAGCGCCGCGCGCACGCAGCGGCCTTGATCATCGAGCGCGACTTGCGCCGCGGCCGCGACGATCGCGAAATCGCCATGACGGATCGCCAGCTCGTCGAACGCCGCACCAACCCGCGGCGCGCGCCAAATTGCGAAGTCGATGCTCATCAGCAATTCGTCGGCTTTCAGCACCGTGCTCATCGGCCCGGTGAAGAACGTGCTGGCCGCGACGCTGCGCTCACCGCGCCGGCTGCGCACCATCAGGTTTGCATCGAGTGCACAGGCAACCAGCGGCAGTTCGGCTGACGGATCAGCGTGCGCGATCGATCCGCCCACCGTGCCGCGATTGCGTGTCTGGTTGTGTCCCACCCAGCGGATCGCTCGCCCGAGCAAGGGCACCGCTGCGCCAATCGCCGCTTCGCGCTCGATCACGTTTTGACCGACGCACGCACCGAGCCGCAGCACATCGTCCTCGATCGACCAGGCTTGCAGCGCGTCGATGCGATTCACGTCGATCAGCACCGCGGGCCGCGCCAGACGCATCGCCATCATCGGCACCAGGCTCTGGCCGCCGGCAATCAGCTTGGCCTCATCGCCATGTTGCGCGAGCAGCGCGCACGCGTGCTCGATCGAGCCGGCGCGCACGTAATCGAACGAAGCGGCCTTCATGGCAATGCGCGATTCCGGCGGAGAACTCGGGGCACAGAAGGGTGGAGGCGACGATCGAGGAGACAGC
>CADECO010000078.1:3609-11822 GCA_902825905.1 uncultured beta proteobacterium
TTCCGGCGGAGAACTCGGGGCACAGAAGGGTGGAGGCGACGATCGAGGAGACAGCGGCAATTCAGACTGCGGTGCATGAGGCTGCCGCGCACGATCCCCTCGGGCAATCAATACCTCAGATCACGCCGGCAGCGCGCAACGCGGCGATACGCTCGGCAGTGTAGCCAAGTTCGCCTGCCAGGACCTCATCGGTATGCTCGCCCAGCGCAGGCGACGCGCGGCGCAGTTGCGAGGGCGTGTCGCTCATCTTCACCGGCACGCCGACCTGCCGATAGCTCCCCATTGCCGGATGCGTGACCTCACGCACCATCTCGCGCGCGCTCGTGTGCGGATCGGCCACCGCCTGCGAGACGGCGTTGATCGGCCCGCACGGCACACCGGCTGCGTGCAGCGTCTCGATCCAGTAGGCGGTTGGTTGAGTCCGGAAGGCCGCGGCCACCGCCTCGTCCATCGCCGTGCGGTTGGTGACGCGGTCGCGCACTTTGGCAAAGCGCGGGTCGGCGAGCCATTCCGGGTGACCGAGCAGTTTGGCGACACGCTCGAACTGGCCGTCGTTGCCGCAGGCGAGCACCAGGCGTCCATCTGCGGTCGGGTAGTCGTCGTACGGCACCACGTTGGGATGGCCGTTGCCGTAGCGGCCAGGCTCCTTCCCCGATGCAAGGAAGTTGTTCGCCACGTTCGAGAGCATGAACAGCGCCGAGTCGTAGAGCGAACACTCGATGCGCTGGCCGCGTCCGGTGCGATGTCTGGCCTGCAACGCGGTGAGGATCGCATTGACCGCCAGCAGGCCGGTGACGATATCGACCACGGCCACCCCATACTTGATCGGACCGCTTTCATGCGTCCCGGTGATGCTCATCAAGCCTGATTCGGCCTGCAGGATGAAATCGTAGCCGGGCAGCCCGGCTTTCGGTCCCGTCGTTCCATAGCCGGTGACCGAGCAGCGGATCGCGCGCGCGGCGTTGGCCTCGAACCATTCGTTGGTGAAGCCCCATTTCTCCAAGGTGCCGGCCTTGAAGTTGTCGATGACAACATCGGCCTTGCGTGCCAGCCCGGCGAGAATCTCGTTGCCTTCGGGCGTGCCGAGGTTGAGCGTGATCGAGCGCTTGTTGCGGTTGAAGCCGAGAAAGTACGCCGCATCGTTGGCCACGAACGGCGGGCCCCAGCCGCGCACGTCGTCGCCCTTGCCCGGCGGCTCGACCTTGATGACCTCGGCACCGTAGTCGCCGAGCGTCATCGTGCACAGCGGCCCGGCGAGCACTCGGGTGAGATCGAGCACCCGCAGGCCGTGCAGGGCCGGGATCGAGTCGGGACCCATGCTGTCGACTCGAACTAGCGCTTACCCTTCCTGCGCATCGACGGCGGCTGGTTCAAGCCGCGATTGAAGCCATCCATGTACTTGTCGAGTTCACGCTTGTTGCGCAGGCGGAACTGGTTGAAGTTCGGTTTGCGCCCGTCGAGGAATGCCTGCATGCCTTCCAGGCTCTCCTCCGAACCCCAGATGTGCGCGAGCAGTTCCATGCCGTGCTGCCACGACGAATACAGATCGTCCGATTCGTGGTTGAGCGATTTCTTGGTCGCGCGCAAGGTCTGCGCGCTGTGACTCTTGATCGTCTCGGTCCACTTGATCGTCTCGGCCAGCAGATCCTTCTGCGGCACGCACTTGTTGATGAGACCGACCTCCTGCGCTTCCTTCGCCTTGAAACGGCGGCCGAGGAAAATCATCTCGCGTGCCAGTCGCTCACCGATGATGCGCGGGATGTACTGCGTGGCCCCGACGGTGGGGCACGCGCCGACCTTGGCGCCAGTCTGGCCGAGCACCGCGTTCTCCGAGGCGATCACCAGATCGCACCACAGCGCCAGCTCGTGGCCACCGCCCATGCACCAGCCGTTGACCATCGCGATCACCGGGATCGACAGACCGCGGATCGTCATCGCCAGGCCCAGCATGCGGTCGTTCCACATGTGCGCGTTGGCGCGGTTCAAACGCATCATCGCGTAGAAATCGCCACCGGCCGAGAAGGACTTGTCGCCCGCACCGGTCACCACCGCGCAGGCGATCGACGGATCCTCGCGGGTCGACTTGAAGGCGTCGATCAGCTCGTCGAGCGTCTGCTCGCGGAAGGAATTCAACACCTCGGGGCGATTGATGGTGATCCACGCGACTTGCTTCTCGACGCGGAACAGGATGTCTTGGTAACGCTTGCGCGCAGCAACAGTCTTGCCTTTGGCCATGATGGATGAGCGAGTGAGAGGTCGGATGATGCGTGGGGCGACGCGGTTGGCGCCTCGGCACGCGCAATGAAACGCCACGACAGCGCGCTTGCATCGGCAGGCCGGCGACGACATACCGTGATACACGCTGTTGATTTGTCCGGACAAAAGAATAACATACGCGCACTCGAGCACCGCCGGTCGCTCGCATCAGGACGATGGAGGAGAAGTGGCAGTGGAGTCTTGCGCACCGGCACGAGGGCTACGCAGCGCATAGGTTGCGCGCCCTCGTGCCCGCTGCTCTCTTTCGACCGATCCTCCACTCGCCTGCTCGCAATGCCTTCGTCCGTCTCGCGTCGCGCTCAGCCGGCGCCGCGCTACCGGCGCATCGCGCAACGACTCATCGCCGATATCCGCGCCGGCCGCTACCGCGTCGGTGACGTGCTGCCGAGCGAACACGATCTGTGCGAACGCTTCGATGCGAGCCGGTTCACGGTGCGCGAAGCGCTGCGCGAGCTGACCGAGAAAGGGCTGATCTCGCGGCGTCCGCGCGCCGGATCGGTCGTCACCGCGGCCGAGCAATCGAGCATGTTCACGCAGAGCCTGGGCTCGGTCGCCGAAATGCTCAACTATCCCGCGCAGACCTATCGCGAGGTGCGCGAGACCGAATCGGTGCGCACCGGTCGCGCGCTCGCGCAACTGCTCAAGTGTCCGGTCGGTGCGCGCTGGTTTCGTATCGGCGCGCTGCGTCGCACACCGAGTCTGGTCGTGCCGCTCTGCTGGACCGACATTTACGTCGCGCCGCGTTACGCGCGGATCGTGCGCCGCCGCGATCACGGCCGCGTTCCGGTGTTCAAGCAGCTCGAAGAGCAGTTCGGCGTGCATGTGGAGCGCGCCCAGCTCGACGTGTTCGCATCGAGCGTACCGCCTCGCCTCGCGCGTGCCCTCGAAGTCGACGCGAGAAGCGAGGCACTCACCATCGTGCGGCGCTACTACGACGCTGCGGGCGATAATTTCGAGAACACCGTGTCGATTCACCCCGGCAGCCGCTATACCTACTCGATCGAACTACGCCGGGAGTTCCGCTCGGCGGGATAATCGATTCATCTGCTCTTTTCCGGAGATCGCTCATGCGCATTGCCAGCATCCAGCCCATCGCCATCAGCATTCCCATGAAGAAGCCGGTGAAGATGTCCGGCGTGGAGATCAAGTCCGCCGAGAACGTGCTGGTGCGCGTGCAGACCGACAACGGCGCGGTCGGCTGGGGTGAAGCGGCCTGCGCCCCCAACATGACCGGAGAGACGGTCGAGAGCATGATGGCCGCGCTGCGCTACATGGCGCCGTTCCTGGTCGGCAAGCCGGTTGTCGAATTCGCTGCGGTTCACGACGAGATGGACTGGCGAATGGTCGGCAACACCTCGGCCAAGGCGACGATCGACATGGCCCTGCACGACATCGTCGCGCGTGCGCGCGGCATCCCGGTGCATGCGCTGCTGGGCGAGCAGCGCCGCAAGCGCATTCCGGTGTTGTGGCTGGTAGGCACCGGCTCGCTCGAGGGCGACGTGCGCGAGGCGGCCGAGCGCAAGGCGCAGGGGTTCACCGCGTACAAGATCAAGGTCGGCGCCGATTCACCGGCACAGGATGCCGCGCGCACCCGGGCGATCTGCGAGGTGCTGGGCAAGGGTCTGCTGGTGTCGGCTGATGTCAATCAGGCCTGGACGGTGGCGCAGGCGATCGAATTCGTCAAAGCGGTCGGCAACGCGCCGCTCGATTTTCTCGAGCAGCCGGTGCGCGGCACCGATCTGGCCGGCATGGCGAAGGTGGCTGCGGCCAGTTCGATCGCCATCGGCGCCGACGAGGGGCTGCACGGCATGCACGAGATCGAGCGCCATCACGAAATGAAGGCGGCGCGCGGCGGCAGCTTGAAAACGATCAAATTCGGCGGCATCGCACCGGCGTTTGCGGCCGGTGTGCTGTGCGATCGGTTGGGCATGAAGGTCAACCTCGCCTCGAAGATGGCCGAGTCGAGCATCGCCGCCGCTGCGCTGCTGCAACTGGCTGCGGCGCTGCCCAACCTCGACTGGGGTGTGAGCCCCACCAACCACTATCTCGTCGACGACCTGGTGAAGCAGCCGCTCACGGTCGAGGCGGGGCACATGAGCGTCCCCGCCGGCGCGGGGTTAGGCGTGGAGGTCGACGAAGCGAAGGTCGCGAAATATCAGCGCGCGTGAGTGCGCGCCGATCGGGCGCGGCTCCTCACTGATGCGCGTAGAGCTTCTTGCCCGCCACCGGCATCTGCGCCACGAGGATGTCGCCCGAGAGCGACTCGGTGATGTAGAGCGTCTTCAGATCCTTGCCGCCGAACGCGATGTTGGCGAGGTGATGATGGCGATGATCGTCGGAGGACACCAGGTGCGTGGGCAGCATGTTGCTGTCGAACCGCCACACCCCGACGCCGAGCTGGCACACCAACAGCCCATTCTCGCCGTCCATCTCGATGCCGTCGGGGCCGCCGACGCCGCCTGAGAGCTGGATCGCCACGCCGGTCTTCGACACCGCACCATCGGCCATGATCGGCAGCCGCCAGATCTGCTGCGAGCGCGTCACACCGACATAGCAGTGCTTCTCGGTGGTCGAGAGCGTGATGCCGTTCGGACTGGGCACGTTCGCGGCCAGCTTGTCGAGCGCACCGTTGGCGCGCAGGCGAAACACGCGCCCGGTGGGGTCTGCGATGCCGGTTTGCCCCTGGTCGGTGAAGTACAGATCACCGTTGGCGGCGAAGTGCAGATCGTTCAGCCCCTTGAAGCTCTCGCTGTAGGCAGTGCGCAGCAGCTCGGTGATGCGGCCGGTTTTCGGATCGAGCGTGAGCAGCCCGAGCTTGTAGTCGGTGATGTAGATCGTTCCGTTCTTGTGGATCTTCAGTCCATTTGGCCAGCCGTCGTACTGCGTGACCAGCTCCCAGTCCTTTTTCGGTGTGATGCGGAAGACCCGCCCGAACGGAATGTCGACGAACCACAGATTGCCTTTGCGATCGAACGACGGCCCCTCCAGAAAGCATTCGACCTCGGCGTTCTGGCGGTTGGGATCCGACCATGCCGAGCGTTGCTTCTTGCGGAACTTCTTCGGCATCGACATGAAGACTTCGGTTTTGATGTGCTGCAGCGGCTGGAACGGATTGAACATTTCTTCGTGATCGTCGTTGTGTTGAGCGAATTGAACCGCGGGATCGGGTGCGGGTGATGACGTTTCTATCGCCGATCGAGCGCTGGCGGATCGGACATCGGGCGAGAAAGGCGAGCGAAGCTGATTGTAGGGTTCGTCAATCCACTTTCGCCCCCGATTCCTTGACGACCTTCGCCCACTTCTGCAAGTCGGTCTTGATGAACGTCGCCATCTCCTCCGATGTGGACCCGAACGGCGGTTCATTGCCCTGGTCGATCAGCCGTTGACGAAGCGCCGGCGTGGCCAATGCCTTCACGAACGCGCCCTCGAGCGTCTTCACGACTTCGCGCGGTGTGCCGGCGGGGGCAAGCGCACCGAACACGACCACCGCCTCGTAACCCTTGATGCCCTGCTCGTCCATCGTCGGGATATTGGGCATGAAACCGCTACGCCTGGCCGAAGTCATCGCGATCGCATTCAGCTTGCCCGATTTGATGTGCGGCGCGGCCGTGGCGATCCCGGCGAAGTGCAGCGGCACGTGGCCGGCGATCGTGTCGGCGATGGCCGGTCCGCCGCCCTTGTAGGGCACGTGCACGAGATTGATGCCGGCCATCATCTTGAACAGCTCGCCGCCCAGGTGCGCGCCGCTGCCGTTGCCGAACGACGCGTAGCTGAGCTGCCCGGGCTTCTCCTTGGCGAGCGCGATCAGCTCGGCGATCGTCTTCGCGGGAAACGACGGATGCGAAACCAGCACCATCGACACTGCACCGATCAGGCTGACCGGCGCGAAGTCGCGCTCGGTATCGTAGGGCAGCTTCGGATAAAGCGATGCGTTCGCCAGATGCGAGAACATCGTGTGAATCAGCAGCGTGTAGCCGTCGGGCGCGGACTTGGCCACCACATCGGCGCCGATCACCCCGTTCGAGCCGCCACGGTTCTCGATGACGATAGGCTGGCCGAGAATCTTCGAGACCTCCTCGCACACAGGCCGGCCGATGATGTCGGTGCCACCGCCAGGTGGAAACGGAAAGATCACGCGGATCGGCTTCGATGGAAATGCTTGCGCCTGTGCGACCACGGTGAACGCGGCGAGCAGCATGCCCAGCCCGGATCGAACGACACCTGAACGCAGCGAACGGGTTGATTCCATGAGCCCGGTCCTCAGTGAGCGTTATTTGTCCGGACATATTTACAGCATCGCCGAGTTGGTGCAAGAAGCGATCGGATCATCGTCGCTCAACGCCAATCGCGGGCCGGCGCGTCCGCATCACACGAAAGGGGGAAGCTCATGACCAGTAACGAAGGACTCGATCGGCGCGAATTCCTGCAATCGGCCGGCGTGATCGCCGCCACCGCCGGCGCTGCGCTCGGTGCGACGACGCTCGCCAACGCACAGACGTCTCAGGCCACCGCAGCGGCAACACCCACGCATCAGGGCCCGATGACGAAACGCTGGATCGAGCGGCGCTGGACGCTCGACCGCTGCGCTACTGCGTGACCTCGATCTTGCCTTTCATGTTCGGGTGCAGGCCGCAGATGTAGTCGTAGGTGCCCGGTGCGTCGAACTTCAGTGCCACGCTCTGCCCCTTGAGGATGACGTCGGTGCGCAGCGTGGTGGCGCCCTGCACCGTCACCTGATGCGGAGAATCGTCGACGTTGGTCCAGGTGATGGTCTGCCCGGCTTTGACCGTCGACTTTTCCGGGCCGAACAGAAACTCGGCAATCGACACCGACGTTGGTCCGGCCGCGGGTTTGGCCACCACCTTGCCGCCCGGAAACGTACCGTTCAGGCTGGCCAGCGAGATGACGAAATCAGCCTTCTCGTGCGGCTTGTGGCACTGGAAGCAGGCGCGCAGATTCGCCTTTTCGTTGACCTTCTTGTCGGCAGTGAACGCCTGATACTCCCATTCGCCGTTGCGGATATCGGCCGCGTACTGGGCACCCCAGCCGCTGCGTTTCTCCATCACGGCGTAGGCGACCACGCCGTCTTTGACGAAACGTCCGTCGGGCCCCTTGATCGGATTGCCCTTGTCGTCCACTTTCGCCTTGTGCTGCACCAGGGTCAGGACGGTGCCGCTGGGGACCGGCATGCCCTTGCGCACCGCGTCAACGGCTTCCTTGCTCGCATACAGCTCGCGGAACTGTTTGATGTCGTGGCGATCGAGCGACTGGTACAGCACCCCTTTCTCGAAGCCTTCGGGGAACTTGACGTTCGCCGCACCGGACATCACTTGGGCGGTTACTGGCACGCCGCCCACCGCAGCAGCAACGAAGGCGGCCAAGACGGCGGGGCGTACTCGCACGAACGGAATGCGCATGGTTGTCTCCTCTAATGGTGAGTCGCAGCGGGGGCCATGCGGATGTCGCGCGATGAACCGCGCAAGCGATCGCAGCAGCAGCCGAGTAGTCAAGCGTGCGCGCACCTTGCCGCGCGCCAGCCCGATGCCATGTCTACGCGGTGGCACCGGCTTTGGATGCATACCACATCACTTCTCGGCGGGCGCGCCGTGAAGGTATGGCTTCAGACAGGCGTAAGCCATCGCGTGCGTCGGGGTCGGCACGCCCAGTTCGCGCCCCTTGCGCACGACCAAACCGGAGAGGCTGTCCAGTTCGAGCCGCTTGCCGCGCATCAGGTCGTGATACATCGAGGCGAACATGTGCGGCGGAAAGTTCTGATGCTGCTTGAGCATCTGCGGCACGATGTCCTCGGCAAGCGCGATGCCCTGCGCGCGCGCCACGGCCGCCACTTCGGTGAAGCATTGCACCGCGATCTGGATCAGGTCCGGGTCGTGGTACACGACGCCCGCGGGCTTGCGCACCAGGCAATTGAGCGCCGT
>CADECO010000078.1:11922-18650 GCA_902825905.1 uncultured beta proteobacterium
CAGCGGCGCGACCGATTGCGCGGCACTCTCGGTGTCGTAGAGCTTGACGCTGCACAGCACCACGTCGACGGGCGCGAGTTCAGCTGGACGATCGGTGGCCTGCACCTTGGACAGTTCGAGATCGCCGCGCGGCCCGCGAATCGCGAGCCCCTTGGCCTGCATCGCGCGCAGATGCTCGCCGCGAGCGATGAACGTCACGTCCTGGCCGGCACGTTGCAGATAGGCACCGAAGTAGGCGCCGACGCCGCCGGTGCCGAGGATGGCAATACGCATGAATGGGTCCTTGGTTGATCTGATTGAATGGTCTGCTTGATTGATCTGCTGGGTTGATTCTTGATCTGCTGTGTTGGTTCCGTTGTTCGGTCTGATCTGTCTGCGCAGCAAACGATCTCCGCTACGACGACGCCTGCACCGCCGCACCCGAAGCCACGAGCGCATCGATCGTCGCGCGATCGAAGCCGGCTTCGCTGAGCACCTCGGTGGTGTGTTCACCCAGCCGAGGCGCCATGCGGCGGATCGACGGTGCGGTGTCGGACCATTCGCTGGGCACGCCCATGGTGACGATGCGACCCTCGGTGGGGTGATCGTCTTCGCGAAAGAAGCCGATCTTGTTCAGATGGGGATCGGCGACGAGACTCTCGAACGTGTGCACCGGGAAGAACGTAATGCCGGCGCCGTCGAGCCGGGTGCGCACCTCGGCCTGCGTGTACTTCGCGATCTCGGCCGCGACCATGGCGTAGATCTCGTTGATGTGCCTGGTGCGCGCGGCGATGTCACGGAATCGCGGATCGGTGCGTACCAGTTCAGGCTGACCGAAACGCGCGAAGAAACTCTGCCATTGCGCATCGGTGTAGAGCAGGATGCACAGATGACCGTCTTTGGTGGCGTAAGGCCGGCGCTCGGCACCCATCAGGCGCTGATAGCCGAACTCGCCTTCGGGTGGCACGAACGTGTGCCCCCACATGTGATCGCCCAGGACGTTCTGCGCCATGGTCTCGAACATCGGCACGTCGACCTTCTGGCCGCGACCGGTGCGTTCACGGGCGTAGAGCGCGGCGGTGATCATGCCCATCGCGTACAGCCCCACGGCGCGATCGCATACCGCCGTAGGCACATAGCGCGGAATGTCGCCGGTCGATTGCGCGATGATCGAAGGCAGCGCCACCGCCGCCTGGATCAGATCGTCGAACGCGGCTTCGGCGGCGTACGGTCCGCGCTGGCTGAAGCCGAGCATGCTCACGTAGACCAGGCGCGGATTGACCTTGGCGAGCGACGCATAGTCCACGCCCATGCGTTGCAGCGCATCGGTACGCATGTTCACGGCGAACACATCGGCCGCAGCGCACAGCCGGTGCAATGCCTGCTGCGCGTCCGGGCGTTTCAGATCGAACACCACCGAGCGTTTGTTGCGGTTCAGATGCAGGAACACCGGCGCCATGCCGGCGTGACGCTTCGGACCGACGTGACGCATCACGTCGCCCTCGGGCGATTCGATCTTGATGACGTCGGCACCGAGATCGGCAAGATGCTGGGTGCAGTACGGACCAAGAATGACGTGCGTGCAATCGATGATGCGCACGCCGGCGAGCGGGCCGTGGTTGTCGGGAGCGTTCATGAGGGTTGAGCGGTGGGCGCCGCAAGGATGGCACCGCGCGGCCGAAAGCGTCAAACTCACGTGGTGTGAACGCGGCGCCTTGATTGCAGCGCCTCATTACCAATCGAGAACCACGATGCTCAAACTCTACGCGATGTGCGCCGGTCAGCTCGAATTCGATCGCACGCTGTTCTTTCCCGACGAGACGCCCGGCACCACGATGACGATCCAGGTGCCGAGCTTTCTGATCCGTCACGACCAAGGCAATGTGCTGTTCGACACCGGCGTGGACTGCACCGCGCATCAGGATCCGCTCGGCAAGCTCGGCAAGCGCATCGCTACCTCCTTTGCGCTGCGCTCGGCATCCGATGAGAATCCGGTCGATCAGCTCGCCACCGTGGGGTTGAGGCCGCAGGACATCACGATCGTCATCAACTCGCATTTCCACTTCGATCACTGCGGCTGCAACACATTGTTTGCGCGCGCGACGTTCATCGTGCAGAAAGCCGAGATGGAGATGGCACGCGCGCCGAAGAGCCCGTACAACCGCGCGTACTGGGATCATCCGTTCGACTATCGCATCGTCGATGGCGAGCACGATGTGTTCGGCGACGGCACGTTGGTGCTGCTGCCTACGCCGGGTCATACCGCGGGCCATCAGTCGCTGCGCGTGCGGGCCGCACCGGGCGTGGAGTTCGTGCTGACGGCCGATGCGTGCTACAGCAAGGCGCACCTCGATCGCGAGATCGTGCCGCACGCGGGCGCGGCCTGGAAACCCGAGCTGATGGTCGAGACGTTCGGGCGATTGCGCGCCTTGCAGGACCGTCAAGGCTGCCGCTTGGTCTTCGGTCACGACCCCGAACAGTGGGCGAGCATGCCGCACGCGCCGGCGGCGATGGCTTAGTGCCCCCTCCCCAGCCCGGCGTCTTCCGCTACCGCCCCTGAAAATTCGGCTTGCGCTTCTCGGCGAACGCTTTGCGGCCCTCGGCGTAATCCTGCGAGGCGAAGCACGCGTCGATCATCGGCTGCACGCGCGCGAGGTTCTGCTCGGCCTGCGGCTTCTCCAGTTCCAGGATCGACTGCTTGAGCGCGGCGAGCGTGAGCGGCGCGTTTTCGGCGATCGACTGCGCGAACGCTTTCACCTCCGCCTCCAGCGCCGCGGCCGGCACGACGCGATTCACCAGTCCGATCGCGAGCGCTTCCTGCGCGTTGATGCGCCGCGCAGTGAATAGCAATTCGCGTGCGCGCGCCAGACCGATCACGCGCGCAAGCATCACCACACCCTCGGAGCCGAACCCCAGGCCGAGTTTTCCGGCGGGGATCGCGAACGTGGAATCCTCCGAACAAATGCGGATGTCGCAGTTGGCGGCGTATTCCAGTCCACCGCCGATGCAGTAACCGCGGATCATCGCGATCGTCGGTTTGGCGCACTCGTACACCGAGTGGAACGCGCGGTGGACGATCTCGCGGTAGCGGCGGTTGGCCTCCGGGTCAGCGCGCACCGCATCGAACTTCGAGATGTCGGACCCGGCCACGAACGCGCGCTCGCCCGCACCCACCAGCACCACCACGCGAACCGCCGCATCGTGCTCGTAGGCGTGCATCACCTCGGGGATCGCCTGGGCCATGTCGAGCGACACCGCGTTGTGGCGCTCCGGATTGTTGAACACCAACCAGCCGATGTGACCGTCGGTGCGGGCCTGGATCTTGTTGGTTTGCAGGTTCATGGATAGAGGCTCGAAGGACAAGTACGCAAATCGTCGGGGTGCGAACGCTACATCGCAATGCCGATGGAAGGACGCAAGCCTACACCGCTGCTATTCTTCCGCGCTCCCCGATCATAGAGAGCACCATGCAAGTCATGCATCGCGCCTTGGCGACGCTTGCCGCGGCCACGTTGGTCAGCCTGGGCGTCGTGCCGGCCCCGGCGTTCGCCCAACACCGCATCCTCGTCAACTATCCGCCCGGCGGCGGACTTGATGCCACCGCGCGCATGCTCGCCGAGAAGCTGTCCGAGTCGAGCGGACGTTCGTACGTAGTGGAAAACCGCGCTGGTGCCGCCGGGGCGATCGGTGCCGCGGCGCTGAAGGGCGCGCCGGCCGACGGTTCGGTACTGCTGTTCGCGCCCGACTCCAACATCAGCGTCTACCCGCACACGGTCAAGAAGCCCGCGTATGTGCCGCTGACCGATTTCGTCGGCATCGCGCACGGCGGCATCTACCGTATCGCGCTGGCTGCGCACGCCGGCGTCCCGGCCAAGGACGTGAAAGAACTGGCCGCCTGGAGCAAGACGCAGTCGGCACAGGTGGGATACGGCACCGCCGGCGCGGGCACCAACCTGCACTTCTTCGGGACGCTGCTGGTGCAGGTGACCGGCGCCAACATGACGCACGTGCCCTACCGCGGCACGGTACCGGCAATCACCGACCTGGTCGCGGGTCACGTCGCCGCCGCGGTGCTGCCGATGGGCTCGCTGCTCTCGCACGTGCGCAGCGGCAAGATCAAGTACCTCGCGCAGACCGGTGACGATCGCTCGGTGAACGCGCCGGACGTCCCCTCTTTCAAGGAGTTGGGTTACCCGATGCTCGCGGTGTCGGGCTGGTACGGACTGTTCGCACCGGCCGGCACGCCCGCCGACGTGGTCAATCGCATCAACGAAGTCGTGGTTCGCACCTTGCGCACGCAGGACGGCCGCGAGCGCATGCGCAAGTTCGAGCTGGAGATTCGCGAGATGACGCCCGCCGATTTCCAGGCGATGGTGAAGGCCGACACCGAGCGCTGGGCGCCGATCATCCAGAAATCTGGCTTCACGCCGAGCGCGGAGTAGTTGAACGGTCTGGCGCGACTAACCGCGCGCCTCGTTGATCGCTCGCCAGACGCGTTCGGGCGTCGCAGGCATCCGGATGTCGGTGACGCCGAGCGGCGCCAGTGCATCGAGAATCGCGTGCACGATCGCAGGCGGCGCGCCCACGTTGCCCGCCTCGCTGCCACCCTTCACGCCTAACAGATTGGTCGAGGTGGGCACGTTGAGTACGTCGGCCGCGATCGGCGGCAGCGAATCGGCACGCGGCATCGCGTAGTCGAGAAACGATCCAGTCAACAGCTGCCCGGAGCCTGGCTCGTACACCACCTGCTCCACCAGCGCCTGGCCCAGACCCTGCGCGATCGAGCCGTGCAGCTGACCTTCGAGCAGCAGCGGATTGATCACCACGCCGACGTCGTCGACGGCAGCGAGCCGATCCACCGTGACTTGTCCGGTGTCGACATCGACTTCGACCTCGCACACCATGCAGCCATTGGGGAAGTTGTTCGGTCCGTCGTGGTTGCCGATGCCGTCCAGACCCAAGCCGAGCTCAGATGGCAGTCCGACCGGTAGATACGCCTTCTTGGCGACGTCATCGAAGCGCGCGATGCGATCGGTGCCGGTTACCTTGAACACGCCCTGTTCGAACGTGAGATCCGCCTCGGCCGCTTCCAGCATCCACGAAGCGATACGCCGGGCTTTGCGCACGACCTCGTCGACGGCCAGTTTGAGCGCCGAGCCGCCCGCGTTCATGCTGCGCTGTGCGAACGTACCGCGACCGAAGAGAACGCGATCGGTGTCGCCCTGCACCACGCGGATGCGCTCGTGCGGCACGCCCAGCCATTGCGACACCATCTGCGCGAACACCGTTTCGTGGCCTTGCCCGGTGGCGAGCGTGCCGACATGCAAGGCGATCGAGCCGTCCTGCGCGACGCGCACTTCCATGCGCTCCGATTGGCTGCCCGCGCGCTGGCAATGCATGGCCAAACCACGACCACGGCGCAGCCCTCGTGACTCGCTGTGCGCGCGCCGTGCAGCGAACCCGTTCCAGTCGGCCAGCTCGATCGCTCGATCGAGCACGCGCGCGAATTCGCCTGAGTCGAACAGATAGCCACCTGGCGTGCGATACGGCATCGCGTCGGGCGCGATCAGATTGCGGCGTCGAATCTCGATCGGGTCGATGCGCATTGCGTGCGCCGCGCGCTCGATCAGCCGTTCGGTCACGTACGTCGCCTCGGGTTTGGCCGTGCCGCGATACGGGCCGACCGGTGCGGTGTTGGTGAACACCGCGTCGACACGCGAGTGGATGAGCGGAATGTCGTAAGTGTTGGTGTAGCTGATCGCAGCGTTGTTCGGCGCGACACCGGCGGAATAGCCGAGATATGCGCCCAGGTCGATCGCAACCGCCACACGCAGCGCGAGCGCACGCCCGCTCGCATCCAGCGCGAGTTCCGCATGGGCGATCTGGTGACGCCCGTGCATGTCGGCAGCCAGGCTTTCACTGCGATCGGCGACCCAACGCACCGGGCGCGACAGTTTCATCGCCGCCCACAACACCAGCGCTTCTTCCGGATAGATCTGGCTCTTCATGCCGAACCCGCCGCCGACATCGGGTGCGATCACCCGCAGGCTTTGCTCGGGCAGGCGAAACGCCTGCGCCAGGACCTCGCGCAGTTGAAACGGAAACTGCGTCGACGAACAGATCGTGTGCCGGCCATCGAGCGCCTCGCGCCACGCCAGCACCGCGCGCGGCTCGATTGCGTTGGCCGAAGCGCGCGGATAGTGCACATCGATCCGGGCGACATGCGCGGCGCGACTGAAAGCCTGATCGACCGTGCTCACATCACCGCGTTCGAGTCGAAAGCAGACGTTGCTGGCGGCTCCGTCCCACACTTTGGCGGCGTCGTCGAGTAGCGCGTCGCCAAGCGTCACCGCAGGGAGCGGTGCGTATTCGATGAGCGCGCGCTCCGCCGCATCCTTCGCTAGTGCTTCGGACGCCGCGACGATCAGTGCAACCGCCTCGCCGACATGACGCACCTTGTCGCGCGCGAGTATCGGCTGCAGCGGACGATGAAACGGACTGCCCGCCGGCAATCGGGGAAAAGCCTCGCACGGCAGCGCGCCAATCTGCTCGCGCGCGAGGTCATCTGCGGTCAGCACCAGCAGCACACCCGGCGACGAACGCACCGCCGCGGCGTCGCAACGCACGATCCGCGCATGCGCATGCGGCGAGCGCACGACGATCGCATGCGCCGCATCGGGCAAATGGATATCGGCGACGAAGCGGCCCTGGCCGCAGAGGAAGCGCGGGTCTTCCAGGCGCGGCAGCGG
>CADECO010000079.1:0-2782 GCA_902825905.1 uncultured beta proteobacterium
GCAAACCTTCCAGCCGCTACCAACCCGTCGAACGCCGTCGGTGGCATCGTTGGTGTACAGAATAGCCCGCTGAATATGACAGGTCTGTCGATCTGCTCGGCGAACGTACCCGACAAGATCGCCTCTGCAGTGGACACGCAGATCGACGATCAAGCTTCGACAACAGGCAGCCTGCGCGCGCTACTGCAAACGACCGCGAACCAAGCTGCGACCGGCGCTCCGACCGGCCCCAACTACCAGGAAACCGGCAACAACCAGTACGTGCTCTGCAAGAGCATCTAACCAGACCGCTCCTCGGAAAAAGCCCGCTTCGGCGGGCTTTTTCATTTGGTGCGTGATCCAGTTCATCCTGGTGGAGGATCGCGTTAGCGGATCATCGTGCGGGGTTACAAGAACGCACCGATGAATACTCCTCGCCGAAAACTGATCAACGCTTCCTCCGGCTTCACGCTGCTCGAGACGACGGTCGTCCTGCTGCTCGCCGGATTTCTCGTATCCGGCGTCCTCAAGGGTCAAGAGCTCGTGGGCAACGCGCGCGCCAAGGCCATCGTCAACGATCTGCACGGCGTCAACTCAGCGGCGCTGGCGTATTTCGATCGTTATCGATATTGGCCAGGTGATGATCCCAATGCCGGCGGCGCCCTGGGACGCTGGAGCGTCTTCGGCGCCAAGGGCGGTAACGGTGATGGCGTCATCGGCGGCAAATATCACGACACCGCCCCGCCAGGAGATCCTGCAACGACGCTCAACGTGGTCAATGGCAACGGTGAGTCGCTCAATTTCTGGTGGCACCTTCGCATCGCCGGATTTGCAAGCGGCCCTCTCTCAGGGCCCGGCGCCGCCTCGCAACCGACCATGCCAAGCGGGGGCGTGATGGGAGTCCAAACCGGCGAGCCCGGGTTGGCTGCGGTCGGCTTCTTTACCGGCCTGATCGCGTGCGTGAGCAATGTTCCGGAGCGAATCGCCGTCGCGATCGATGGTCAGCTCGACGATCAACGTCCCAATGGCGGCATGGTGCGCGGACTGCTCCAACCAAACGACGGAACGGTCAACCCGCCACTGGCGGTCACCGACGGTTCGCTGACGAACTACGTCGAGACGGGCAACGGTCAGTTCGTGATGTGTCGCGCGCTGCAGTGGAGTTAAGCGCAGACACTCCGCCTCACCGCTCAAGAGTTCGCCCAGGTGCACAGAATTCGCGCTAGTGCACACCCTGAATGAGGCATAGCTCGCCCGCAGCGACCGCCTCAGCATCACCCATCAGAACCACCACATCGCCCGCCTCGAGCCTTAGCCCGCGCTGTGGTACGTCGATACGCTGACCAGTCCGGCGCACCGACGTCACCTTCGCGCGGCAACGCTCGACATCGAGTTCGGCGATCGACTTGCCGATGGCAAATGAACCATCGCTCAGCGTCACGGCGTGCAGGTGCGGATGATCGGCCTCGTCCAGCAATGACGTATCGTCGCTTTCCCCGTGAAAGAACCCGCGCAGGGATTCGTAGCGCCCATCGCGAATCACGCGCAGCTGGTGCAATACCTTGCGCACCGGCACCCCGACCATCACCAGCGCGTGCGAAGCCAGCATCAGGCTCGACTCGAACGTATCAGGCACGACCTCGGTGGCACCGGCGGCCTTCAACTGATCGAGATACGCATCGTCCATGGTGCGCACAATCACCGGCACGTCGGGCCGGGCTGCCCGCGCGTGAGCGACGATCTTCAGCGCCATCGTCGGATCGGCGAACGTGACAACCACTGCCGCGGCACGCGACAGCCCGGCTGCAACCAGTATTTCGCGACGCGACGCATCGCCGAAGACGACCGGATCACCCGCCGCGCCGGCCTCGCGGATGCGCATCGGATCCATGTCCAACGCGACGTAGCGAACGCCGAGCTGATCGAGAAATCGCGCGATGGCTTGACCCGTGCGCCCGTAGCCGCACAGCACGATGTGCTGCTCGACACCGAATGAGCGGATCGCGAGCTGATGCAGCGCGAGCGAGCGATTCATCCACTCCGAACGAACCAGCCGCAGCGCGATCCGATCGCTGTGCTGTACCAGCAGCGGGCCCACCAGCATCGTGAGAAGCACGCTGGCGACGACCGGTTGCAGCAACTCAGGCGCGGCCAGATTGCTCGACACCGCCACCGTCGCCAGGATCAGGCTGAACTCACCGCCGGGGGCCAATGCCAATGCCGTTCGAACCGCCACACCCGAGTCGCCGGCAAACCAGCGCGACAATCCCCAGACGATGGCGATCTTGATAAGCAGCTGCCCCAGCACCAGCAGCACCAGCAATGCCGCTTCGCTCACCACGATCGACAGGTCCAGCTGCGTACCCACGGTGAGAAAGAACAGGCCGAGAAACACTTCGCGAAATGGCCGGATGTCCTCCTCGACCTGGTGGCGATATTCGGTCTCGGAGATCAGCACGCCCGCAACGAACGCGCCCAACGCGAGCGTCAACCCGGCCCAGTGGGTCAGCCAGGCCGCTCCCAGCGTGACCAGCAGGACATTGACGATGAACAGCTCGTTGGATTGCCGTGCAGCGACGAAGTGGAACCAGGTGCGCATCAGCTTCTGACCCACCAGCAGGATGACCGCCAGCACCAGCGCTGCCTTGGCGAGCGCCCATCCGAGGGTTGCGCCAAGTTGATCGGAGGACCCGGCGATCGCCGGAATCAGGATGAGCAGCGGAACCACGGCAAGATCCTGGAACAGCAGCACGCCGAACGCCTGCCGCCCATAGGCGGTTTCCAGCTCGCGCCGATCGGCGAG
>CADECO010000079.1:2882-13861 GCA_902825905.1 uncultured beta proteobacterium
AGCCCGATCACGCTCAGCGCAAGCAACGCAACGACGAGTCCGAAGGCATCCATGCGACGATCACTGCCTCGATTGAGCGCAACGCGGTGGCGAAAAAGTGCGCAAACCGCTTTGTTATACTGCCTCGCATGATCGCGGTAAGTTCCCCATCGAATCAAGCAGACGTGCGCCGCACTCCTTCGCTCGCGCTGGCGCGCGAAGTGCTCGAAGTCGAGGCCGCAGCAGTACGCGCGCTGGCGTCGCGACTGGGCGAATCGTTCACCGCCGCGGCCAACCTGATTCTGGGCTGCACCGGCCGCGTCGCGGTGAGCGGCATCGGCAAGTCCGGACACATCGCCCGCAAGATCGCATCGACGCTCGCCAGCACCGGAACGCCCGCCTTGTTCGTGCATCCTGCCGAAGCGGGTCACGGCGATCTGGGCATGATCACCGGCGACGATGTGTTCATCGCGATCTCCTACGCCGGCGAAAGCGAGGAGCTCACCCGCATCGTCCCGGTGCTCAAGCGGCTCGGCATCAAGCTCATCGCCATGACCGGGAACGCCGACTCGACCCTCGGACGCCAGGCCGACGTGTGCCTGGATGCCTACGTCGAGAAGGAAGCCTGCCCGCTCAATCTCGCACCCACGGCGAGCACCACGGCAACCCTGGCGTTGGGCGACGCGCTCGCGCTGGTGCTGCTCGATGCACGCGGATTCACCGCTGACGACTTCGCGCGCTCACATCCGGGCGGATCTCTGGGGCGGCGCCTGCTGGTACGGGTTGCCGACGTGATGCGCTCGGGCGATGCCATCCCGCGCGTGCCCGGCCAAACCAAGCTGCTCGATGCGATGCTCGAGATCTCGCGCAAAGGCATGGGCATGACCGCAGTGGTCGACGACGCGGGAGCATTGCAAGGCGTGTTCACCGACGGAGATCTGCGGCGTGCGATCGAGCGTGGCGTCGATTTCCGCGTGACGCCGATCGAGCAGGTCATGACACGCACGCCACGGACCGTCGCCGAGCAGGCCCTGGCCGTGAACGCCGTGCAGTTGATGGAGGAGTTCCGCATCACCGAACTGCTGGTCGTGGACAGCAGCGCCCGGCTCGTCGGTGCGCTCAACATGCACGACCTGCTTCGCGCCAAACTGTATTGACGCTGATGAGCAACGGCGATCCTCACCCAGCCGAGGCGCGCGCGCGTGACGTGCGTCTGATGGGCTTCGACGTCGACGGCGTGATGACCGACGGCACACTGTACTTTCTGGAATCGGGCGAGGAGATCAAGGCGTTCAACGTGCTCGACGGTCACGGCATCAAGATGCTTGCCGAGTCCGGTGTCACGGTGGCGGTCGTATCGGCACGGCGCTCCAACGCGGTCGATCGGCGCGCGCGCAGCCTGGGCATCGAGCACGTGTTGCAAGGCATCGAAGGCAAGCGCGAGGCGTTCGGGCGCTTGGCGGCGCAACTGGGCATCCGGCTCGAGGCGTGCGGATTCATTGGTGACGACGTGCTCGATCTGCCGCTGCTGCGCAGCGTGCGGTTCGCCGCGAGCGTGCCCAACGCGCCGGCCTTCGTGCGCGAGCACGTGCACTTCGTAACGCAGCACGCCGGGGGACGCGGCGCAGTGCGCGAGTTATGCGAGTTCGTGATGAACGCGCAAGGCACGCTCACCCAGGCGTTGCGGCGCTACCTGCCATGAGATCGCGGCTCAGCCAGTTGTTCCCGGTGCTGCTGGTGCTCGGATTGGCGCTCGCAACGCTGTGGCTCGAACGGCTGGTGCAGCTGTCGCCGGTTCCACGCAAGGACGCAACCCGCCACGAACCCGATTTCATCGTCGAGGAGTTCACGCTCACACGCATGAGCCCTCGCGGCAAACCTGAAACGGCGTTGACTGCGCCGAAGATGCTACATTTCCCCGATGATCAGTCGACGCTGCTCGAGCAGCCTCGCTATCAGCAGCACTCGGAGGACCGGCCGGCATTGCGAGTCGTCGGTGACAAGGGATCGGTAAGCAAGGACGGAGAGATTGTCCGCGTCGAGGGCAACGTGGTGGTCACGCGCGAGGGCGAAAAAGGTCGACCGGAGCTGCAGATGACGACGAGCTCGCTCGAGATCGATCCGAAGAACGAGATCGCCCGGACCAACGAGGCCGTCACGATCACCGAGGGCGAGTCAGTGCTGCGCGGCATCGGCATGTTCGTCAACGGCAAGACACGCGAATTCGAACTGCACAGCCGCGTGCAGGGAACCTATCCCCCGCAGAAACGATGAATGCCTCGACCTTTCGTAGCGTTCGCACGCTGCTGACGGTGGTAGCGTGCAGTTGCGCCCTGCCCGCCTTCGCCGAAAAGGCCGATCGCGGCAAGCCGATCAACGTCGAGGCTGATCGCATGACGGCAGACGATGCCAAGCAGGTCGCGGTGTTCGAAGGCCGCGTGGTCCTGGTGCAGGGCTCGTTCACGCTGCGCGCCGACCGGCTGACCATCCGCCAGGACAAGGACGGCGCCAAGTACGGAGTGGCAGTGGGCAAGCCGGCCACGTTCCGCGAAAAGCGCGATGGCGTCGAGGAGTGGATCGACGGCGAAGCCGATCGCATCGAGTACGACGGCAAGCTGGAAAAGGTGGAACTGTTCAATCGCGCCCGGCTGTGGCGCGACAAAGACGAAGTCCGCGGCAACTACATCTCGTACGACCAGAAGACCGAGTTCTTCCAGGTGCAGCACTCCAGGGAGAGCCCCGGCGGCGGCGAGGCCGGGCGCGTCCGGGCCATACTGCAGCCCAAGCCCAAACCCGGGACGCCCGAGCCGGCCGCCCCGGGGGTCGAACTGCAGCCGAGCACCGCGCTGCCCAATCCACGTTGACATGCGTCGTGCCGCGCTGAACCGAGCCCAGGCACGCGCACCGTTGCACCATCGAACCACGAACCGCTGTGAGCCGTCTGCACGTCGAGAATCTGAAGAAGCGCTATAAGAAGCGCACGGTAGTCCACGACGTTTCGCTCGATCTGGAAAGCGGCGAAGTGGTGGGCCTGCTCGGTCCGAACGGCGCGGGCAAGACCACTTGCTTCTACATGATCGTCGGCCTGGTCAGCGCCGATGACGGACGGATCGTCGTCGACAGCGTGGACATGACCCACCTGCCGATCCACCGCCGGGCGCGCCTGGGGTTATCGTACCTGCCGCAGGAAGCCTCGGTGTTTCGCAAGCTCACGGTCGAAGAGAACGTGCGCGCGGTGCTCGAGCTCATGTCGCTCACCGAGAGCGAGATCGTGCAACGCCTGGATCAGCTGCTGGCCGACCTGCACATCCAGCACCTGCGCAAGGCGACTGCGCTGTCGCTCTCGGGCGGGGAGCGGCGCCGGGTTGAAATCGCACGTGCATTAGCCACACAACCGCGATTTATTCTGCTCGATGAGCCGTTCGCCGGCGTGGACCCGATCGCAGTCCTGGAGATTCAAAAGATCATCCGCTTCCTGCGGGAGCGTAGTATTGGCGTCCTGATCACCGACCACAATGTCCGGGAAACCCTCGGTATCTGCGACCGCGCCTACATCATCAACGAAGGCAGCGTTTTGGCGGCCGGCCACCCCGATGAAATCGTTCACAATGAAAGCGTCCGTCGGGTCTACCTGGGTGAGAACTTTCGCCTGTAAGCGGCTACTCAACATGTCGGGCCATTGAAGGCAGGGCCCCGATAGGCCGTTAATTATCAGGATGAAGCAGACCCTACAACTACGCGTCTCCCAGCAGCTGACGCTCACCCCCCAGTTGCAGCAGTCGATCCGACTGCTGCAGTTGTCGACGGTCGAGCTCAATCAGGAACTCGAACGGTTCCTGGCTGACAACCCGCTGCTCGAGGCCGAGGACCACGAACCGCAAGGACAGGCGCCTGCGCTGTTGCCAGGTCAGTCCTCCACATCGACTGAAGCGCCGGCCGAAGGGCCGGCCGCCGCATCCGAAGGCGAAGCGCGCGACGACGCCCCGCAAAACCAGTCCGAGGATTGGTTCGAAGTCGGCCGAGGCGGACAGCGCGATGAAGACGATTCCGACGAGCCGCAGGTCGCCGCCGAATCGGAATCGCTGCGCAATCACTTGATGCGCCAGGTCACCGAACTCAAGATCTCGCGGCGCGATCGCGCGCTGGTCGAAGTGCTGATCGATTCCCTGGACGACGACGGCTACCTGCGCCAGTCGATGGAAGAGATCGCCGAGATGCTGCCGGCCGATCTCGATATCGATCCGCAGGAGATCGCGGTCGCGCTGCGCCATCTGCAGGGCCTGGAACCAGCCGGCGTCGGGGCCCGCTCGCTTGCCGAGTGCCTGGAGATCCAACTACTGGGAACCGTTGCCGATTCGCGCACGCGCGAGCTGGCGCTGATGATCGTGCGGCACCACCTGCAGGATCTGGGCGCCCGCGACTTCAACAAACTCAAACGCGCGCTGCGCTGCGAAGACAATGCGCTGCGCCTGGCGCAGAAGCTGATCCAGTCGCTCAACCCGCGCCCCGGTGGCAGTTTCGGCGCCACTGATACGCGCTACGTGGTTCCCGACGTCATCGTGCGCAAAGTGCGCAATGTCTGGATCGCTTCGCTCAACCCCGATGCGATGCCCAAGCTACGCATCAATCATTTGTACGCGCAGGTCCTGCAAGGTCAGCGTAACGGCTCGGGCGCGCAGATGTCGCAGCAGCTGCAGGAGGCGCGTTGGCTGATCAAGAACGTGCAACAGCGCTTCGAGACGATCCAGCGCGTGTCGCAGGCCATCGTCGACCGGCAACGCCACTTCTTCGATCATGGCGATGTCGCGATGCGGCCGCTCGTGCTGCGCGAGATCGCCGAGATTCTCGGGCTGCACGAATCGACCGTGTCGCGGGTGACCACGCAGAAATTCATGGCCACCCCGCGCGGGGTGTACGAACTCAAGTACTTCTTCGGCAGCCACGTGTCCACCGACACCGGCGGCGCCTGCTCGGCCACGGCGATTCGCGCACTAATTCGTCAATTGATCGCAGCCGAGGATGACAAGAAGCCGTTGTCCGATAGTAGGATCGCGGAAATACTAGGCGAACAAGGAATCGTGGTCGCGCGGCGCACCATCGCGAAATACCGCGAGTCGCTGCAGATCCCGGCGGTCAATCTGCGCAAGTCGTTGTAGCGTCGGCCACTGCCTGTCCGTGCCGGCGCGCCGCGATGCGCGCAATTTCACGGAGGGCAGCATGAACCTTAGCGTCACTGGGCACCATCTCTCTGTCACCCCCGCCTTGCGCGCTTATGTCGAGAGCAAACTCGCGCGCGTGCTCCGCCATTTCGATCACGTGATCGACGTCAATGTGATCCTCTCGGTCGACAAGCTGCGACATCAGGCCGAGGTCACATTGCATGCGCGTGGCAAGGACATTTTCGTCGAGTCGGCGCACGAAAGCATGTACGCAGCGATCGACACGCTCATCGACAAGCTCGATCGCGCGGTACTCAAGCACAAGTCGCGCGCCTACGACCACGCCCGCGAAACCCTCAAGCGCGACGTGCAGCCGCACTGACCGCTTGTCGGGCCCGCGACCGATCCGCGGGCCCAGCGGCGCACCGCAGCCCAGGCGGCGCTCGTACCGGGCGCTATAATCGCGGCCTTCCGTTGATCGACCGGCCGCAGCTCGCCGGCATTCACGTCGAAATCAAACAGGCTTCCACAAGCCGAACGGCAGCAGGATCGTGAACCACTCTCGATACGTTCGGACCGGCACTCGCCCGGCGATTGCGCCTTGGCTGAAGCCGGCTGGTTCACCTCTGCGATCCCTTCATTCCCGGTAGTCCATCCCCGGCAATCAGTGTCCGCATGAACCTGGTCTCGAAGCTGCTGGCCCCATCGAGCGTCGTTCTCGACATGCAGGCGAGCAGCAAGAAGCGTCTGTTCGAACAGGTCGGCCTGCTGTTCGAGAATCAGAACGGCATTGCACGCAACGCGGTCTTCGACAGCCTGTTCGCTCGCGAGCGCCTGGGTTCCACCGGCCTGGGTGAAGGCGTGGCGATTCCACATGGACGGATCAAAGGCTTACGCGAACCGGTAGGCGCGTTCGTGCGTCTGTCGGCCGCGGTGCCGTTCGACGCGCCTGACGGCAAATCGGTGAATCTGGTGTTCGTGCTGCTGGTGCCCGAACAGGCCACCGAACAGCATCTGCAGTTGCTCTCCGAACTCGCCGAGATGTTCAGCAGTCGCGAGTTCCGTGCCGAACTGGCCGCAAGCACCGATGCCAACGCGGTGCACCAGCGCTTCGTCGCCTGGCAGCCCTATGTTGCAGACCAGCGTCGCGCAACTGGTTGAGGACAACAAGCAGCGACTAGGCCTGGTTGGGGTGGCCGGCGACGGCACCAGCGCGATCGCCCGCAACGCCACCGAAGCGGCCGCTCTGGTCGGGCATCTCAATCTGATCCATCCCAATCGGGTGCAGGTGCTCGGGCCGCGCGAGTTCGACTATCTCAACCGCCTCTCGAGCGCGGATTTCGAGTCGATGCTGGCGCAACTGCGCGCGGCGGATCCTGCGGCGGTGGTGTACAGCGACGGCATCGTCCCGAACGAGAGACTGTGCGCGGCCGTAGTCGCGCACGGCTGCACGGTGGTCACCTCGACGCATCCCGCGGCCGAAGTGATCGACATCCTGCGCCGCTACCTGGGCCGCGCCCTGGCCGAGTCGACCACGCGTCATGGCGTGTTCATGGATGTGCTGGGCGTGGGTGTACTCATTACCGGTGATTCCGGCGTGGGCAAGAGCGAGCTCGGCCTCGAACTGATCAGCCGCGGCAGCGGACTGGTCGCCGACGACGTGGTCGATATCGTGCGCATCGCGGCCAATACGCTGGAAGCGCGGGCCCCCACGCTCCTGAAGGATTTCATCGAGGTGCGTGGCTTGGGCGTGCTCAACATCCGCGCCATTTTCGGTGAGACGGCTGTGCGCACCCGCATGGTCCTGCGCTTGATCGTGCACCTGGACCGCCCCTCGCCCGGGGCCCATCCGGCCGAGCGCCTGCCGCTGAACGAGTTGTCCGAGGACATTCTCGGGGTGACGGTGCCGAAGGTGAATATTCCGGTCGCCGCGGGCCGCAACCTTGCTGTCCTGGTCGAGGCGGCCGTCCGTAATTTCGTCTTGAAACTGCGCGGTATCGACAGCACTGCCGAGTTCATCGCCCGCCACCGGGCCGCGCTGAGCGCACAACCCGATTCCACGGGCAGAACCGATCCGGCAGGTAGCTGAACCAGAGCCCGCGCCACCCTCGACCGCGCGGCGCCTGTGATCGCCGCGAGCAGCAGCTTGCGGTACCCTCAATAAATTGGCGGCCGCGCCTCGGTCGATCCCCGCTCCGAGCAAACGCAAGGCCCATCCGTCAAAGCCCAATGCAGCTCATCGTCATCAGCGGCCTGTCCGGCTCGGGCAAATCGGTCGCGCTCAATCTGCTGGCCGACGCCGACTACTACTGCGTCGACAACCTGCCCAGCAAACTTCTGGTCGACACGGTTGAGTTTCTGCGCCAGACCGGCACGACGCGCGCGGCGGTGACCATCGATGCCCGCAGCGGCGGCTCGGTCACCCAGCTTCCGGACACGCTGGTGTCACTACGCCGGCAAGGCTACGACGTGCGTCTGCTGTTCTTCCACGCGCGACAAGACGCATTGGTGCGCCGATTCTCCGAAACGCGCCGCAAGCACCCGCTGTCCGATGGTGTGATCACGATCGAGGAATGCATCGAGCGTGAACGTGCGTTGCTCGCGCCGCTGGCCGAACTGGGCCAGCGCATCGACACCAGCGATCTCAGCCCGAACGGCCTGCGCAAATGGCTGAAGGATCTGCTCGCGCTGGGCAACGTCGGCACCACGATCGTGTTCGAGTCGTTCGGTTTCAAACGCGGCATCCCGATCGATGCCGACTTCGTGTTCGACGTGCGCAACCTGCCCAATCCACATTACGACCCGCAGCTGCGCCCGCTGACCGGCCGGCACGCCGAGGTCATCGCCTTCCTCGAATCGGAACCCGACGTGCGCAAGATGGAAACCGACATCGGCGCGTTCCTGCAGGGTTGGCTGCCCTCGTACGTGCGCGACAATCGCGCCTATCTGACCGTCGCGATCGGCTGCACCGGCGGCCAGCACCGCTCGGTCTTCTTGGTCGAGCGGCTGGCCAGGCGGTTTCGCGAAACCTATCCGATCATCGTTCGCCACCGCGAACTCGACAGCGCCTGAGCGCATCGCGCGCCCCACGAGGCCGGTTCCATGCTCCCGATCTTTCCGCTACAGACCGTTCTGTTTCCGGGCGGACGCCTGCCGCTACGCGTCTTCGAAGCGCGCTACATGGACATGGCGAGCGAGTGTCTCAAGAGCGGCCAGCCGTTCGGCGTATGCCTGATCAAAGAGGGCCGCGAGGTCGGTACTCCGGCCGTGCCCGAGTCCATCGGCTGTTCGGCGCGCATCATCGAGTGCGACATGCAGCAACTCGGCGTGCTCAACGTGGTGACGCGTGGCGAGCGCCGCTTTCGCATCCTGTCGCGCGAGGCGAACGCGCAGGGATTGGTTTCCGCCGACGTCGAGTGGCTCGCGCCGGAAGAGGAAGCCGTCGTACCCGATGAGTACGCCGGTTGCGTGACGCTGCTCAAGATGATCGCCGAAGACAGTCGATTCGCTGCACTGAGCGCCGATGCGCATTACGAGAGCGCCACCTGGGTCAGCTATCGGTTGAGCGAGGTGCTGCCGATCCCGGCGCGAGTCAAACAGATGCTGCTCGAACTCACCGGCAGCGTGCCGCGCTTACAGGTGCTCCACGGGTTCCTCAAACAGCAAGGGCTCGTCGGCAAGTAGTCCGCGCACGATCTTCTTGGCGGGAACCGGCAACGCAGCGCCGTGCGCATCGCCGAGCGTCAGCCACACCATTCCGGCTTGCGCGACCCGATCGATCGAGCGCCGCACGTCGACCAGCAGCGGCATGATGTCGAGCGAATAGTGGGTGAAGCCGTGCGCGATCGGCGCGAGCCGCCGCACGCTCAGGGCGTCGCAGCCGAAACGCTCGGCGCACAGCCGGCGCAAGTCGGCCCCCACCTCGATTTCCGGAAAACACCACAGCCCACCCCAGATGCCGGGGGCCGGACGCTTCCCGAGCAGCACTTCATCGCCCTGCCGCAGCACCAGCATGGTCGTAACGCGATGCGGCAAAGGCTTGCGGGGCCGCGCTGCCGGAAACGCGGCAACACGATCCTGCGCGAGCGCCTGGCATTCGCCTTGAACCGGGCACTGCGCGCACAGCGGCCGGCTCCGGACGCACAACGTAGCGCCCAAGTCCATCAGGCCTTGCGTATACGCCTCGATATCTTCGTTAGGCAAGACCGACTCGGCAAGCGCCCATAGTTCGTTCTCGACTGCACGCTCTCCCGGATAGCCGGGCACTGCGAAGTAACGGGCCAGCACCCGCTTGACGTTGCCGTCGAGAATCGCCTCGCGCTGGCCGAACGCGAACGCGGCGATCGCCGCCGCCGTCGATCGGCCGATGCCCGGGAGCGATTCGATCGCCTCGCGCGTTTCCGGAAATCTTCCCCCATGCTCGCTGACG
The DNA here is from genome assembly GCA_902825905.1 of uncultured beta proteobacterium. Classification (GTDB taxonomy): domain Bacteria; phylum Pseudomonadota; class Gammaproteobacteria; order Burkholderiales; family SG8-39; genus CADEDU01. The sequence goes on from CADECO010000079.1 coordinate 12,450, forward strand.
ATGCGCTGCGCCGCGCGATGCAGGTTGCGCGCGCGCGAGTAGTAGCCCAGCCCGGCCCAAAGCTGCATCACCGAGTCGTCATCCGCGGCGGCCAACGCTTGCACAGTAGGAAACCGTTCGAGGAAACGCAGGTAGTAGGGCACCACCGCGCTCACCTGGGTCTGCTGCAACATGATTTCGGACAGCCAGATCCGGTAGGCATCGCGCGTGTTCTGCCAGGGCAGATCGTGGCGTCCGTGCCGGCGCTGCCAGGCGATGACGGCGCGCGCGAACCGTGCGGAGGGCTTGCGACGGGTCGCCTCGCTGCCGCCAGCCGCGTGTGGCCTCGCACGACGCGTGTTGCGAGTCACGACCGATCCGCCGGCTTCTCGTTGACCACGCCGAATGGCACGTGACCGGCGGCCACGTGATCGCGCGCGCGGTCGATGTGACTACGCTGATCATCGAAAAAGATATCCGCGCCGAACGCCTTGAGGAATCCGCCCTTGTCCAATCCACCCAGGAACAACGCCTCGTCGATGCGGATGTCCCAGGCGCGCAGCGTTCGCACCACGCGCTCGTGCGCCGGCGCACCTCGTGCCGTGACGAGCGCAGTGCGGATCGGCGATTGCGCCAGCGGGAACTCGCCCTGAATCCGATGCAGCGCCGCCAGGAAGCTCTTGAATGGACCGCCCGAGAGCGGCTCGCGCGCCGCGGCCGATTCGCTGCGCGTGAAGGCTTCCAGGCCGTCTTGCTGATAGACGCGCTCGGCCTCGTCGGAGAACAGCACCGCGTCACCGTCGAACGCGATGCGCAACTGCGTGTCGTGCGCGTTCGCCGCACCCACGGCGCCTGGAAATATCGTCGCAGCGGCATGGCCGGCCGCCAGCGCCTTGCGCACGTCGTCGGGATTGGCCGACAGGAACAGATGCGCCCCGAACGCCGGCACGTAGGGGAATGTGCTGTCGCCGCCGGTGAATGCGGCGCGAGAAATGTCCAGGCCGTGATGACGGATGGAATTGAACACGCGCAGTCCGGTGTCGGCCGTGTTGCGCGACAGCAGGATCACCTCCACGCGCGGACGCAGCGGTTCGCGCGTATTGAGCGCGAGCAGCTTGCGCACAAGACCGAACGCGATGCCCGGTGCCAGGACCTGGTCTTCGCGTTCGCGCTGATAACGCAGGTACGCGTCGATGCCCTGCTCTTCGAACACGCGATTCGACTCTTCCAGATCGAACAGCGCGCGCGAGGAAATCGCGGTGACCAGCAGGCCGTCGACGGAAGCGGGCATGGGGATCGAATCGTTGCGAACGGGTTGCGTGTCGTGGAATTGTCGCGCAGTCGCCCGCTGCCTGCCCGCCATCGAGATCCACCAGTCGCCGACGTGCCCTTCTAGCGTTACAAGGCGGGGCAAATCATGGACAATCGCGCGC
>CADECO010000079.1:13961-18603 GCA_902825905.1 uncultured beta proteobacterium
GGTCCACGCATGATTTCCCGCCAGTCGCTGCTTTCCGCCATCTCCAACGTCCTCGCCCAACTACTGCTTGCAGCCGGATCGATCGTGGCGTCAGCGCCGGCTGCACTCGCGCAGGAAGCCGGCGGCACCGGACTCAAACCCCAGTGGGTGTTTCAGACCAGCCTCTACACCACCCACTTCAATCCGGATCCGCGGCACGTCAACCATCAGCGCATGCTCTCATTCGAGCACCGGAGCACCGAGAACTGGATCTACGGCTTTTCGTTCCAACGCAATTCGTTCGGCCAGCCCACGCAGTACCTGTACATGGGCAAGCTATGGCGGCCGCTCGCCAGCTATCCGAACGTTCACCTCAAGCTCACCGGCGGGTTGCTGCACGGCTACAAGGGCGAGTTCCGCGACAAGATCCCGTTCAACAAACACGGGATCGCACCCGGGCTGGTGCCTTCGATCGGCTGGTCGAACCGGCGCTTCGTCGCGGAAGTCCACTTGCTAGGTGCCGCGGCGCTGATGATTTCCGGCGGGGTGATCTGGGAGTAGGGTTGCGATCGAGCAGCGCGGCTATCTGGAGCGGGTGAAGGGAATCGAACCCTCGTATGCAGCTTGGGAAGCTGCCGTTCTACCATTGAACTACACCCGCGCAAGGTCCGCCGCGCAAGCGCGCACTTGCAGCGGCGGATTCTATCACTGCGCGGGCGCGGCACGGGACGTCCCGTCAGCGACAGGCTTATTCGACGCCGAGCACCGCAAGACGGATACGCGCGCAGTCCGCATTAATTTCCTCGACCGCGCTGCGCTTCACCAGCAGTGCGCCGTCGCTGGTCACCACATGCAGGGTGGCATCGCCGTACAGCGCCGCATCGCTCACCAGCAACTCGATTTGCGGCTGCCGCATGGCATCGGGCGTGAGCAGTATGGCGCGATCGACCGGCATGCGCTGCGTCACGCGATTGCCGGTTTCCGCCGCCTCGCGCATGACGCGCGCCACTTGCGCGTGGCGGCACAACACCTGCACACCGATGTGCTGTTGCCCGCCATCGAGCCGGCGCACCCGCCGCACCATGCCCACCGACCAGGCGCCGGCCGCTTCGCCGCCGATGCCGAGCACGCTGCCCACACTCACCCAGTCGCCGCTGACCGCCGGCATCACCACGCCAAAACCGTCAGAGCTGATATCGCTGGCGATCCAGCTCTCACCGGCGGCCTTGACGGTAAAGTCAAAGGGGTCGGCCGTCGAACGGTCGATCTCGCCGGCGATTTGATCGAAACCATGCAAAACGGAAATGCGCGCATTGGTCTTTTCGCGTTGCTGGCGCCGCTCCTCGGGTGTGCCTGTCCATTCCAGCGACACTTGCTGCAATACCGGCAGCAGCAAGGCCGGCTCGATCGGCGCGGTGAATCCCAGCGCGGCGGGCACCTGTTGCTCGTGCGCCATCACGCGCACGGCCGCCTTGAGCGACGCGCCCGCCGTGCCGGCGCCAAAATAACGCAGGTTCGAGCCGGACGGCACGCCTGCGCCAATCCGGCCGGGCGCCAGCGGGTGCTGGAGATCGAAGCTGTGCGTGCAGCCGCTGTCCGGCCTGCGCGCCAGCACAAATTCACTGGCGTAACGGTCGACGAGGTGGGCGGCCCATTCCTGCTCCGGCGGCATCAGGTTTTCCGTGCTCAATACGCCCAGCGTCAACGTCTTCAGCGCTTCGCGCTGCAGCGTGGTGCTCACGCCGGGATACATCATGATATCGGCCGTGGCGCCCGCACCGTCGCATCGCAACAGCATTGCGGCCAGCGACTGCCACAACGCCGGCGGCGATGGCGTATAGCGTATGCGCAGCCACTGCAACTGCCGGCGCAACGCGTGTATTGCGCGTGCCGCCGCCACCGGCGCCCACTCGCGCAAGCTTTCATCCGCGCCGGCATCCAATTGAACACAGCGCCCGTAGCCGGCCGCGAGTTCGCACCAGCAGCCATGGGCACCATGCCACAATTCAGCTTCGCGCTGCCGGGTGTGACGCGACGTATTCAGGTACTCCCGTCCCATCCGCTCCGCATGGGGCAAGGCGGCGGCGTCGAGCAGGCTGATGGCGGCATAGCGCTGTGTCGGCGGCAGCGCATTGTCGGCATTCAGCGCCGCCAATGCCGCGGTGATTTGCGTGGCCGCGGTTACAGCGTCGTCAGCCGGCAGTGCCGCAATGGTCTTTTGCGTGTCTCGCAGCAGCGGCGACACATCGGCAGCCTCGTGCGTGTCTTTCCCGTTTTGCATGCCCAGCCCGCTTAATTGACGGCGATTTGAAATTCTAGCAAATAATCATGCATTTACCTATCCATATTGCGGAGTGTGAGGAGAAAATGGCTTTATCCCTATTCGCGTGCCGACCCGGTAAAATAGGAACGCATTCAAACCACGTGGCGGGCCGCAGCGTCGGCGGCGTGGCTTTTGACTCCCACTATTTGACGTCAGCGCCCAGTTGCCGGGAACACCTGCCTTGATATCCATCACCGTGAACGGCGAATCGCGCCGGTTTCCGGCGCCGCTGACCTGCGCGACACTGATTGCCGCGCTGGAACTTGCCGGCAAGCGCGTGGCGCTCGAATGCAACGGCGAAATCGTGCCGCGCGGACGCCATGCCGAACACCTGCTTGCCGAGGGTGACAAGGTGGAAATTGTCGCTGCCGTCGGCGGCGGTTAATCTGAAAGAGGACGCACTATGACGCCGCATGAAAATATGGATCCGCTGCTGATCGGCGGCAAGGCATACGCATCCCGTCTGTTGGTGGGGACGGGCAAATACAGGGATTTCGCCGAAACGCGCGCGGCGGTCGACGCGAGCGGCGCGCAAATCATCACGGTTGCGATTCGCCGCACCAACATCGGCCAGAACCCCGACGAGCCGAGCCTGCTCGAGGCGTTGCCGCCGTCGAAGTTCACCATCCTGCCGAACACCGCCGGCTGCTACACGGCCGACGACGCGGTGCGCACGCTGCGGCTGGCGCGCGAATTGCTCGACGGCCACGACCTGGTAAAGCTGGAAGTGCTGGGCGATCCGAAGACCTTGTATCCCAACGTGGTGGAAACCATTGCCGCTGCCAAAACCCTGGTCAAGGACGGCTTCAAGGTGATGGTGTACACCTCGGATGATCCGATCATCGCCAAACAGCTCGAAGAGATCGGCTGCGTGGCGGTGATGCCGCTGGCATCGCTGATCGGCTCCGGCATGGGCATCCTGAATCCGTGGAATCTGCAAATCATCATCGAAAGCGCCACGGTGCCGGTGGTGGTCGACGCGGGCGTGGGCACCGCCTCCGACGCCGCCATTGCCATGGAACTTGGCTGCGACGCCGTGCTGATGAACACCGCGATCGCCGCCGCCAAAGACCCGGTGCTGATGGCCTCGGCCATGCGCAAGGCGGTCGAGGCCGGCCGTGACGCCTGGCGCGCCGGACGCATGCCGAAGAAGCTCTATTCCGCCTCGCCCAGTTCGCCCACCGGCGGCATGATCGGAAAATCGTAGAAATATTCAATAAAAACAATAACTTACATAGTTACCGCGACATCGATACGCCGCGCCATATCCGCAGCTACGTGCTGCGCCAGGGTCGCGTCTCCGAGGCCCAGCAGCGGGCACACGAGACGCTGCTGCCGATATACGGCATCGCCTACAGCGAAGCGCCGCTGGATCTCGATCGCGTGTTCGGCCGCAGCGCGCCCAAAGTACTGGAAATCGGCTTCGGCATGGGCGAAACCACGGCAGCCATCGCCGCGGCACATCCCGAGACCGACTATCTGGGCATTGAAGTGCATACGCCCGGCGTTGGCAGTCTGCTGAAACAGATCGACGCCAACCAGCTCGGCAACGTGCGCATCATTCAGCACGATGCGATGGAAGTGCTGCAGCACATGATTGCGCCGCGCAGCATCGACGGCGTGCATATTTTCTTCCCCGATCCGTGGCCCAAGAAGCGCCATCACAAACGGCGCCTGATTCAGCCGCCCATGGTGGAACGCCTGCTACGGACGCTGAAAACCGGCGGCTATCTGCACGCCGCCACCGACTGGCACGAATACGCGGAGCAGATACTGGCCGTCTGCAGCGCGGCGCCGGAGCTGCAAAACACCGCGCAGGACTACGCGCCGCGCCCCGCCTACCGCCCGCGCACCAAGTTCGAGTCGCGCGGCTTGAAACTCGGCCACGGCGTGTGGGATATCGTATTTAGGTGCGTCAGGCATGCGGGGTAAAAGCGCGCCGGCGGCACACGGCGCCGCAGGCCATGGCGCAAGCTTCGCCACAGGCCTTACGCCTCACGTATCACGTATCACGTCTCACGCCTGACCCGCGTCGCGTAGAGCACGCTGCCTGACGCATCCGGCGTAGCGCGCGCCTGCAGCAACTGGCGCAGCGTTCCCGCATCCACCGGCTTCGAAAACAAGTAGCCCTGTATTTCGTCACACTCGTTTTCGCGCATGAAATCGAGCTGGCCCACGGATTCGACGCCTTCCGCGATCACCCGCAGGTCGAGCGCATGGCCCAGTTGAATCACCGCGCGGGCGATGGCGGCACCGTCACTGGACGTCGACACTTCGCGCGTGAACGACTGATCGATCTTCAGGCGGTCGATCGGAAACCGCCGCAGATAGCTCAGGCTC
>CADECO010000080.1:0-1824 GCA_902825905.1 uncultured beta proteobacterium
GAGGGCTCGATATCATCGCGAGCACGCCTGAGGAGTTTCGCCAGGTGATCCGCGACGAAATCGCGAAGTGGTCGAAGGTGGCTAAGGACGTTGGGGCGCGGGTGGATTGAGACGCTCTCCCGCCCCCCGCCCTCCCTCTCTCGCGCGACTCACGTCGCTAGAAAGGGAGGGAGCCTAGTTTGCGGCGCAGCCTAGGGACGCTCTCCCGCCCCCCGCCCTCCCTCTCTCGCGCGACTCACGTCGCTAGAAAGGGAGGGGGCCGAATATGCATCGCATCGCGTGCGCTGATTATTGGGCGCGCTTCCGATCCTTGGCTGTGTTTGCGGTACCAAAGCGCAATCGCATCCGCTAAAATCGCGCCCTTTTGCGGCGAGCGGGCGACGGCATTCGTCCGCCCTGCAGCGGCCGTTTCCCGCCTCGCCCGCAATCTCCTTCCCGTCTGCCTCGTTCATGGCACTCATCGTTCAGAAATTCGGCGGCACCTCGGTGGGCTCGGTCGAGCGCATCAAGAACGTCGCCAAACGCGTCGCGAAGTGGAAATCGCACGGCCATCAGGTCGTGGTGGTGCCCTCGGCGATGTCGGGCGAGACCAATCGCCTGATCGGACTGGCCAGGGAGATCCAGGCCATCCCCGATCCGCGCGAACTCGATGTGGTCGCCGCGACCGGCGAGCAGGTGACCGTCGGCCTGCTGTCGATGGCTTTGCGCGAACTCGGTATCAAGGCCCGCAGCTACACCGGCCCGCAGGTGCGCGTGTTGACCGACAGCGCCTACACCAAGGCACGCATCCTGCACATCGATGAAGAACGTCTGCGTCGCGATCTCACGCGCGACATGGTGCCGGTGGTGGCGGGTTTTCAGGGCATCGACGAGACCGGCAACATCACCACGCTGGGGCGCGGCGGCTCGGACACCTCGGCGGTCGCGCTGGCCGCGGCGCTGAAAGCCGACGAGTGCCAGATCTTCACCGACGTCGACGGCGTCTACACCACCGATCCGCGCATCTGCGAAGACGCGCGCCGACTGCACACCGTCACCTTCGAGGAAATGCTGGAGATGGCCAGCCTCGGCTCGAAGGTGCTGCAGATCCGTTCAGTGGAGTTCGCCGGCAAGTACAAGGTGCGCCTGCGCGTGTTGTCGAGCCTCACCGATCCGATGATTCCGGTCGACGACGAGGCGCGCTCGGGCACGCTGATCACATTCGAGGAAGACAGCAGCATGGAACAGGCAGTCATCTCGGGTATCGCGTTCAATCGCGACGAAGCCAAGATCACCGTGATGGGTGTGCCCGATCGTCCCGGCATTGCCTACGCGATTCTCGGTCCGGTGGCCGACGCCAACATCGACGTCGACATGATCATCCAGAACGCGAGCGTCGATGGCATGACCGACTTCTCGTTCACGGTGCATCGCAACGAGTTCCAGAAGGCGATCGACATCGTGCAGAAGGTGAAGGCGCATATCGGCGCGCGCGACATCGTCGGCGACAACCGCATCTGCAAGGTGTCGATGGTGGGCGTGGGCATGCGCTCGCACGTGGGCATCGCCAGCCAGATGTTCAGGACACTGTCCGAAGAGGGCATCAATATCCAGATGATCTCGACCTCCGAGATCAAGATCTCGGTGGTCATCGACGAGAAGTACCTGGAGCTGGCCGTACGCGTGCTGCACAAGGCCTTCGGGCTGGATCAGGCCAAGTAGGGCACGCCGCGATTGCCGCGGCCGGTCGGGTGCTTTATCCTCGCGCCGAATCGCTCCCGACAGCTGCACGATAACGAATACCGGAGAGATGGCCGAGTGGTCGAAGGCGCTCCCCTGCTAAGG
>CADECO010000080.1:1924-8082 GCA_902825905.1 uncultured beta proteobacterium
CGATAACGAATACCGGAGAGATGGCCGAGTGGTCGAAGGCGCTCCCCTGCTAAGGGAGTATGCGGTCAAAAGCTGCATCGAGGGTTCGAATCCCTCTCTCTCCGCCACCATGCAAGAGGCCCGCGGCGGCGCACGCCACGCGGGCCTCGGCTTTTGGCGCGGCAAAACCACCAATCTGCTTCGCTTGCGCGCGTGGTTTGAGCGCCACCGCGAATTTCGTGCCCAGCTCAGCCGAGATTCCGGGAGAGCCGAGGTCGAAGTTCCGAGCAGGAGGCGGTAGTCCATGGCCCGCACTGTCACCGTTTCGCTAAACGAACTGACTGACATCGTCGACGCGAGCCTGCGCAAGATCGGCGTGCCCGAGGGTGACGTCGTCGTCGTGCGCGAGGTGCTGCTTTATGCCGAGCTGCGCGGCAACAACCAGGGCCTCGTAAAGATCCCCGCCCGAGGCGTACTGCCGCGTGCCGATGCGCGTCCACCGAGCTTCGAGCGGCGCATGCCGTGTGTGATGCATATCGACGCACACGGTTCGAGCGGCATCGCGACGCTCAAGCGTGCCGCGCTCGAAGCCGTTGCGCTGGCGAGCGTGCATGGCATCGGTCTGGTCGCGGTGCGCGATCGGGCAGGCTCCACAGGTGCAATTGGCTACTACGCCGAACTCATCGCTGCGCAAGGTCTGGTGGCGATTCTCGTCGGTGGCTCACCGAAGGCGGTCGCGCCTGCTGGTGCGGTCGAGCCCATGCTCGGAACCAACCCGCTCGCGATCGGCGTGCCTGCGGCAACCGGTCCGATCGTGCTCGACATGGCGACCTCGTCGATGGCCTGGTACGGGCTCATCCAGGCGCAAAGTCGCGGCGAGCCGATCCCGCCCGGCATCGCGTTCGATGCCGATGGCCGTTTCACGACCAACCCGGCCGAAGCGCTCAAGGGCGCGATCACCGCGTTTGCGGGACACAAGGGCGCAGGGCTCGCGCTCATGATCGAGATACTCACCGGCCCGCTGATCGGCAATTCGGTCGCAGGCGAGGGCGGACCGCCCAGCTATGGCGAGATCGCCATTGCGCTGGATCCGCGTGCTTTCGGCGCGCGGACCGAGTTCGAGGCGCGCACCGCGGCGTTTCTGGCGCGAGTGAAGGCGGCACGGCGCGCGGCAGGTTGCGAGGAGATCCTCCTACCGGGCGAGGGTGGAAATCGTCGATCCGCGGCGGCGCGCGTTGCAAATCGCATCGATCTCGATGCGGTGCTCTATGCGCAACTCGTCGAGCTTGCGCGGGGTTGAATCGACAGCGGGAATCTTCTTGATCACCGCCGCGCCAGGCATTCGAGGTAGCCCGCCACGTCGGGCTGTGTGCCGGTGCGCTGCGCGCGCCACATCATCTCCCCCAGGCATTCCATCGCCGCGTGCTCGGCCTCGTGTTCATCGCCGAGGCGCTGCGCCAGTAGCAGGAGTGCAGCCCGGATACCCGGCGGCTGATCGATCGAGCGTTGCTCGGCGATCGCCAGGTGCATCGAAAGATGCAGGAACGGATTGGTCTGGCCGTCCTCGGGAGTCCATTCGCGGTTGAGGTAGCGCTCGGGATCGTCGAGCATGGTGTGATATTCAGGATGCGCCAGCACGAGGTCGGCAGCGGTGGTTTCCAAACCCACGAGCGGGAGGCCGTTGCGGTGCTTGCGCCATGCCTCGAAGAAGAACTGCCGTACCTGATCGCGCGTCGGGTTGAACATGACGAATCGTGCCCCTAGGCGCGACGGCGTCGCGCAGGTGGTCGGGCCGCTTTGGCGATTCGCTTGGCGATCGGCGCCAATTTTGGCGCGGGCCCCGACGGCTGTCGGGTTTCTTGTTTGGTGGCTGTTCGGTCTGTTGCCGATCCGATCGCCGGCTCGGACTGCGAATCGGCCCCCGCCTTGGTCTTGCCGCGAAACTCGCACCATTGCCGGATCGAGCACTCGGGGCACTGTGGATTGCGCGCCTTGCAGACATAGCGGCCGTGGAGGATCAGCCAGTGATGCGCATGCAGGCGGAATTCCTCGGGGACCGTTTTCAGCAACCGCTCCTCGACTGCCAGCGGCGTCTTGCCCGGTGCGATCCCGGTGCGGTTGCCGATGCGAAAAATGTGCGTGTCGACGGCGATGGTGGGTTCACCGAACGCCACGTTGAGCACGACGTTGGCCGTCTTGCGCCCGACACCGGGCAGCGATTCCAGCGCGGCACGATCGCGCGGCACTTCGCCACCATGCTGATCGAGCAGGATGCGGCAGGTAGCAAGGATGTTTTTCGCCTTGGCGCGGAATAGCCCGATCCGCTTGATGTGATCGATCAGCCCCGCTTCGCCCAACGCCAGGATCGAGCCGGGCGTCCTGGCAACGCGATAGAGTGTTGCGGTAGCCTGGTTCACGCTCTTGTCGGTGGCTTGCGCCGAAAGAATCACCGCGACGAGCAGCTCGAACGGCGAGCCATATTCGAGTTCGGTCTTGGGCTCCGGGTTGGCCTGGCGCAGCGTACTGAAGATGGCGTGCCGTTTCTCCGCGTTCATGGCTCGCTCGGGTCGGGCGTGTTGATGGACTGCGCCTGCATGAGCTAGCCGGCGCCATGCGCGCGCTTTGCTCGCGCACGTGCGATCGCAGCCTGGATCACAGCGCGGCGGGCGCCGGCCGAATCCGGTGCCTCGATCGCTTCATCCGACGGCTCAGGCAACGCTGCCGAAGTCTCGTTCGCTTCAGCGGCCAATCGAGCAAGCCGCGCGTTGCGCTGCTGGTGGCGCGTGCGCGCCGCATCGGCATCTGCGCGGTGCCAGGTGCGCCGATCGGGTGGCGGTTCCATCGTGATGCAATCGACCGGGCACGGCGCGATGCACAGCTCGCATCCAGTGCACAGATCGCCAAGTACGACGTGCATCTTCTTCGGCGCGCCGATGATCGCATCGACCGGACACGCCTGAATGCACAAGGTGCAGCCGATGCAGCGCGGTTCGTCGATACGCGCGAGCCGGAACGGGCGATCGCTGCCGCAGCTTGGATCCAACGCAAGCGCCGGACGACCTGTCAGTGTCGCAAGCGCCTCGATGCTGGCGTGACCGCCCGGTGGGCAACGATTGATCTCGGCTTGGCCGGCGCGAATCGCTTCGGCGTAAGGCAGGCAGCCATCGAAGCCGCATTGGCGACACTGTGTTTGCGGCAGGAGCGCGTCGATCTGCTCGACGGTGATGCGAACCTTGCTCGGACCCGAGTCAGGGCGTGGTCTGGCGCCGGTCAAACGTCGGCCATCTCGGGCAGTGCGCGCCACACGCCGTCGATCAATCCTTCGATCGGTCGGAAGCGCGCCTTGTACGACATCTTGCGGCTGTCGCGGATCCAGTAGCCGAGGTAGAGGTGGTCCAGGCCGAGGCGCTTGACCTGCTCGATCTGCCACAGGATGTTGAACGTGCCCAGGCTCGCGCTCGACAGGGCCGGATCGAAGAACGTGTACACCGAAGACAGGCCGTCGTTCAGGTAGTCGACGATGCTCACCATCACGAGTTTGCCTGCATCGCGGAATTCGACCAGACGCGTGTTGACCCGGCTTTGCAGCAGGAAGTGCGAGTACTGGTCGCGGCTGTCCTGGTCCATGCCGCCGCCCGCGTGCCGGCCGGCTTGATAGCGCAGATAGAGCGCGTAGTGTTCGACGCGAAAGCGCAGCGCCATCGCGTGCGATTCGAGGTGCTCGTGCTTCTGCAGCGCGCGGCGCTGATAGCGCGCGGACTCGAACTGTGCGACCGGAATGCGCACCGGGACACACGCGCGGCAGCTGTCGCAGTAGGGCCGGTAGGTGAAGATGCCGCTACGCCGGAACCCGAGCCGCACGAGATCGCCGTACAGATCGTTGCCGATCAGATGGCTGGGGGTGGCGACCTGGGAGCGGGCCATGCGGCCCGGCAGGTAGCTGCAGGGGTACGGGGCCGTTACGTAGAACTGAAGGGCGGCGTGTGGAAGGTCATTCAGCTTGGACATCGCTCGGCGGGCCGGACATTCGCGCGCTGGTACTGCCAGGGTCCGACCGGCGCGGCGAAGTCTACCAACTCCCGCAGCGCCCGCAAGAACTCGGTTCGGGGCAGCAGCCGGGCGCCCAGCGACGACAAGTGCTCGGTGTGCATCTGGCAGTCGATCATGCCGTAGCCGCGGCCGTGCAGCTCGCGCACCAGGTGCACGAAGGCGATCTTGGATGCGTCGCGCACCCGCATGAACATCGATTCGCCGTAGAACATGCGCCCGATGGCCACGCCGTACAGGCCGCCAGCGAGCTGACCGTCGATCCAGGTCTCGATCGAATGGGCATAGCCCATGGCGTGCAACTGGTTATAGGCAGCGCGGATTTCGTCGGTGATCCAGGTACCGCTCTGGCCCTGACGCGGCTCGGCGCAGGCGCGAATCACCTCATCGAACGCGGTGTCGAATCGAACTTCGTACTCGCGATTGCGCAGCACCTTGTCGAGCGAACGCGTGACACGCAGGTCGGCCGGCACCAGAGCCATGCGCGGATCGGGGCTCCACCACAAGATCGGGTCGCCCGCCGAATACCAGGGAAAAATGCCGCGCCGATAGGCATCGAGCAGCCGCGTCGGTGACAGATCGCCGCCCACCGCCAACAGTCCGTTCGGCTGCTCCATGGCGAACTCGAGCGGCGGAAACGGCGTATCGCGATTAAGCCAGGGAATCATCGGGCTGGAGCGCTGCGGCGACTTGGTGGAGGGCACAAGAATGATTGGGAGTGGGCCGTCGTTCCAGGGCGCATTTCACGGCGTTGCAGGCCGTTTGCGTTTCACTGCGTTGCTTACATCAGCAGCGGACTTGTTGTTTGCAGTAGGTCGTCAACTCCTGCACGACTACGTGGCCGTTGGCCGCCGCGCGTGCTTTGCCGTTGTGCTCGAGTGCAAGGCGCATCTCGAACTTCGAAAAGAAGTCGTTGAACAGCTCGCCGCCGAGCGTGCCGGTGGCTGCGAGTCCATCGCTCGCCGGGTCGTATTCGAGCACGATTGCCGCGAGCGGCTGCGGCGCCGGTCCGGCGAGCACCTTTGCGCCGGCGGCCGGATCGTACTGGCTGTGCTCGGAGCAGCAATGGATCACGCGCGAGTGTTTGCTATGCGCCGTACGCTGCTCGCGATAGCCGATGAAGCTGATCTCGCGGGTGGGATAGGTCATGCGATGCGAACAGATCGCGGAGTACGCGACGATCGACTGCTTCGGGCCGACGCCGCCTTCCCATCGGTAGGTGCGCGCATCAGCGGTGCGCAACCCCGTCGCCGCCGCCGCGGGTTGCCCCAGATTGAGCAGAAAGCATGGTGTGCCGGCATACGGGTAGTGGAACACGTATGTGCGATGCGGCGCCAGGCTGCTCGCCTTGAGCGGGCCGCCGTCGGGCAGGCCGAGCTGGGCACGCTGATAGCTTTTCGGGGTGAGCGCTTGGTTAGCGAGCGACTGGAGCGCAGCGGCCGACAGCGTCCCCATGGCGCAGGCCTGCATGAATTCGCGCCGTTTCACGCGCTACTCCACCTGGGCCCGATGCGCCGCGATGCTCTCGGTATGGCAGCCGAACTGGCCGCGAGCGCGATCGGCGAAGTAGTGCCGCAGCGTCGTCGAGATCGTGCGAAACGCCAGCTCGCGCCAGGGAATGTCGCGTTCGGCATAGAGCGCGACTTCGAGGCTCTCGATGCCGGCGGAGAAGTCCAGATCGATCAGCCGGGCGCGGTAGAACACATGCACCTGGTCGACGTGGGGTACCGACAGCATCGCGAACAGATCACCGATCTCGACGCGCGCATTGGCTTCCTCCAGCGTTTCGCGCGCGGCGGCGGCGGCCGTGGATTCGCCGTTCTCCATGAATCCGGCCGGCAGCGTCCAGAACCCCAGGCGCGGTTCGATCGCGCGCCGGCACAGCAGGATCTTGTCTTCCCACTCCGGAATCGCGCCGACCACCATCTTCGGGTTCTGGTAGTGGATCGCGTTGCAGCTGGGGCAGACGTAACGTTCGCGGTTGTCGCCGGCCGGAATGCGCAGTGATACGCGATGGCCGCAGTTCGAGCAGTAATTCATGGATCGGGCGGGTTGTCGTACAAAGCCCTCGGCGGGGCGCGCAATGCCCTCGACAGGGCGCGTAATGGTAGCGCGTTGTGTCAGCGGGATCG
>CADECO010000080.1:8182-18588 GCA_902825905.1 uncultured beta proteobacterium
CTCTCGAGTCAGCGCGTGCGCCCATCAGACTGCCAACGCATCATCGATCGCGAATTGCTGTCCCCCGACGGGGCGACACATCGGCGTGCAGCCTCGGTGCCGATCATGCTGTGGGGGCCGCCCGGTGTCGGCAAGTCGCAGATCGTCGCAAGCGCCGCGGCCCGCCATGGCGCGGCGATCGTCGACATCCGACTCGCACAGATGGAACCCACCGATCTGCGCGGCATTCCGTTCAAGGACGGCGACACGGTGGTCTGGGCGGTGCCACGGCTCCTGCCCGACGCGAAGCGCCATGGCGCGTGCGGCGTGCTGTTCCTCGATGAGATCACCTCGGCGGTCCCCACGGTTACGGCTGCCGCATATCAACTGATCCTCGATCGACGTCTTGGCGAATACGTGGTGCCGCCGGGCTGGGTGATCATCGCCGCGGGCAATCGGCATGGCGATCGCGGCGTCACCTACGCGATGCCGGCGCCGCTTGCGAACCGCTTCGTGCACTACGAAATCGAGCCGCATCTGGAAGATTGGACGCACTGGGCGATCGCGCAGGGCATCGACGCTCGTGTGATCGCTTTCCTGCGTTTTCGTCCCGATCTGCTATTCCAGTTCGACGCCGAGCGCCAGCACGCGGCATTTCCGACGCCGCGCTCCTGGGAATATGCCGACCGCGCATTGCGCAAATTCGAAGGCGACCCTGTGCTGTTGCGCGAGAGCCTGAAGGGTTGCGTGGGCGCGGCGACTGCGGCCGCTTTCGGCGCGTATCTGCAGCACGTGGCGGCTCTCCCTGATCCGCGTCGCGTGCTGGCCGGCGAGCCGGTGACGATGCCTCAGCAGGTGGAGTTGCAATACGCCTTGGCCACGGCGATCGTGCAGCACGTGGCCCGGCTCGATCGCGCGGCGCAGAAGCAGATGCTGCCGGCGGTACTGGCGGTGGCACGCAAGCTGCCGCAACGCGAGATCGGCGTGATGCTCGTGGGCGACGTCGATCGCGCGCTGGGCCTGCCGCTGTACGACCTGCCGGCGTTCGTCGAGTGGGCGGCCGAAGTTCGCGATCTGATTTCGTTCGAGCGCGCCTGAGTGGGTGTGAGCCGGCCTTCGCCCGCGGGAGCAACGCCGCCGGGCATGTATGGCGGACTCGAATCGGCCGCCGCCGCGCTGGACAGATTGGTGCGGGCGCGTAGCCGTCTCATCCTCGAGCGGCCGTTCATCGGTGCGCTGGCGGTGCATCTGGCGCTGGTGGCGAACGCGCGCTGCGCAACGGTCGCCACCGATGCGCGTGCGATCTACTTCAATCCGGCCTACGTCTCGGGGCTCACCCTGGCGCAGGCGCAGTTCGTGATTGCGCACGAGGCCTTGCACTGCGGGTTGAGCCATTTCGCGCGCCGCGGTTCGCGCCTGGCCGATCGCTGGGACCGTGCCTGCGACCATGCGGTCAACCAACTGCTGCGCGACGATGGATTCACGCTCGCGCCGGGATTTGCCGCCGATGCCCGCTTTCGCGGTCTAGCCGCGGAGGCGATCTACCCGTTGCTCGAACGCGAATTCTCCGAGCCTGCCGGCGACGACGAACACTGGTTCGGCGCCGCCTCTGACCAAGGCGGCGAAGGCGCGCCGCAAACTGTGCAGTCGCAGCCCGACGCGCACCGGCAAGCCGAGCAGGCGCGCACGCTCGAAGCGCATCGCGACGGAATCGATGAGTTGGGCACGCGCGGGGCAATGACGCATGCGGCGCTCGCCTCGGAGTGGGAAGACCGGCTCGCCTCGACCGCGAACGCAGCGTTGCTGGCCGGGCGGCTCAGTCCGCACTGGCGCGCGGTGCTGCCGGAAGTCTTCGCGCCGCGGTTGCCGTGGCAGGCGTTGCTCGCACGCTTCCTGATGTATCGGGCGCGCGACGACTACAGCTATCAACGGCCGGGGCGACGCAGCTCCGAGGCGTTGCTGCCGGGACTGGCCAGCACGCAGCTGACGTTGATCGCCGTGCTCGATACGAGCGGATCGATCGGGCGGGAAGACTTCCGCGCATTCCTCGATGAGCTCGACGCGCTCAAAGGGCAGTTGACGGCCCGGCTGATGCTGTTCGCCTGCGACGATGCGATCGCGCCCGGCGCGCCCTGGACGTTCGAGCCCTGGCAACCGCTCGCGATGCCGCAGGAGATCGCCGGAGGTGGCAGCACGCGGTTCACGCCGGTGTTCGACTGGGTGGCCGAGTGCGGCCTGCGCCCGGACGCGCTGGTCTACTTCACCGACGCGTTGGGCGAGTTTCCCGAGCGCGAACCGGAGTATCCGGTGCTATGGCTGGTCACCGGCAATGGCTCGGTGCCCTGGGGCGAACGCGTGCAGTTCGCGTGAAGGCGCGTGATCGTTGCGTAGGGTCGTGAGAACTGAATGCGAGAACCGAGCGCGGTCGGCTCAGCGCGTGACCAGTCGCGGCAGATCGGCGAGCGATTTGAGGATGTGGTCGGGCGGGGCACCCAGCGCATCAACCGGCGCGTCGGTGCGGTTGATCCAGAACGCGTGGAAGCCGAACGCTTTCGCGCCGCACGCATCCCAGCAGTTCGACGACACGAAGCCGATCTCATCGGCTGGCAGTTCGAGCCGGTCGACCGCCAGCTGATACACGCGCGGCGTCGGCTTGTAGATGTGCAGCGCATCGACGCTGATGACGTCGCTGATCCAACGATCGAGGCCACTGTTGGCCACCAGCGGCTCGAGCATGCTGGGCGATCCATTCGACAGAATCGCGCAGGGTATCGGGCGCAGTGCTTCGAGCGCATCGCGCGTTTCGGCGAACGGCTCCAGGCGCAGATAGGCTTCGAGCAGCGTGCCGACCCGTTCATCGTCGCAGGGCAGATGCAGATTCGTGGCGGCGTAGCGCAGCGCTGCAATGGTGATCTCGCGGAAATCGACGTAGCGGCCCATCAAGCTGCGCTGCCATGTCCATTCCAGTTGTTTTGCCCGCCACAACTGCGAGACGGCATTGCCCTTCTCGGGCCACAGGCGCTCGCAGGCGGCGATCACCGAGTGAACATCGTATAGCGTGCCATAGGCATCGAACACCAACGCGGACAGCTTCGGGATCATCTCGTTCCCCTCCTTGCAAGGGTCGGGCCGTCATCGCTTCACTCGAGCGCGGCATTGTGACACGATGTTCCGATCGCCGTGCCGCCGAGAATCGAGAGCATGCGTGTCGATCGTTACGATGAGATTTATCGCGCCTGGCGCTGGCAGGTGCCCGAGCGCTTCAATATGGGCGTCGCTTGTTGTGGGCGTCATGCGCTCGATCGACATCGATTCGCGCTGTACTGGGAAGACGAGTCCGGCGCGACCAGCGCGCACACTTACTGGGATCTGCAGCAGGACGCCAATCGACTATCGAATGCGTTGCGCGCGCTCGGCGTGACGCGCGGCGACCGCGTCGGCATCATCCTGCCGCAGCGTCCGGAGACGGTGATCGCGCACATCGCTTGCTATCAGATGGGCGCCGTGGCGATGCCGCTCTCGATTCTGTTCGGGCCCGATGCGCTCGAGTATCGATTGCACAACAGTGCGACGAGCGTGGCGCTGGTCGATCCAGCGTCCCTGGCGAATCTGTTGCAAGTGCGCGATCAACTGCCTTCGTTGCGGCACGTGATCGGTGTGGCAGGCGCGCGCGAGGCGGGCGTCACACCGTGGGAGACGCTGCTCGCCAAAGGGTCACGGCGATTCGCGCCGGTCGATACGGCGGCTGAAGATCCGGCGTTGCTCGTGTACACCAGCGGCACCACCGGGCCACCGAAGGGCGCGCTCAAGCCGCATCGGGTGATGCTCGGCAACCTCTCGGGTTTCGATCACAGTCACGACCTGTTTCCGAAGCCAGGCGACATGTTCTGGTCGCCCGCGGACTGGGCCTGGACCGGTGGCCTGATGGATGCGCTCTTGCCCACGATGTACCACGGCCATCCGATCCTGGGCTATCGCGGCCGGTTCGATCCGGAGCGAGCGTTCCATCTGCTCGACAAGTACGGCATCCGCAACACGTTCCTGTTTCCGACCGCGCTCAAGATGATGATGAAGGCGGTGCCCGAGCCGCGTACGCGCTTCGAGCTGCGGTTGCGCTCGATCATGAGCGCGGGAGAAGCGGTGGGCGAGACCGTGTTCGCGTGGGCGCAAGAGCAGCTCGGCGTCACGATCAATGAGATGTTCGGCCAGACCGAGATCAACTACATCGTCGGCAACTCGCACACGTTGTGGCCGGCCAAGCCCGGGTCGATGGGGCGTGCCTATCCAGGCCATCGAGTCGGACTCATCGATGACGCCGGCAATGAAGTGCCGCCAGGCGAAGTGGGCGAGGTGAGCGTGGGCGTCACCGACATGCATGGCGCGCGCGATCCGGTGTTCTTCCTGGGCTATTGGGACAACCCGGAGGCGACCGCGGACAAATACAGCGGCGAGTGGTGCCGCACCGGTGATCTGGCGAAGGCCGATGAGCAGGGCTACTTCTGGTACCAGGGCCGCGCTGACGACGTGTTCAAGAGCGCGGGTTATCGCATCGGCCCT
Organism: uncultured beta proteobacterium; assembly: GCA_902825905.1. GTDB lineage: Bacteria > Pseudomonadota > Gammaproteobacteria > Burkholderiales > SG8-39 > CADEDU01. Next base: position 12,719 of record CADECO010000080.1, read on the forward strand.
TCGGAGATCGAGAACTGCCTGCTCAAGCACGCGGCCGTGGCGAACGTGGCGGTGATCGGCAAGCCCGACGCAGAGCGCACCAATATCGTCAAGGCGTTCATCGTGCTGCAGCCGGGGCACGCGCCGTCGCCGGCGCTCGAGGAGGAACTCAGGCAGCACGTGCGCGGCAAGCTCGCGCCGTACGAGTATCCGAAGGAGATCGAGTTCATCGACGCGCTGCCGATGACCACCACCGGCAAGGTGCAGCGCCGCGTGCTGCGTCAGCGCGAAGAGGACGAGTCGCGCGGCCGCTAGTCGTCAGCAAGAGGCCTCGCGTTGCCCGGAGGATGGTTCAGGCGTTCGCGACCAGGATCTTGCCTGCGCCTTGCACCACCACGACGCCGTCCTGGTTGGTGCACACGCCTTCGAGCACGGCGATACCGCCGCCCTGTTTGGGCTTGTCGATCTTCTCGGTGATGGTCCAGCGCGTGGTGAGCGTATCGCCGATGCGCACCGGCGCGGTGAACTTGCAGTGATGCTCGAGGTACGCGATGGCCGTGGAGTGGAAGTACATGCCCACCGGCGCGGCGACCAGCGCACTGGTGAACGGCCCGTGCAGGATGCGCGAGCCGAAGCGCGATTGCCTGGCGAACGTTTCGTTGACGTGCAGTGGGTTGAAATCGCCGAACATGCCCGAGCCCATCACCAGATGCGTTTCGGTGACGGTGAGCGCGGTCTCGAATGATTCGCCGACGGCGATCTGGTTGTAGGCCTTGCCGCGAAACATGAATGCCCTCTGACGGTTGCGAAGAACTCGGATGGCGATGCCGATCCAGCATAGCACCGGCCTTCCGCGCCGCCGCCGTCGCGGGTGACGCGCCGCGCGAGGCGCCGTCTCGCCAGGCCGTGGCGAAGATCGAACCTGCCCCGGTTTTCTTGACAGCCACATGCGGCGAACCAATACTGCGGCCGCGTTCCAAACAATTCCGGCCGCGTCCCAACGACTCCGGCCGCATTCCAAGTTCGCGCGTTTGCGCGCGCGAATCGCTCCTGCCGGTCACGCCGATGAAACCACCACTCTTTACGTATCACGACCCGCGCAGCGTGCCCGATGCGCTGAAGCTGCTGGCGAGCCTGGACAACGCCAAGGTGCTGGCGGGCGGGCAGTCGCTGATGCCGATGCTCAACATGCGGCTGGTGCTGCCCGATCACGTCATCGACATCAACGAGATCGCCGGTCTGTCGGGGATCGAGGTGCGCGGTAACGATCTGTATATCGGTGCGATGACGCGGCAGCGCGACCTGGAGTTCTCGCCCATCGTTAGGGAGCATTGTCCGCTGCTGCACGAGGCACTCACCAACGTCGGCCATCGCCAGACGCGCAATCGCGGCACCTTCGGCGGCAGCCTGTGCCACCTCGACCCGGCGGCCGAACAGCCAACCGTGGCGATGGCGATGGACGCCGTCGTGATCGCCGAATCGGCCAAGGGCAAACGCGAGATTCCGATCCGCGATTTCTGCCAGGGCACGATGACCACCGCGATCGCTCCCGACGAGCTGATGATCGGTGCACGTTTACCGCTGTGGCCCAAGGGACATGGCTTCGCGTTCGTCGAGTTCTCGCGCCGCCACGGTGATTTCGCGATGGCGGGCGCCGCGATCCTGATGACCGTGAACACCGCCGGCAAGATCGAGCGTGCGTCGGTGACGTTGTGCGGAGTCGGCAGCGGTCCGGCGCGCCTGGCGAAAGCCGAGCAAGCGCTGGTGGGGTCCGCGGGCGGGCAGCAAGTCTTCGCTGCGGCTGCGCAGGCGGCCACCGAGATCGAGGCGCAGGGCGATGTGCACGCCTCGCCGGAATATCGCTCGCACCTGGCTCGCGTGCTCACCGAACGGGCGCTGGCGATCGCCTTCAATCGCGCGACAGTAAAGCGCTGAGGAATCGAGAGGAAATCAGAACCATGCCCGACATGCGCAAGATCGCCGTGACCGTGAACGGCAAGCGCTACGAGCGCGAGGTCGAAACCCGCTACACGCTTGCCGACTTCCTGAGACACGAGTTGCGGCTGACCGGCACGCACGTCGGTTGCGAGCATGGTGTGTGCGGGGCCTGCACAATCCTGGTCAACGGGCACTCGGCCCGCTCGTGCCTGATGCTGGCGGTGCAGGCCAACGGCAAGGAGCTGACCACGGTTGAAGGGCTTGCCAATCCCGACGGTTCCTTGAACGTCCTGCAGAACGCGTTCTGGGAGAAGCACGGCCTGCAATGCGGCTTCTGCACGCCGGGCATGCTCACCACGCTCACCGAGTTCCTGCGCGACAACCCCAATCCCACCGAACAGGAAGTGCGCATCGCGATCAGCGGCAATCTGTGTCGCTGCACCGGCTATCAGGGCATCGTCGACGCCGCGCTGCTTGCTGCCGAGCGGCTGCGCGAAGGCAAGGTCAGCGCCTGAGCTGCCTGACGGCAATGCTGTCAGGCGCTCTGCATGCCGGCGCCTCGCGTCCCGCCTAGCTCCGCGCCAGACTGGCCAGCGCGGCGATCGCCAGGCCGATCCCGAGCAGCTTGCGTCCGGTCACCGCCTCGCGCATCACGATCACGCCCAGTAGTGCGGTCACGACGAAGCCCAGCTGCGCGATCGGCACTACGACGCTAGCCTCGCCTCGGGCCAGCGCCTCCATCAGCATCACGAACCCCAGCCCCAGCAGCACGCTGGTGGCCAGGCCGTGGTGCATGGTCACCCGATCAGGTTTGAGCTGACGCTCGCGCACGTAGACCAGCGCCGTCGACATGGTGATGACCGTCATTGCCTGCACGACCAGGATGCCCGCCGCGGTCGCACCCTCGCGAAGCGCCACCTTGTAGAGCAGGTTGGCGATCGACACCGTCACTGTTGCGCTCAGCACGCGCAGCAGTGAATGCAGCCGAACCTTTGCGGTGACGCCCGCAAGCCGGTCACCCATGAGCAGCCAGACGGCAACCAGCGCGATCAGCAGGCCGATGAGTTTGGCCGGCGTGAGGGACTCGCCCAGAAATACCACCGCCAGGATCGCCGTCAGCACGAAGCTGAGCCGAAAGACCGGCGCGTTGATGCTCACATGGCCGTCGCGCAGGCTCTGCGCGAAGTTATAGAAGCCGGTGAACGCGAACATGCCGGCGAGCACCCCCCACAGCGCGGCGAGGTTGAACACGAGCGTGCCCGAGGCGATGCCATACAAGGTGACCAGCACGCCGTAGCAGCTCGACTGCACCATGAACAGCCGGTGGGTCGGCACGCCGAGCATGGCCGCGCGCTTGTAGACGAGGTCGGAGATGCCGAACAGGACCAGCGCGCCGAGCGACAGCAGGATATGGGGTTCGAGACTCATCGGCGTCACGTCGTGTCCGGTCTTCGCGCTGGTTAGCTGTTGTGAGGAAATCGTGAAAGGAGCCGTCTGCTTTTCGTCAAACGCGGCTTGCAGTGTGAACAAATCGAGCCGCGCCATACGATCGTTTGCGCAGGCGACACGCGGTGGGAATTTGGCAACAGTCGGATATTCGAGCGCGATCGACACTCATTTGATTCGTAACCTCCCTGCTCAGATCGTGCGCAGTTTTGCACACCTGCCGCCCGTCAGCCCCAGCTAGACCGACAATGAACTGGTCGCGGTCGAACGCCATCGCGAATTGGGCGCGTACCCTGCAGGGCCGCATCGTGCTGTTTTTCGTCGGCCTGATCCTGCTGATCCAGACCGGGGCGTACTTCGCCATGGACCGTGCCCGGCAGAACGTGGCGCGCGAGGAGGTGGAGCGCCAGCTCGACGTCGGCATCCGTGTGTTCCAGCGTGTGATGGGGCAGGACCGGCGCCAGTTCGAACAGGCGACCGCGGCGCTCGCCGTCGACGCGGAATTCCAGCGTGTCCTGGGCGACAAGCGCTTCGATGCCTCCGCCCTCGCGTTGCAGCCGTTCAGCGAGCGCCTCGGAGCCACGACGCTTCAGTTGGTCGCCAATGACGGCTCGCTGCTCGGCGCTGCGCCCTCGTTGGGACGTGCCGGCGATCCATTCCCGAGAGCCGCTTTGCTGGAACGCTCACGCATCGAGGGCAAGGCCTCGGCGGTCGAGTTGCTGGCGGACGGCCGGCCCTATCAGCTGGTCGCGGTACCGGTGCACGGGTCGGGGCGCGTGGCCTGGCTGGTCGCGGGCTATCTGCTGGGCGAGCCGCGTGCCCGCGGCATCGAAGCGCTGACCGAGCTGCGCATCGCCTTCTGGCGCCGCAGCGGTCGCGAAGACTGGACTCTGGTGGCCGCGACCTTCGAACCGAACGAGCACTGGCCGCTGGCCAACGCCATGCATGCCGCGCTGCCACGTACCGCCAAGGGCAAGTTCGCCTCGACCCTGTACGTCGATGTGAGCGGCCGGCCGTACCAGTCACGCGTAGTGCCGCTCAGCCAGGACGAATCCGGACCGGTGGTCGTGGCATCGCTGCATCGCTCGATCGAAGTCTCGCTGCAGCCGTTCGAGGCGCTCGGCCGGATGTTCCTCGCGCTCGGGGCGCTGGCGGTGCTGCTGTTTGCCGCGGGCGGATGGCTGATCGCCGGCGAGATCAGCCGGCCGGTGAACGATCTGGTGCGCGTCGCCGATCGCATGCGCGCGGGTGACTACTCGGCCGCCCCGCCGATCGAATCGAGCGGTGAGATCGCGCGGCTGGCCGAAAGTATCGACCACATGCGCAGCGCGATCGCCGAGCGCGAGGCGCGCATCCTGCGCTTCGCGTTCAACGACGAGCTCACCGGGTTGGCCAATCGGGCCGGCCTGATCGATCGGTTGGTGCCTGCGCTGCAGCTGGCGCAGGCGATGCGCCAGCCGGTTGCGGTGGCGGTGATGAACCTCGATCGCTTCAACAGCATCAACGACGTGCTGGGCTTCGATTTCGGCGATCGCATCCTGCGCGAAGTCGGGCAACGACTGAAGGCGCTCTATGGCGCACGCGGGACGCTGGCTCGGCTGGGCGCCGACGAGTTCGCGCTGTTCATCGCCAATGCCACGCCGGCGATGATCGTCGAGGCGTGCCACGAACTGGCCCGATCGCTCGAGCACCCGATCCACATCGACCAGCATGCGATCGACGTGGCGATGAGCATCGGCGTGGCGGGTTTTCCCGAGCACGGCGATGACCCCGAAGCGCTGCTGCATGGCGCCAGCGTGGCGATGTACAGCGCCAAGCGCGCGCGTGCCGGCATCACGGTGTTCGACCCGAGCCAGGTTCAGGCCAAGGAGAATCAGCTCTCGATGCTCTCGGCGCTGCGTCGCGCGATCGAGCAGGGCGAACTGGAGCTCTACTACCAGCCGAAAGTCGACGTCGCGACCGAGCGGCTCACCGGCGCCGAGGCACTGGTGCGCTGGATCCATCCGGAGCGCGGCAGCATCGCGCCGTACGAGTTCGTGCCGTTCCTGGAGCAGACCGGCCATATCCGCGAACTCACGCGCTGGGCGTTGGCCGAGGTGACGCAGCAGACCGCGCAGTGGTTCCGCGCCGGTCGCAGGATGGTGGTCTCGGTGAACATCTCGGTGCGCGACCTGCTCGACGCCAGCTTGCCGCAGACGGTGGCCGATCTGCTTGCCACGCACGCGTTGCCGGCTTCGTGCCTGTGTCTGGAGCTCACCGAGTCGGCGTTCATGGAAGATCCCGACAGTGCACTGGCCACTGCGCGTCGGCTCAACGAGATCGGCGTGCGGCTGGCGATCGACGACTACGGCACCGGTTACTCGTCGCTCTCGTATATCCAGCAGCTGCCGGTGCAGGAGATGAAAATCGACCGCACCTTCCTGCGCGGTCTGGTGGGCAGCCGCGACAACCGCAAGATCGTGCGCTCGACGGTGGAACTGGGCCGCAGCCTCGGTCTGGATGTCACG
>CADECO010000081.1:0-3049 GCA_902825905.1 uncultured beta proteobacterium
TCCCGGAGGTGAAGAACGCCATGCCGAAGCGCCAGAAGATCATCGCGTTCAACGAGTGCGCTGTGGCGCAGCCGAACGACATGAACGCGCCGACGCTGAGCAGGATGGTCGCCACGCGCAGCTTGCCGTATCGATCGCCCAGTGGACCGTGGAAGTACTGCGCGCTGGCCTGGGCAATCCCGAAACTGGTGATGATCGCCGCCGTGGCGGGTATGCTCGCGTCGAATTCCTGCGCCAGCAGCGGCATCATCGGTTCGATGATGCGCATCGAGATGCCGCTGTTGGCCGCGGCGAGCGCGATCAGAAGCAGCGCTTGATTCATGGCGGCGCAAGTCTTGGTGCAGCGCACTCGCCCGTCAAGTCGCAGCGCTCACGGCCGTCGACGCCGAGGGATGTGACGCCTCTGCTCGCCGCTGGAGTACCATCTTCGGGACACGATGAGGCCGCACCAGTCACGGCCCATCCCGCACCAATCCCGCACCAGGAGCTGCCATGGACGGAATCCAGCCCACCCTGAACGAGCTCAACTCCCTGCCCTCGCTCGAAGCGCTCGATCGCGCGCTCACCTCGATGAGCATGACGCCGGGATGGATCAGACGCGAGGCACCGATCCTGTACCCGGAGATGCGCTCGAAGTTCGTGCCCGCGCATTGGCGCTACGCGCAGGCCAAGGCGGGCATGCAGTCGGCCGGCCGGCTGATCGGCACCGACCTGGCCGAGCGGCGCAACTTCATCATGCGCAACCCGATCCCCAACAACGACATCGCCACCACGCGCACGCTGATCTGCGCTTATCAGTCGATCCTGCCCGGCGAGCAGGCGCGCAGCCACCGCCACGCGCCGCATGCGCTGCGGGTGATCCTGGAGTCACGCGGCTCGTACTCGATCGTAGACGGCGAGAAAACGCCGATGGAGTCGGGAGATGTCGTGCTCACACCCGGCTGGAGCTGGCACGGCCACGGTCACGACGGCAACGAGCAGGCCTACTGGTTCGACGGCCTGGACGTGCCACTCACGCAACTGCTCGAGCCGATGTTCTTCGAAGAGCATCCGCAGGGCTGGGAACACGTGCATACCGTGACCGAGCGTTCGCCGATGCGCTTTGCCTGGGCCGACACGCTGGCGGGCCTCGATCGGGCCAAGCCCGATGACGCCGGGCACTTCGGCCGGACCATCACGCTGCCTGCGCCGACCATGCCGACCATCCAGTTACGCGTGCATCGCTGGGACGGCGGCTGGCGCAATCGCCCCTATCGCCATGCAGCGAACATGATCTACGTGGTCATGCAAGGCGAAGGCCAATCGAAGATCGGCGATCAGACCTTCGAGTGGAAGTTCGGCGACACGATCGCGGCGCCGGCGTGGAATCGCATCGAGCATCGTGCGCAGGCCGACACGGTCATGTTCGAGATGAGCGACGAAGCACTGATGCGCTGGGCGCACTATTACAGGTTCGAAGCGCTGGATTGAGCACCCGAAGGGGCGGGGCCGTATCGCCGCTCACCGAATGTCACGCGGCCAGCGCGTCGACCTCGGCGTCGTCGGGAAAGCGCCCGGTCTGATATCGCGAGTACTTCAACTGGCCATCGACGGTGACGTCGAACTGGCCGGACTTGCCCGGCTGGATCTCCACCTCGGTGACGCCGCGCGCCTTCAACCGATCCCTCACACGGAGGGCTTGCGGTTGATAGCCTCAGCCCGAGCAGTACTGGATCAGCACCTTCATCATCTTCTCCTTCAATCGAGCGCGAACGATTCGAGCTGCGCCAGGAACGCCGCTTCATCATCCAGGCATCGCAGATCGAGCAGCAGCGCGTCGTTGTCGATCCGGCCGATCACCGGAATCGGGAGGGCACGCAGCGCACGCTCGATCCGCTCGAGCAGCCGGCCGCGCCCTTTGCGAAGCGAGGCCGGCAACTTGATCGCAATGGCCGCGCTCGGCAGCAGATCGGTCGGGAGCGCGCCGCTACCGATCTGGCTGCGCACCGCTTGCACCGAAACGTCGAGGTCGGCGCCGCTCTTGGCGCTCAATGTGCGCTGAAACGGCCCGCACACGCGCGCGGCCTGCGCAGCGATTTCGCGTTCGTTGCGAGTCAACCAGCGCAGCGTCGGCAGCCGCTCTGCGAGGCGCTCAGGATCACGATAAAGACGCAACGTCGCTTCCAGCGCCGCGAGCGTGACCTTATCGATGCGCAGCGCGCGCTTGAGCGGATTGCGGTTGATCCGCTCGATCAACGCCTTGTCGCCGACGATCAGTCCGCATTGCGGTCCGCCAAGCAGCTTGTCGCCAGAGAACGTCACCAGGTTCGCGCCCGCTTCGATCGATTCGCGCGGCGTGTGCTCGTGCGGCAACCCCCATTGCGCCAGATCGACCAGTGCGCCGGCGCCAAGATCCTCGAGCAGGATGCGTTCGTGCTCGCGTGCGATCGGGGCGAGGTCGCGCACTTCGACCGATTCGGTGAAGCCGACGATCGCGTAGTTCGACGCATGCACCTTGAGCAGCATGCTGGTTCTGGGGCTGATGGCATCGGCGAAATCGCGTGCGCGGGTGCGATTGGTGGTGCCCACCTCGACCAGCTTGCATCCGGCGCGCTTCATGATGTCGGGGATGCGGAACGAACCACCGATCTCGATCAGCTCGCCGCGCGAAACGATCACTTCCTTGCCGGCGCCGAACGTGTTCAGCGCGAGCAGCACCGCCGCGGCGTTGTTGTTGACGACGGTCGCGGCCTGCGCACCGGTCAGCTCGCACAGCAGCGCATCGACCGCACGATCGCGCTCGCCGCGCACGCCGCGCGCCAGGTCGTATTCGAGATTTCCGGCATGGCGCATCGCCTGCACGGCGGCGTCGACCGCCACATCAGCGATCACGGCCCGGCCGAGATTGGTGTGCAGCACAGTGCCTGTCAGATTGAAGACGCGGCGCACGTTGGGCCGAGCCGCGCGTTCGAGCCGGTCGGCCAACAGCGCGACGATCGCGTGATCATCGGGCGCCGGCTGCGCTTGCGCCCCCGCCGCGGTCATCCGCGCGCGAATCTCACCCAGCAAG
>CADECO010000081.1:3149-13868 GCA_902825905.1 uncultured beta proteobacterium
CTATGACGGGCATGCTAAAGGATAAGGTGGTCATCGTCACGGGCGCGGGCGGCGGCATCGGCCGCGATTTCGCGCTGGCGATGGGGCGCGCCGGTGCGAGCGTCGTGGTCAATGACATCGGGGCCTCCCTGACCGGTGAGGGCAAAGACGCAGGCCCCGCGCAGCGCGTGGTCAACGAGATCGTCGCGGCCGGCGGCAAGGCCGTGGCCAGCACCGACAGCGTCGCCGATTGGGACGCCGCCAACCGCATCGTCAAGACGGCGATCGAGGCGTTCGGCCGGCTCGATGCAGTGGTCAACAACGCCGGCATCCTGCGCGACCGGTTCTTCTTCAACATGAGCGTCGAGGAATGGCGCGCGGTGATCGACGTGCACCTGCACGGCAGCTTCCATGTCGCGCGCGCCGCCGCACCCTACTTCAAGAACCAGTCGAGCGGCAGCTACGTGCATATCACCTCGACCTCCGGGCTGGTCGGCAATCTCGGCCAGGCCAATTACTCAGCTGCCAAGCTGGGCATCGTCGGTCTGTCGAAATCCATCGCGCTCGACATGGCGAAATTCAACGTGCGATCGAACTGCATCGCGCCGTTCGCCTGGAGCCGCATGATCAGCTCGATTCCCACCGAGACCGACGATCAGAAGGCGCGCGTCGAGAAGTTGAAGAGCATGGAAACGTCCAAGATCGCACCGCTCGCGGTGTACCTGTCGAGCGATGCCGCGGCCAAGGTGAGCGGCCAGATCTTCGGCGTGCGCGCGAACGAGATCTTTCTGTTCAGCCAGCATCGCGTGCTGCGTTCGGCGCATCGCAGCGACGGCTGGACACCCGAGGCGATCGCGAGCACCGCCATGCCCGCACTGGAAGCGAGCTTCTACCCGCTGCACCGCTCCCAGGACGTGTTCAGCTGGGATCCGATCTGAGCGCGACTTATCGCGTCGCAACGTAACCGCCGGTCCGCCGTGTACAACCGCAACGCGGACAAACTCCCTGCGCGTCCGCGCGGTGCCCGTTGTTAGCGTGAGATATTGACGAATTCGTGGCGCCGCCTCTTGAAGTCCGGAAGGCGGGTGCCAGACTGTCGGATCGACTTCATGCTCCGCTCGACCCGAGGTCCGCTCGTGGCAAACATCCTTTCCCTGCTCGAATCCAACGACGAACGCTTCGGCACGCGTATCGCCGCCGGCACCGTCATCGAGGGCCGCATCACCTTCACCGGGGACATGCGCGTCGACGGCACCGTGAAAGGTGATATCGAAGTGTGGCAGTCCACCAGCGGCACCGTGGTGATCGGCAAGGAAGGTCGTATCGAAGGCGATGTGCGCGTGACCAACGCCGTCGTCAGCGGTGAAGTCCAGGGCAACGTGCAGGCCGTCGAGATCGTCGCACTGGGCAAAACCGCCCACGTCACCGGCGACATCCGCTACGGCAAGATGGTGGCGCGCGGCCAGGCAACCGTTCGCGGGCGAGTCGCGCCGATCGCCGAACCGATCGAGCCGCCGCGCATCGGCAACCGCGAAGAAGGCCACAACGGCCCGACGCTCGAAGCAACCGCGGCCTGAACCGAATCAATCGCCCGCGGCAAACGCTGGCTGGACCCGACGGCGCACCTGTCGCCGCACGTGGCACGCGACACCCGTCGCATCACTGAGAGCGCACCGCTTCCGCTACACTCGCGCGCTTTGTCGCCAGCCCACCTCACGCGCCCGCGCTGACCGCGCCGGGCGTTCCCGCCCCGCATGGCTTTGCTCAATCTGCTCAACGCGCAGCTCGCGTATGGCGAGCAGCCGCTGCTCGACCGCGCGGCGCTCGACATGCAGGAGCGCGAGCGCCTCGGCCTGATCGGTCGCAACGGGACGGGCAAGTCGACCCTGCTGCGCGTGATCGCCGGCCTGACGTCGCTCGATGACGGCGAGCTGAAGATCCGCGACGGTGTGCGCGTCGTCATGGTGGAACAAGAGCCGGTGCTGCCCGCCACGGCGACGCTGCGCGAGTCATTGATCGAGCGCGGCCGACTGCACGACATCGCCGACGAGCGCGAGCGCTGGCGCGCCGAGGCGCGGCTGACCGAGTTCATCCACCGATTCGAGTTGGACGAGGACGCTCGTCCCGAATCGATGTCGGGCGGCGAACGCAAGCGCGGCGCATTGGCGCTGGCCCTGGCGTGCGAGCCCGATCTGCTGCTGCTCGATGAGCCCACCAATCACCTCGACATCGACGCGATCACCAGGATCGAAGAGCTGCTGGTGAAGGGCCCGGCGTTGATTTTCATCACCCACGATCGCGCGTTTCTGGATCGCGTCGCGACGCGCATCATCGAGCTCGATCGCGGGTTGCTCCGCTCGTATCCTGGCAACTACTCCCAGTACGAAGCGCGCAAGCGCGACGAGCTGGCGGCCGAAGAGCTTGCCAATCGCCGCTTCGACAAGTTCTGGGCCCAGGAAGAGGCGTGGATTCGCAAGGGCGTCGAGGCACGGCGCACCCGCAACGCCGGCCGGGTGCTGCGGCTGCAAAATCTGCGCACCGAGCGCTCCGCACGCCGCGATCGCATCGGCCAGATCAAGCTCAACGTCGACAGCGGGGAGCGTTCCGGCCGACTGGTGATCGAAGCGACCGACCTGTGCAAGCGCTTCGGCGAACGCGTCATCGTCGATCGGCTCCCGCTGCGCATCCTGCGCGGTGATCGCTTCGGGTTGATCGGTCCCAACGGCGCCGGCAAGAGCACGCTCATCAAGTTGCTGCTGGGCGATCTGGCACCCGAGAGCGGAACGGTGCGCATCGGTGCGAACGTGCAGGTTGCCTACTTCGACCAGATGCGCGAGCAGCTCGCCGACGACAACACCGTCGCCGAGACGATCAGTCCGGGCTCCGACTGGGTCGAGATCGGCGGCCAGCGCAAGCACGTCATGAGTTACCTGGCCGAGTTCCTGTTCCCGCCGCGCCGCGCCAGCGCCAAGGTCGGCGCGCTCTCGGGCGGTGAACGCAATCGCCTGCTACTCGCGCGTCTGTTCGCGCGCCCGGCCAATGTGCTGGTGCTGGATGAGCCCACCAACGATCTGGACATCGAATCGCTCGAGCTGCTCGAAGCAACGCTGCAGGAATATGGCGGCACGCTGATCGTCGTCAGCCACGACCGGCGCTTTCTCGATAACGTGGTGACGCAGACGCTCGCCGCCGAAGGCAACGGGCAGTGGCGCGAATACGTCGGCGGCTATGAAGACTGGCTCGCCCAACGTCCCAAGGTCCAGACCGAGTCCGCGCGGACGCTCGGCACTGCGCCCGCGTCCATTGCCGATCGCGCGGCCGAGCCGGAACCGTCCAGGTCGCGCGAGGCGGGCCGCGTCAAGCTCTCGTTCAAGGAACAGCGCGATCTCGAGTCGCTGCCCAAGGAAATCGAGGCGCTCGAGCGCGAGCAGCACACGCTCACGGCCGCGATGTCCGAGCCGGACTATCACCGGCGCGGTACCGAGCGCATCAAGACGGATCAACAACGTGCCGCCGAGATCGAGCGCCTGATGGAAGAGAAGTTCGCGCGCTGGGCTGAACTGGAAGACAAGGCCAAGCTCGCGGCGGCGCGCTGAGTCGCGCGCTAGTCGATTTCTCGCCTCAGGTCGCAGTGCTATCGTTGCGCGCTTCACCGGCCACCGCTGCGTCAGCCCCCTCAACGCCAACCGTCTGCTCGCATGCCCGCACCCTCGCTATCTCGTCGCCGTCTGCTTGCCACGCTCGGTTCAATTGTCACGCTGCCCGGCGCGGGCTTGGTAAGCCACGCGCTGGCGCAGGACAAACCCACCACCAGCGACGGTGGGCCATTCGTGCCCACGCCATGGATCATCCTCGACGAAATGCTCAAGCTCGCCGAGATCGGCAACACCGACACGGTGTACGACCTGGGTTCGGGGGATGGGCGGCTGGTGATCGAAGCCGTCAAGCGCTACGGCGCGCGCGGCGTCGGCGTGGAGCGCGACGCGAACCTGGTCAATTTCGCGCGGCGGCAGGCGCAGACGGACAACATTGCCGAACGCGCTTCGTTCAGTGCGGGCGATCTGTTCGAAACCGACCTGCGCGGCGCCACGGTCGTCACCATGTACCTGCTGCCGCGGATCATGCCGCGACTGGTGCCGAAGCTGCGCGCCGAACTGCCCGCGGGCGCGCGCATCGTCTCGCACGACTATCCGCTCGCGCCATGGAAGGCCGACAAGACGCTCAACTTCGACGTCGAAGAGAAGTTGATGATCAACGGCACGGTGACGACGAACCTCTACTTCTACCTGGTGCCGGCGCGTATCAACGGTCGCTGGATCATTGAGGTGCCGGCGTGGGTCGGCAATGCGCCGCTGCAGATCAGCATCGAGCAGGCGCCAGACAAGCTCGAAGGCATGCTGCTTGTCGAATCGGGCGACGTGCTGCTGCGCGACTTTTCGCTGCGCGCCGACAAGATCCGTTTCAGCTTGTTCTACGGCGGGCGGATGATCGATTTCGCCGGCACCGTAACCGGCAAAACGAGTGGCGACACGATGAGCGGCAACGTCAAGTCGCGCGGCGACTCGGGCAGCTGGAGCGCGCGGCGGCGCGCCTGAGGATCGCTCGCTGAGGCTGTTCCGCACCGAGCTTGCGGCCAGGCGCGCGGGCGCTGACGCTACTCGTCCACCACCGAATTACGCAACGTGCCGACACCGCTCACCTCCACCTCGAGCGTGTCGCCCGCTTTCATGAACAGTTTGGGCTCGCGGCGGAACCCCACACCGGCGGGCGTGCCGGTGGAAATCGCGTCGCCGGGTTCGAGGCACGTGAACGTCGAGATGTAGTGGATCACGAACGGCACGGTCCACATCAGCATGCCGAACTTGCTGTGCTGCACCTGCTGACCGTTCAGGCGCGTGGTGAGGGTCATCTCGCGCCAGTCGCGAATCTCATCGGCAGTGGTGATCCACGGCCCGTAGCTGCTCGACTGATCGAAGTTCTTGCCCGCGGTGACACTGTGCTGCTGAAAATCGCGCAGCGAGCCATCCATCATGATCGAGTAGCCGGCAACGTGATCGAGCGCGCTGGCTTCGGGTATGTGCCGCCCGCCTTTGCCCATGACGACGACAATCTCGCCCTCGAAGTCGTAATGCGTGGAATCGCGCGGCCGCACGATCGGCTGTTCGTGGCCGACCAGCGCCTGCGGCAGCTTGACGAACATCGACGGCAGCGACGCATCGGCCCGGCCGGTTTCCAGCTGATGGTCTTTGTAGGCCACGCCAAGGGCGAACATGCGCGAACCATGGCGCCGATTGGGCGGCAGGTATCGCAACTCTTCGTTGCGGTAGTCGGGCTTCGCGCCCGCCGACAAGCGCGCCGCCTGATCGATCAAGCCATGCTCGAACAGCCCGACCAGATCGACGCAGCGTGCACCGAGCCGTCGTCCCAGATCGAACAAGCCGCCGTCGACGATCGCGCCGAAACGCGACTCGCCGCGCGCCACAACCGAAGCCAGACGCATCGCGCCCCCTACTTTTTCTTGCCTGGCTCGAAACCGGCGTCGTAATGCGGGCCGGCCATGGTGCCGTCGGCTGCCTGACCGATGATGCCGTGCGAGAGATCCTTGCAGGTGAAGAACACCAGATCCTCCTCGGGCATCGCCACGGCGTAGTGCACGACATTGGCCGGCATGTACATCAGCTCGCCCGGGCCGATGATGCGTTCGGGCTGCCCGTCGACCGAACAGCGCGCACGGCCCTTGATGATGTACATCCACTGCTCGTTCGGGTGCGTGTGCGGGCGCGCGCCAGTACCTCGCGGCATCGTGATCAGACCGACCTGGATGCGATCGCCCTCCACCACCGGCCCATGCGCGGTGGAGTAACCGGTCCCCGCATCGAGCCCGGCGAGCCCGTCCATGTCGAACAGGTAGTTGCCGCTCCCACCTCTGGTGGCGCCCTTGTTCTTCGTTTCGGTGTTGCTCATCGGTTCTTTCCTTGCCTCGAATCGATTGCTGGAATGTGTCGCGCTTCGTGCTTGCCCCGTGGAACGTCTATTCGATCTTCACCGGATTCTGCGCCAGGAACTCGGCCCATTTCTTCGTCTCGGCGATGACGAAATCGGTGAACTCCTGCGGCGACTTCGAGATCACCAGCGAGAGCATCTGCTTGTCGAGGTTCTCCTTCACCTCAGCCGGGGCCATGACCTTGGCGATCGCCGCGTGCAGCTTCTCCAGCACCGGCTTGGGCGTGGCCGCCGGTGCGAACAGACCTTGCCAGGCGTTGGTACCGATTCCGGCAAAGCCGATCTCGGCCATGGTGGGCGTGTCGGGCAGCTCCTTCAAACGCGCGGGCGCGGTGGTAGCAAGCGGACGCACCTTGCCCGCCTTGATGTGCGGCAGCGTCGAGGAGAGATTGAGGAAGGTCACGTTCACTTCGTTGGAGATGAGCGCGGGCAGCACCTGACCGGCGCCGCCCTTGTACGGCACATGCGTCATCTCGATGCCGGTGGCCTTGGCAAGCTTGAGCATGTCCAGATGCGGATAGGTGCCGGCGCCGACCGAGGCATAGTTGATCTTGCCCGGGTTCGCCTTGGCCGCATCGACCAGCTCCTTGACGGTCTTGGGCGCGAACTGCGCGCTCACCGCGATCACGTGTGGAATCTCGGTGATGTTGGTAACGCCGACGAGATCGCGCGAGGGCTTCGAACGCATCGAGCCCGCGTAGGTGGTTTCGTTGATCGCGTTGGTCGACACGTTGCCCACCAGCAGCGTGTAGCCGTCGGCCGGCGCGGCGGCCAGGGCATCGATCGCGATGTTGCCTGCAGCACCGGGACGATTCTCGACCACGACCTGCTGGCCGATCGCATCGGGCAGCCGCGCCGCGACGATGCGCGCGGTGATGTCGGTAGCGCCGCCGGGTTGATACGGCACCAGGATGCGGATCGGCTTGTTGGGGAAGCTGTCGGCCGACTGCGCGAGACTTGCTTGCGATGCCACCGCCACCATGCCTCCGACCAGCAAGGCGCCGATCAGACGATTCCTCTGGCTCATTGGACGGGTCTCCTCTTTATTGGTCGTCTGCCGGGATCGTCGCACGAGGCGGACTGTTCGCGCCAGAGGGCGTCCTTCGCTTGCCCGCGCCCGCGTCGATCAACGGCAGCGGCGCGCCCGCGCCAGGGTGGACTGCCCCGGGGCAGCGTGCTACGTTCGGGAAGGCCTACAACACGATTCAGCGGCCGCTTCGAGCCGCGTCTGTGGGAGTCGAGACCCGGGCCACTCGAGCACAAAACGGAGATTCCCAATGAGTATCGCGATCCCCCGCCCCGTGGCGTCGTCTGCCGCACATCGTGCCGCGCTTTTCGCTTTGCGTCGCACCGCGCGTCTCGCGATCTATCTCGCCCCTCTGCTCGTCGTCGCGCTCGGCGGCTGCGCGACGAATCCGTACCTCAGCCCCAACTCGGCAGCCGAATCGCAACTCTCGCGCGACACGCTGCTGCGCCACGCATCGAGCGGGGCGATGCGCGCGAACCGAGCGGCGCTGCTCACCGACAACGACGCCGCGTTTCGCGCCAAGATCGAGGCGATCAATCGCGCCGAACGCACGATCGAGGCGATGTACTACATCTACGGCGACGACTACACCAGTTCAGCCTTCAGCGAGGCATTGCTGCGGGCCGCCGAGCGTGGTGTGAAGGTGCGCCTGCTGGTCGACTACTTCACCAACTACAAGGGCCTGGACCGCTTCTCGGCCATGGAACGGTTCAGCAAGGTCGGCGGCAGCGGCGGAAGTATCGAGGTGCGCTTCTACAACCGCCCCACGCGCGAGATCGTCAAAGACGCCGTCTATCTCACGCTGGGCTGTCAGAAGGGCGTGGGCCCCAATTGCAGCGCCGAGAAGATCGCCGCCATCAACGAGCGGTTCGGTAACGAGACCGTCGACGGCAAATCGGCGGCCGAACTCAACATCTCCAATCTGGCGATGGCCAACTCGGGCATGTTCCTGTCGGGCCTGTACGGCAAGTCGCTCGACGTCTCCGCCGCCGCCGTGACCTCCGGCCAGAGCATCGATGTCCAGGCGCTGAAGGGCGCAGGCAGCGCGGCCGCACCCGGTGATCTCGCCGGCCTGCGTGACGTCGGTACGATCTACTACCGCTCGCGCACCGCGGCGCCGTTTCAGCAGGTGCTGGCGTTGCTGCAGCTGCGCGTCGCGTTCGCGCTCTACGGAGAGCAGATCAATCCGGTGGCCGATCAGCTCCTGTCATATCTGCCGGTCGAACGGCACGATCGCAGCACCGCGCAGGACTGGGAGTACTTCTCCGATTTCCTGCATCACAAGCTGCTGCTGGTCGACGACCGTTTCGTCGTGCTGGGCGGTCGCAATGTCGAAGACTCGTACCACATGCGGCCCAACCCGCTGGTCAAGAAGTACGTGTTCATGGACACCGACCTGCAGGCCGAACTCGTCAACGGCGGCGAAGGCATCCGCGCGGCGTTCGACCGGCTGTGGAACTTCCGCGTGATGATCGCGCGCATCGACGAGATCCGCCAGCACGCGCCGAACGATTTCGTCGCCAACGCCCCGGCACGCGCGCAGGCCGCCGCCGAATGCGCGAAACGTCCAGGCCCGGGCTGCCTGGAAAGCACGTTCGTCAAGCACGCCGAGTCGCAGCGACAACGCGAGGACAAGCTCTATACGCAGTTGCGCAAGACTGCGGCGGAGTATCGCCTGCGCTACAAGGCCCCCAATCCGACCGAGCCGATCCCCGAATTCGAGGTCGATGCGGGCGCCACGCTCGCTTACGTGGAAAACCTGCCGCTCTACGGTGGACCATTCAGCGCGCCTCGCAATGAGCGCTCGTATGGCGCCAAGAACGGCGAGGAGGCGTTGCATGGCAAGCGCATCAACGCGCTGTGGCAGTTGCGGATCGAGCAGGCATGCCGCGCTCCGCGACCGACCCGCGTCGTGCTCCACAACGCCTACTTCTTTCCCGGCTCGAACCTGCTGGCGCTGCTGGGCAAGATCATCGACGGACGCATCGAGTGCCGCAATCTGCGCCTGACCATTCTCACCAACTCGGTGCACACCACCGACCTGAACGTGGTCAATCTGCTCGCACGCCAGTCGGCCAAGGCGTTCGTCGAATACGCCGCGCAGAAGCGCGACCCGATGCGCGCCGCGCAGATCGAGTACTACGAGTACGTCAAGCAACCCAACACCGACAACGTGTCGCTGCACACCAAGGTGTCGGTGTTCGACAACGATGTGCTGGTGGGCTCGGCGAACGCCGATGTGCGCAGCTACATCCGCGACAGCAACAACGGCATGTACATCCAGAACGCGCCGCAGTTCGCCTCGTCGTATCTGGGCTTTATCGACCAGTTGCTCAGCAGTCGCACCCGCACGACCAACATGGAGCCCTACTTCGTTTCGATCTCGCGCGACGAGATGCGCCGCGAGGATCGCGTGTTCTACCGGCAGATGATCGAGAAGTATCGGGTCGAGAAACTGCTGTCGCCGCAGCAACTCGGCGCGGGCGAGGAAGCGCTGCTGCAGATGCTCGAGAACGTGTACGCACTGTCCGGACGCATCGTCCGCGGCGACCCGGAGGCCGAAGTGGAGTTCAATCGGCTGCTGAAAGTCATCTGATGGCGCGTCCGAATTTCCTGTTCTTCATCACCGACCAGCATCGCGCCGATCACCTCGGCTGTTACGGCAACGCGATCGTTCGCACGCCGCACATCGACCGGCTCGCAGCCGTCGGCTGGACCGCCGACGAGTTCCACGTCGCCACGCCGATCTGCATGCCAAACCGCGCATCACTGATGACCGGCCGCATGCCCTCGCGCCACGGCGTGCGCCATAACGGCATCGAGCTTTCGCTAGCCGAGCGCACGCTGCCCGAAACGCTGCGCCAGGCGGGCTACGCGACGGCGCACGTGGGCAAATCGCATCTTCAGAACATCGAGGCGCGTCCGCCGGGCTTTCCACGCGAAGGAACGCCGAAGCTTCCCTACGAGGCTCGCGTCGAACCGGCAGGTGTGCACGGGCAGGAGCTGTGGAAGCGCTGGGAGGAAGATCCGAGCGCCGACATCACCACGCCGTTCTACGGCTTCGACTCCGTCGATCTGTGCATCCATCACGCCGACGACGAGTACGGCCACTGGCGCCGCTGGATCCGCGAGCAGGTGAAAGACGCCGACAAGCTCATCGGCCCGGAGAACGCGATCCCCACGCCGGATTTCGCGCTCACCAAATGCCGTCAGGCGTGGCGCACCCGCGTGCCCGAGGCGCTGTATCCCACGGCCTGGATCGCCGATCGCACCATCGACCGGCTACGTGCCTTCGCCGGCAGCGGCAAGCCGTTCTTCATCCACAGCTCGTTTCCCGATCCGCACCATCCGTTCACGCCGCCGGGAAAGTACTGGGACATGTACAAGCCCGGCGACATCCCGCTTCCGGCCTCGTTCAGCGCAGCACATCGCAATCTCGCCCCGCACTTGCAGTGGCTGTACAAGCAGCGCACTGACGGCACCGCGGTGAAGAACTCGCAGATGTTGTTCGCCTGCACCGAGCAGGAAGCGCGCGAGGCGATCGCGCTCAACTACGGCTCGATCAGCTTCATCGACGATTCCATCGGCCGGGTGCTTCACGAGTTGCACCAACTCGGCCTGGCCGACGACACCATCGTGGTGTTCACCGCCGATCACGGCGATTATCTGGGTGATCATCAGCTGCTGCTCAAGGGTCCGGTCCACTATCG
>CADECO010000081.1:13968-18572 GCA_902825905.1 uncultured beta proteobacterium
GCCACCGCGCAGTACCGCAAGCTGGGCTTCGACGTGCAGCCCGGGGGCAACCATCCGGGCAAGGGCACGCACAACGCGATCGCGTTCAACCAGGAGGACTACCTCGAGTTGATCGCGGTACGCGACGCAGCGGAGTACGCCGCGGGCCGCAGCGCGCTCGATGCGGGGCTGCCGGGCTTCGTGGCCGCGGGCGGCGGCATCCGTTACGTCATCCTGCAAAGCAATGATCTGGTGGCCGATGTCGCCGCGATGCGGGCGCGCGGCATCGAGGTGAGCGATGCGAACGACGGTGCGCGCCGCACACCCGACGGCCGCGAGCTGCGCTGGAAAGTCGCCCAGCTCGGCGCTCGCAATCCGCTGCCGTTGTTTTTTATCGAGCACGTGACTGCGCTCGCGGAACGGCGCACCGGTTTCGGCGCCAATCCCAATGGCGTGTTCAAGATCGAACGCGCCTACATCGCCAGTCGCGACGCCGCTGCCGACGCCGCCCTGTACGCGAAGGTGCTGGGCATGCCGCTGCCCAAGCAGGAACGCGGCACGGTAATCATGGCCGATATGTTCGTGTTCCAGCTCGGCAACTCGGGGCTGGGCATCGCGCAACCTTACGCGCCCGGCGTCGCCGCCGACGCGCTCGAGCGCCGCGGACCCGGGCCGTTCCAGGCGCTCTATCGCACCACCAGCATGGGCGCGGCCGCACGCTGGATGCAGGAGCACGGCATGCCGCCGCCGGCGCGCGGCGTGCGCAATACCGGTGAACAGGCGATGCTGGTACCGCCCGCCGATGCATGCGGGGCGTACATCGGGTTCGTGGGGCCGGAGTAAGCGCCGAGCGATCCCTTCTTTACAGCGGCCTCCTTACCGCGGCCGCCTTACCGCGGCCCAGTGGGGCGCCGCGCCGGCCGGTCGGTGACGAACGGATCGCTGTGCCGCGCGTTGGCGATGAATCCATCGTCGGTGAGGCTGTGCAGGAACGCGAGCATGTCATTGAGCTCCTGGTCCGTCAGCGCGAAACCGGCCAGCAGGTTGCTCTTGTAGGGATTGGCGCTTCCCGCTGAAGTGTCCGCAGGCTGCGCCCTGTCGGCCGCCTTGCCCGCATCCGCCGACTTGCCATCCTCGTCACGCTTGGGCCCCATGTGCGCGTCGCGTCCGGCGCGCGCATAGTGGCGCACCACGCCTTCGAGCGTATCGATGCTGCCGTCGTGCATGTACGGAGCGGTGAGCGCAACGTTGCGAAGCGTGGGCGTACGGAACTTGCCCATGTCTTCGGGCCGGCCGGTGAACTCGATCAGGCCGCGATCGCCCTTCGGATAGCTGCCCTTGCCGTCGACGTTGTAGAGCGCGTTGTTGTGGTAACCGATTTCGGGAAACGGCAGCCGCGCGTGCATGACGTTGTCGGTGAAGGTGAAGCCCGCATGGCAGTGATAGCACTCGAACTTCTCGCCGAAGAACAGCGCCGCGCCTCGTGCCGCCGCCGGCGAGATGGCGTTGCGCTGATTGCCGTAGCGGTAACGATCGAACGGCGAGTCGAGCGAGATCAGCGTGCGCTCGAACGCGGCAATCGCCTTGGTGATCGTCGCCACCGTGATCTCGCCCTTGGCTTCGGGAAACGCCTGCTTGAACATGCGCTGATAGCGCGGTTCGGCGCGCAGCCGTTCGAGCAGTTCGTCCTCGCGGCCCGCCATGCCCATCTCGACCGGGTGATTGCTGAACAGCGGCAGGCGCGCCTGTGCTTCCAGCGATTTGATGTTCGGATCGACCCAGCTCAGGCTCGGCAGATACGCCACGTTGGCCAACGACAGCGCGCCGCGCGGATGACGTTCACCGGTGACCCCCGCAGGCCGGGTGCGGCCATCGGTGAACGCGCGCGCCTGCTGGTGACACGTGGCGCAGGCCATCGTGCCGTCGCGCGACATGCGCCGGTCGTAGAACAGATGGCGCCCAAGATCCACCTTCACCGCGCTCATCGGATTGTCGGCCGGCACCACGGGCGGCGGCGCCCAACTCGGCAGGTTCCACTCGAACGCCGGTTTGCTCCGATCGAGCCCCACGAACGACAGCACTCCGATCACTCCCGCGAGCGCGAGCACCGGGAGCACAGCCTGCAACGGACGTTTCATTCCCTCGACCCGAAGTCATCGATAGTTTTGGGCTGCGGCGTGAGGACGATCCGTTCATCGCAACGGTGGCTCGCTTTCTCTGGGGTGCGATGCCGTCCGTTGCAGGCGATGGGGTCGACGCATTCGGTCGACTCGCCAATCGACAGCGGTTCGATAATGTAACGGTGCGCGAACTCGCGGCGCACCCCATCAGTCGGAGTTCAATCGCCATTGATCGATTGCGAGCGCACCGCCATCGAGCGGCGCGCGAGCACTGCATCCATCCGGCGATTGCGTTGCGCCGCCGATCGCATGCCTCTTGTCCCGGCACTGCCCGCGCTCGCATCCTTCGCCGGCTTGATCCGCTTCGACGACTCCGCTCGTGGAACGCACTCGCTCCGAACGCCGTGTCACGAATTCCGAATCCGCCTGCATCATGACCTCACTCTCAGCAAGCGTCGTCACTCCCACGCCACGCATCGAAACGCATCGTCCAAGTCGATCGGCTGTTCGTCGCATCAACCAAATCAACGCCACGGCGGCGCTGGCGGGCATCGCGCTCGTTTCGATCGCGATGCCGGCAATGGCACACGTGAAGTGGCTCGCCAGCTACGACATCGAATCACCGCCACGCTCGATCGTCGAGACGGCCATGCAGGGTCCGTTCATCGGCCTGGCACTGCTCGCGGCAATCGCGATCTGCCTCGCCGCGCAGCTCGATCTGAAGCTGCGACGCTCGGAGCGCGTGCGCGCCACGCTGACACCGCTTGCGCGCTGGGCCGACCGCTGCGGTCCGGACGTGTTGCGCATCGGCATGGCGATCGCCGTGGCGTCCACCGCGTTGCTGTTCTGGGATCGTCCGGTCTACCTCACGCCCGAGCTGACCACCTCCGCGCGCTGGGTACCGGTATTGCAGCTCGCCGCCGCGGCCACGTTGCTACAACGCAGCGCGGCCTGGTACGGCGGCGTCGCGCTGCTGCTGCTCTATGCCGTGGCCATCAGCGAATACGGCATGTTTCACCTGGCGGACTACCCGGCCTACATCGGCCTGGCCGTTGCGATGATCATGTTTTCCGTGGGCGATCGCCGTATCGATCGCCGCGCGCTCGATGTCGTGCGATTCTCGGTCGCGCTGACGTTCATGTGGGGCGGCATCGAGAAGTTCTGCTTCCCCGGCTGGACCGTTCCGGTGCTGCAGGAACGTCCGGAACTTCTCATGGGCTTCACGCCGCAGTTCTGGTTGATGAGCGCCGGCTGGATCGAGTTCAGCGCGGCATTTGCCTTGGTCGCGCTACGGGTCGGCGCACAAGTGGCGGCGGTGGTGATCTTCGGACTGGTGCTCTCGGCGATTCCGATGTTCGGCCCGATCGACGGCATCGGCCACGCACCGTTCCTCGTTGCGCTGTTCGTGCTCGCCGCCACCCCGCGCAATCGCATCGTGCCGCGCGGTCAGTGGGCATCGACCGTGTTCAAACACGGCGCAGTGACGGCTGCTTTCGCCATCCTGAGCTCGTTCACCCTCTACATGGTGTACGTGGGCATGCATCAGACCATGCGAAACACCACGGATGTGCCGATGCAGACGCGCACGGTATCGCCCGACTCGCCGCGCTCCTGAGCAGATCGCCCCGCGCAACGCCGGTGGGGCCGCTCAGGCTGCTGCCTGCTCGCTCAGGCCGCCGCCTTCTTGGTGCCCTGCCACTCGTCGAGGATCGCGCGCGCGCGATTGCGCGACGGATCCATTGCCTGGTCGTGGCCGGGCATGCGAGCGGTGAGCTCGATCACGTAGCCGTTCGGATCGCGGAAGTACACCGAATGGATGAACTTGTGGTCGCTCACGCCGCGCGACTCGATGCCCGCGGCCTTGCCCTTCTCCAGCATCGGCTCAAGCACATTGCGCTCGACTTCCATGGCGATGTGCAGATCGTAGTCGTGCTGCACCTTGAAATCGAACGGCATGTCAGGCGCCTCGAAGAACGCCAGATACTCGCCGTCGTCGGTTTCGTAGAACGTATGCAACGTATTGGTCTGCCGTCCGCTCTTGGTCTCGCCGATCATCAGCGAGCCCGCCAGGCGCATGCCGAGAAAGTCCTCGTAGAACCGGCGCGTGGCTTCGGAATCACGGCAGCGGTACGCGTTGTGATGGAGTCTGCGGATCATGGGCACCCCGTTGACGGGTTTGGCGTGTCGGGCAAGGGCGCAATCATGCGCCATGCGCCGCGAACCCGCCAAGCGTCGCCGCGAGTGCGGCGGCACAGCCTCACGCCACCGCTCAAGCTCGGGGCTTCGTCACGTCCGTCCCGACCAGCATCTCGGGGATACGCACCGATGCGCCCCGATAGAAGCCGGCCTCCAGCCCGTGCACGCTCGCCGGATTGCAGAACGTGCCGAACACGAGGTCCCATAGCGGCAGGTCAGCGTAGTTGAAGGCGTGTACCCCGCGTGCATGGTGAATGCGATGGCTTTCAGGACGCTGAACGAAGTAGCCGACCCAGCGCGGCGTCTCGA
>CADECO010000082.1:0-6343 GCA_902825905.1 uncultured beta proteobacterium
CCGATTCTACGCGAACCATTCGCTGCGCCAGCGTTGGGGCAGAACAAGAAAATTCGGAGGTAAACATGGCAATCAACGAGTGGCCGGTGGGCGAACGGCCGCGCGAGCGTCTGTTCGCGAATGGGGCGCGGGCGCTCTCCGACGCCGAACTGCTGGCTGTGTTCCTGCGATCGGGAACGCGAGGCAAGAACGCCGTCACGCTCGGACGCGATCTGCTGGTGCGCTTCGGCGGACTGCAAGGCGTGCTCGCCGCCAAGCCCAACGAGCTGCGATCGATCCCCGGCATCGGTCCGGCCAAGCTCGCGCAACTTCAGGCTGCGCTCGAGCTGTCACGCCGCAGTCTCGGTGAGCAGCTCGCACAGCAGGACACCCTCGGATCGCCGGCCGCCGTACGCGACTATCTGCGACTGGCCATCGGCAATCGCGAGCATGAGGTGTTCGTAGCCATCCATCTCGACGTGCAGAACCACGTCATTGCTCTCGACGAGATGTTCCACGGCACGCTGACCCAGGCCAGCGTGTACCCGCGTGAAGTGGTCAAGGCCGCCCTGGCGCGCAACGCGGCCGCGCTGATATTCGCTCACAACCATCCTTCCGGGAAGATCTATCCCAGCCAGGACGATCGGGCGCTTACCGAGCGATTGCGCAAGGCGCTGGATCTTGTCGGAGTGCGTGTGCTCGATCACATGGTAGTGACCAGGACAGGCATCTTCTCGTTTGCCGAGCACGGGATGATTTGAGCACCCTCGACAGCCTCGCCAAGGGCGATTCGTGCCCGATGGACGTCGGCTTGCCTCCTTGATTTTCCAGTCCTTTTCGCCTACGATTCGCGGCTTTCTCGACCAGGAGCTCCCAGTGGCCCGCGTTTGTGTTTTGACCGGAAAGAAGCCGCGCGTCGGCCATCACGTATCGCACGCGAACAACAAGACCAAGCGTCGCTTTCTGCCCAACCTGCAATACCGCAGGTTCTGGCTGGAGAAGGAGCAGCGTTGGATCCGACTTCGTCTGAGCACCGCCGCCCTGCGCACCATCGACAAGAAGGGTGTCGACGTCGTCGTCGCCGAAATGCGTGCGCGCGGCGTAATCTGAACAAAGGAACGCCGCCATGCGCGAAAAGATCAAACTCGAGTCGACCGCCGGAACCGGTCACTTCTACACCACCACGAAGAACAAGCGCACGACGCCAGACAAGATGGAGGTCAAGAAATATGACCCGCGCGCGCGCAAGCACGTGATTTACCGCGAGACCAAGCTGAAATAGCAAGGCTTGGCTGGCAATAAAAAAGGGCCTGCATCGCAGGCCCTTTTATTTTGATGCCGCGCGTTCTGGCGCCGCAAGCTCTAGGCGTCAGGCGTAGCAGCGTAGCCGGCGAGCGAAATCGACGAGCGGCGTAACGCCACTGGCCTCGGCGCGGTGGCACCATTCCTGCAGTTGCCGCAGCAGTTGCTCTCGCGTTGCATTGGACCGTTCCCACAGGGTATTGAGCTCCTGCCCCATGGAGTACGCGATCTGCAGCGCCTTGGACTTTTCGATCGATTGAATCAGCTGCGGTTTGACGCTCTCGGGCAAACGGCGATGATCGCGCGCCAGCCAGCGTTTCATGCCCTGCAGCATCCGCGCATCGTGCGGCGCCAGGGAACGCAACCGTTCGACTTCCTGCGACCAGGTCGCGCGCAGCGACTTGGCGTAGTGCGACAGCACGTCGTACCGGTGCGTAATCACCGCCTGCAGCGTCTCCAGATCGATCGCCGGCTTCTCGGCGACGAATCGCGGCGTAGGTGCAACCTTCTTCACGTGGGCCAGCCCAAGCGCGCTCAACACGCGGATGTAGAGCCAGCCGATATCGAATTCGTACCACTTGTTGGAGAGCTTCGCCGACGATGCGTAGGCGTGGTGGTTGTTGTGCAGTTCCTCGCCGCCGATCAGGATGCCCCACGGCACGATATTGCGGCTGGCATCGGCACAGTCGAAGTTGCGATAGCCCCAGAAATGTCCCACCCCGTTGATGACGCCAGCCGCCCAGAACGGTATCCAGGCGAGTTGCACGCCGAATATCAGCAGACCCGGAACCAGACCGAACACCATCACGTCGATGAGTCCAAGCAGCAGCACGCCGGTGTTGGGTCGCGGCGTGTAGAGGTTGCGCTCGAGCCAGTCGTCCGGCGTCCCATGTCCGTATCGGGCGAGCGTTGCCGGGTCGCGTGAGGCGGCGCGATAGAGCGCCACCCCTTGCCACAGAACCTTGTTGAGCCCGACGATCTGCGGACTGTGCGGATCCTCGGCGGTTTCGACGCGCGCATGATGCTTGCGATGCACCGCGGCCCACTCCTTGGTCACCTGACCGGTCGTGAGCCACATCCAGAATCGGAAGAAGTGCGAGACGATCGGGTGCAGATCGAGTGCCCGATGCGCCTGGCAGCGGTGCAGGAAAATCGTGACGCCAGCGATCGTAATGTGGGTCAGCAGCAGTGCGACCAGCACGTACCCCCACCAGGGCAAATCCACCAGCCCGGACCAGATCATTCATCCCCCTCAAAACCGTTGCGCCGAATGGCGGCGCCGATTCTACGCGATCCGTTACCCGTGCGTGACCATTGTGTCGCGCACCCGGTACTAAACCGGCGTTCCGCCGACCACCGGTGGATTATTGCCATTGGACAGGATCTTGACTTCCCTGCGTGGATAAGCGAACTCGATGCCGTTGCGCGCAAACACCCGCCAGATCTCGCGATTGATATCCGAGCGCGCACCGCCTGTGCCGTTTTGCGGATCGGCGATCCAGAAGCCGAGTTCCAGATCGATGCCGCTATCGGCGAACTTCGCGAGCATCGCGAACGGCGGTGGGTCAGCAACCACTCGCGCGTGCTGCTTCGCTATATCTTCGAGCAGAGCCAATGCCCGATCGATGTCGGTGTCGTAGGTCACCTGCACTACCGTACTAACGCGCACGCGCGGATCGCTCAGCGACTGGTTGATTACCGCATCGGTGATGAGCTTCTCGTTCGGAATGATCGCCTCGCGCCCATCGAGCGAGCGCAACACAACGTAACGAGTGGTGAGATTGCGAACCTCGCCGCTGAAGTTGTCCACGGTGACGACGTCCTTGATCCGCACCGATCGCTCCAGCAGCACGATAAAGCCGCTCACGTAGTTGCTGGCGATCTTTTGTAGACCGAAGCCCAAGCCGACGCCCAGTGCGCCGCTGAACACCGAGAGCACCGTCAGGTCGATCCCCACCAGAGGCAATGCGATCAATACCCCGATCACGACCAGCACTGCTCGCACCAGCCGGGCCAGTGCGACGCGCAAGCTCGAGTGCAAGGCCTCGGCGCGCATCAGGCGGCCATCGATCGCAGTGCCGATCCACAGCGCGACGAGCACCACCACCATCACCCAGAACGCACCCTGCAGGATGGTCAGAAACGAGACGCTCTGCTTGCCGATCGGGATGTGAAACCCATCGAGGAACTCCGCCAGCTCAGGCAGCAGCCCGGTCAGATGCAGGACGAACGCGCCCCAGATCGTCAGACCAATCACTTTCTGGAATGCTGCCAGGATGCTGCTCGAAGGAAACGCGCGGCGCGCCAGAAAAACCATCACCCGCGCCAGCGCGAGCGCACCGAACAGCGCTGCCGCCAGATTGAGCAGCGCCACGCCCGTCCACGCGCTCAACACGGGTCTCGCGATCGCCAGCAGCACCCACACCAATGCGGCGACGACGACCCCGCGGAGCCCTTGCGTGCGCATCGCCTCGGCGCTCGCCGATGAAGCCTCCAGACGCGGCAGGATCAACCGGCGCCCGAGCAGCCAGGCGAGCAGGACGGAGACAGCGATGGCGCCTACCTGCAGCGCACCGCCATGCGTGAGCAATTCGGCCCAGGCCAGCGCGATGGGATGATGAGCATCTACGCCGAAGAACGTTGCATCGAGCATGGCAGCGTCAATGCGACCGTTCGAGAACCGCCGCGAAGAATCCGTCGGTGTGATGAATGTGCGGATACAGCTTCAGGTACGGCGCGCCCTCTGAAGTGACCTTGATATCGCGTTTGGCCAACTCCGCGTACGCGTCGACCACGCGAAAGCCGGAACTGTTGGTGAGGAACGCCTCGACGACCGCCTCGTTCTCGCGCGGCAGCAGGCTGCAGGTTGCGTACACCAAGCGCCCGCCCGGCTTCACCAGCCTCGCTGCAGAATTCACGATCGACAGCTGCTTGGCATGGAGTTCCTCGACCGTTTGCAGTGAATGCCGCCATTTCAGGTCGGGATTGCGGCGCAAGGTCCCCAACCCGCTGCACGGCGCATCGACCAGCACTCGGTCGATCTTTCCCGCAAGCCGGCCGATGCGTGGATCGCGCTCGCCATCGACGCGCTGCGGGTGCACGTTGGACAGCCCGGATCGCGCAAGCCTTGGCTTGAACCGCGTCAGGCGCTTCTCGTCGTTGTCGAAGGCGTACACGCGTCCGGTGGATCGCATCATCGCGGCGAGCGCCAGGGTCTTGCCGCCGGCACCGGCGCAAAAGTCCACCACCATCTCCCCCCGCAACGGGCTGACCAGATAACCGATCAGCTGACTGCCCTCGTCCTGAATCTCGATCGATCCGTCGACGAACAGCGGGCAACGATGGATCACGGGCTTGCCGCGCAGCCGAATCCCCAATGGTGAATACGGCGTCGGCTCTCCCTGAATGTGAAACGAAGCCAGCTGCGACAGCGCAGTGTCGCGATCGATCCGCAGCTCGTTGACTCGCAGATCGATGGGCGCTGGCTCGGACAGCGCCTGCGCGAGCTTTCGCAGCATCTCGGACGCCATCGTCTGCGACAGCGCTTCGACCACCCAGTCGGGCAGTTCGAGTTCGACCCCGAGCGGAAGATCATCGGCAGTACTTTCGCGCGTCGCCAGCTCATGCAGCCAACGCGCCTCCTTCGGTCCGACCAGATCGCTCAGCACGGCCGGATCGTGCGTCTCTGACAATGTCGCGAGCACCAGTTGCCGTGGTGTGGCATGGCCCAGCGCCCATTCGAGATGGCGCCGCCGACGCAGGATGGCGTAGACCGTCTCGGCGATCACGCCGCGTTCGAAATGTCCCAGCTTGGGCTGCGAGCGAAAGAACGCCGACAACTTGCGATCCGCGGGCGCATCCAGCCGCAGGACCTGTGAGGCGGCATCGCTCGTCGCCTGGAGCAGCGGTCGCGTCAGTCGCATGGTGAACACAGCGTCGATTGTGCCGGCGCTCCGGTCACGCGCACGACACCGCCGCGTACCGTGAGCAGGCCGTCGATGAACCAGCGCACCGCGCGCGGATAGATCACGTGTTCCTGCGCGAGCACGCGCGCCGCAAGCGCCGCTTCGTCATCGCTGGCCAGCACCGGAACCGCCGCCTGAATGACGATCGGCCCGGCATCGAGTTCCGGAATCACGAAATGGACCGTTGTCCCGTGCACCTTGACTCCCGCCGCGAGCGCACGCGCGTGCGTGTGCAGCCCCGGAAACACCGGCAACAACGATGGGTGGATGTTCAGCATGGCATTGTCGTAGCGCCGCACGAATGCGGGAGTGAGCACGCGCATGAAGCCGGCCAGCGCGACCAGATCGGGCTTGAAGGCGTCGATGGCGCTCGCCAGCGCGTCGTCGAACGCCCCGCGACTGCCGAACTGGCGATGCTCGACCACCGCGGTGGCGATGCCTCGCTCTCGCGCGAACGCCAGTCCGGCTGCATCAGCCTTGTTGCTGAGCACGGCGCGCACCGGCAAGCCCGCTTCGACCAGCGCCTGCATGTTGCTGCCGCGACCCGAAATCAACACCACCACGCCAGCCATCGCTGCGCCTCGAGATTCATGAATTGAATGCGGCGCGAACTATACCGAGGTTGCCGCGGTGTGCCTTGCAGTTTGTCGATGCGTGCGCGTTGACTCGTGCCAGGCGCGCGGCTCACTTGCGCTTGAGCGCTTGCTCCAGCCGCTGGCGGATCGTCTCGACCCGGTTGCGGTTGACGTCGAAGTCGCGAATGCCGAGTCGGGCCGCCGCGCGTACGTGGATCACTTTGCCTTTGGCGTCCAGCAGCAGTTCCAGGTCATCGACGAATCCGAACGTCTTGGATGAGGACTCGGCGTGCAGGTAGTTCTCGCGCTCCGTAATGATATGCGTACGCTCCAGTTCGGCGACGATCTTCTTCGCGGCTGCAAATGCGCGGCCTGCATCGCCGGCAAATCGCAGCGGGTCGATGTAATGCGTCGCATCGCTGCTCGAATCGGCCTGGCTCGAGACGTTGTTGGGCCGCGGATCGGTCGGCGCGAGGCGACCATCCGTGACGCCGAGGTGCTTGGGACGCCGGCCGGAAAACA
>CADECO010000082.1:6443-8576 GCA_902825905.1 uncultured beta proteobacterium
TACTTGTTAGCTTAGCTCCAATTCGGGCTGCACCGGCTGATGCGAATGCGCGAACTCGAACCGGCCGCGGCCGCTCGCCTTGGCGCGATACATCGCCACGTCCGCCTTCTTGAGCAGGCCTTCGGGGTCCAATCCATCGTTCGGATACGTGCTGATGCCGATGCTTGCGCCGATGCGAAACGCTCGGCCGTCGATGACGATCGGCTGGATCAGCGATTGCAGGATCTTGCGCGCGATGCGCGCTGCGTCCATCGACTGGCGCAACTCGGCGAGCACCACCACGAACTCGTCACCGCCGTGCCGCGCCACCGTGTCGACTTCACGCACCGACTCTCGCAATCGCCTGGCCGCCTCGCGCAGGACGCGATCGCCGACCTCATGGCCCTGCTCGTCGTTGATCCCCTTGAAGTTATCCAGATCGACCAGCATCACCCCGACATGCTGGCCGCTGCGCCGCGCGAAGTGGCAAGCCTGGTCGAGGCGGTCATCCAGCAGCCTGCGATTGGGCAGGCCGGTCAGCGGATCGTGGTGCGCAAGGTGACGGATGCGCTCCTCGGCGCGCTTGATCTCGGTGATATCGGTGCGCAGCTGCACGGTGCCGCCGCTTCCGGTACGGCATTCGCGCACGCACCACCACAGCCCGTCGCCCGCCTGATAAACGAACTCCTGCGCGGTCGGATTGCGATGCCGGCGCATGACTTCAGCCACCCATCCCGGCAGATTGCGCCGGTACTCGGCCGGCACGGCCTCGCCGGCGCGGATCGAGCCTAGCAGCAGCTCCTCGAACGTCATGCCGATCAGGCGATCCTGCGGCGCCACGGCCGAATAGAAGGCGGCAAACTGGCTGTTGCAGGTGACGAGCCGGTCATCGTCGTCGAACAGCGCGAAGGCATCGGGCACGCAGTTGAACGCATCGAGCAGCCGTTCGTTCGCCGCACGCACTTCGCTTGCGGCCTGCGCGAGTTGGGCATCGCCGCGCGCCTTGGCTTGTGCCGCCTGCTTGTGCTGGGTGAGATCCTCGATCACCCAGATCGAGCCGCGCGATGGGTCGTTGCGGTCGATGATCTGCCCGCGATACCGGCACCACACGCTGCGTCCGTCGCGGTGCACGAACGACCGTTCCTCGTCATGCCAGCCGCTGCGCACGAGATCGTCGGCAATGCGCGCAAGCGCGGTATTCCACTCCGCGCCGTCACCGAAAATCGTGCGCGTCGAAGTGCCGTCGAGTGCCCCTCGCGCGAAACCCAGAATCTCCTCCATGCGGCGGTTGCAGCGCACGAAATCGCGGTCCTTGACGATCGCAATGCCGACCAGCGCGCTCTCGAAAATCACGCGCTCCTCCACGATCGACTCGCGCAGGCTGCGCTCGATGACGGCGAGCTCCCCCAGGCGCCGCTCGCTGCGAATTCGCGTGACCAGCGTCGAATCGTGCTGGCGAAAGCGCCGCGTGTAGCCGAACAGCACCAGCGCCAGGAAGACGAGCAGCAGAGCAGCGAACGCATAGCGGATCGGATCATGCGTGGTTGCAAGGCGAGCGGCCGGCAGTCCGATCACCGGGATCGCGTACGCGAGCATTGCCGAACGGCTGGCGTGCAGCACCTCCAACGCCAGCACCAGGTTCGCGCACACCACCAGCAGGATCAGCCCTTCGCGGATCGGCCCCTGCAGCGGGAAGAACGCAACCAGCGCGGCCCCCCAGCCCACACCCGCGGCACCCCATAGCGCGGCTAGCCACCGGTCGTTGGTGGTGCGGCCACTGTCGGGTCGGGCGTACATCCAGTGACCCAATCGCAGGAAGGCGATCAGCGCCATGTACCCCCACCAGGCGACCATCTGGCGATCCTCGACGTGCGAGAACAACGCGCTGCTCACCGTCACCACCGCGAGCAGTTCCGCGAGCACGCCGATCGTGGTCCGCGACACGAGCGCGCGCGCGCGTTGCGTCGACAGCTCCGCGACGCTGATCACCTCGGTCGGATCGGGGCTGCGGACGCTCATGCGGCGGAACGCGCTCCACTTTTCCGTGGCCGACAGCGTCCGCCGCGTCGAAGTGCAGGACCGTTCAACCCGACTGCAGCCTCTGGCATGCTGGACGCGTTCGGATGGCTCGGCCGCAACGTCGAATGGCTCGAT